>JACQAC010000083.1 GCA_016195245.1 Pseudomonadota bacterium
GGCGACGCTGCGTCCGAAGCCCACGACCGCGACGCCATCGCCGCGCAGGTGGCGAACCACTTCCGAACCAATCAGCCCATAAGCGCCGAGCACCAGAACGCGCATCACTTGGCGCTAGGCCGCTTTGCGCGGGCGCGCAATCAGGTCGCGGGATTGCTCGGCGGCACTTGCCCGTTGGGCGTCAAGTGATCGATCGCCTGCGGAAAGAATTGCGCCAGTTGCTGGGTGAGTTGTTGTGGGTTCATGCCGGCGCGCCGCGCGATCTCATCAATCGTGCCCGAGCCAAACACCTGATGGATTTGTTCGGCGGTGATCGGCAGGTTCGGCCCCGTCGATACCCACGAGCGCACCGTGTCACCTAGCCCGTGCTGTTGCATCTGATTGACCACGCCCTGCACGCCACCGTGCTGTTCAAGGATGCGCTGCGCGGCCACCGCCAGCCCCGCGCCCACCGCGCCGCCCACCAAGCTGTCCAGCAAACCCATGACCTCTCCTTCTCTCGGTCCAATGCCTCTTAGGCGAATCCGCCGCCTGCGTTCGACGCACGGCAACGAATGAGCCTGCTTGTCAGGACCGCAGCCTGGCGATGCACGACCGCCTGGCGATAGTCCACATCGGTGACCATCTCAAGAAATGCGGCCGCCGTCGGATAGTGCGCAATGAATACAGCATCCCAATGTTCCTTGTGCGGGCCGATGACCATCGTCTCCATCTCGCCGCGCCAGACGATCTTGCCACCGACGCGTTTGAAGATCGGCCCACTGGTGCGGCCATATTCGGCATAAGCTTCCGTGCCGCTGCGAGGCGCCTTCGCGCCGGGATGCGCGGCGGGATACTCGGCGCGCTCGCGAAAGCGCACCAGGTTCAGCATGAAGATCGGCTCGTCTCGCGGCAGCGCCCTGAAGCTTTCAAAGGCTTCGCGGGTTGGATCGATGTGCAAATCGTCGTTCATGACGCGCTTCTAACACATCCGCGCGCGCCGCGCTTGACGCAGGGTTCGATGGCATTAGTTTCCACGTCGTTCTCCGGGGGGCCGCGCCGGTTCATTCGAACCACGGCGGCTGAGAGGCGGCCGAAGCCGCGACCCGCCGAACCTGATCCGGTTCACACCGGCGTAGGGAGAGACGCGCACTTGTCTGAAACTGTCGTCATCGCTGAGCGCTTTCACGGGCCGCCGCGCTCCGGCAACGGCGGCTATGTCTGCGGGCTGGCCGCGGCGTTCGTCGGCAACGCCGCGGAAGTGTCGCTACGCGCGCCGCCACCGCTCGAAACGCCAATCGACGTCGTGCGCGATGATGGCGAGATCATCCTGCGCCACGGCGGCAAGGACCTTGCGCGTGCGCGTGCGGCTACGCCCTCCGTCACACCGCCGTCTTCACCGGGCTTGCGCACAGCCACGGACGCCGCGCGCACGTTTCCGCCGCGTGGCGAGCATTTCTTTCCAGGCTGCTTCACCTGCGGCCCGGCGCATCCGCAAGGCTTGCACATTTTCTCCGGCCCGGTGCGCGAAGGCTTCGTCGCTTCGCCCTGGCGCCCGACGCCGGACCTTGCGGATGAAGACGGCCTGGTTCGCGCTGAATTCATGTGGGCCGCGCTCGATTGCCCGACCTATTGGGCGCTCAGGCGCGCCGGCGAAATCCGCGCCGTGCTCGCACGTCTCACCGCGCAAATCGATGCGCGCCCGCGCGCCGACGACACGCTGATCGTCGGCGCCTGGCCGCTCGACAGTCACGGCCGCAAACATCACGGCGCCGCCGCCATTTATGACCAATCCGGCGCCGTGCTCGCGCCCTTCATACAAGACGGCCCGCTGCTCTTCGTCACCGCTGTATTCGGCATCGCCATCGGCTGCGCCATGGTCGCCGCGCATCATCACTGGAACAGCTTGCCCGCCATCATCATCAGCTTCTTCGGCTGGATCACGCTCATCCGCAGCGCCGTGTTGCTGTTTGTGCCGCAGATCGTCTCGCAGCTCGCCGGCATGGCGATGCACGTGCCTGGCATCCCACTCATCCCCGCTGCCATCGCCACGTTGATCGGCATCTATCTGGCGTACGCTGGCTGGTTTGCAAAACCCAGAGCAAAGCCATGAGCGCGTATGATCCGGCCGTTCGCACGCGCACGCTGGCGCGCATTGCTGGCCCCTATTTCCTGGTCATCGGCGTGACGCTGCTGACGCGGCAACATCTCTTTGCAACTTTGTTACCGGAATTCATGCGGCAACCGGGCCTCGTGCTCGTCACTGGCGCCTTCACGCTGCTGGTCGGCCTCTCGTTGCTGAGCGCGCATCATCACTGGACCAGCCCCGCCGCCATCTTCATCACACTCATCGGCGTCGCTGCGAGCCTGAAGGGCGCGTGGCTGATGCTGGCGCCTGAATGGGGCGCGGAAATCACCAATTCTTTCGTCACCTCGCCCGCTGCCATGATCGGCGCGGCCGCATTCGAACTTCTCATCGGCGCCTGGCTCACTTTCGTGGGTTGGGTCGCAAGGAAACCCGCATGAACAAGCCTGAACCGCAAACCGCCTTCACCCCTAGTGTCACCATCGGCCCACTGATCGGCTCGCGCAAAGTGTACGCCTCCGGCCACGCGCATCCCGATCTGCGCGTGCCGTTCCGCGAAGTGGCGCTTCATCCGACGGCCAACGAACCGCCGCTGACGATCTACGATCCGTCAGGTCCGTACACCGATGCGAACACGACCATCGATATTGAGCAAGGTCTCGCTCGCACCCGCGCCGAATGGGTCAAAGCCCGCGGCGATATCGAGGAGATCGATGGCCGCGCGGTGAAAGCCGAAGACAACGGCAACGTCAGCGCTGAAAAACTCACGCCGCCCTTCCCGAAGCAGCCGCGCATTCTGCGTGCGAAGGCCGGCAAGGCCGTCACCCAGCTCGAATACGCCCGCCGCGGCGTCATCACGCCGGAGATGGAATACGTCGCCATCCGCGAAAACATGCGCCGCGAAGCCACGCAACCCTTCATCCGCGACGGCGAAGACTTCGGCGCCTCCATCCCCGATTTCGTCACGCCGGAATTCGTCCGGCAAGAAATCGCCCGCGGCCGCGCCATCATCCCGGCCAACATCAATCACGCCGAGCTCGAGCCGATGATCATCGGCCGCAACTTCCTCGTGAAGATCAACGCCAATATCGGCAATTCCGCCGTCACCTCCTCCATGGCCGAGGAAGTCGACAAGATGGTCTGGGCCATCCGCCACGGCGCCGACACGGTGATGGACCTCTCCACCGGGCGCAACATCCACAACATCCGCGACTGGATCATCCGCAACGCGCCCGTGCCCATCGGCACCGTGCCGATCTATCAGGCGCTCGAAAAAGTCGGCGGCATCGCCGAAGACCTCAGCTGGGAAATCTATCGCGACACTTTGATCGAACAGGCCGAGCAAGGCGTCGACTATTTCACCGTGCACGCCGGCGTGCGCCTGCCGTTCATCCACCTCACCGCCAAGCGCGTCACCGGCATCGTCAGTCGCGGCGGCTCGATCATGGCCAAGTGGTGCCTCTCCCACCACAAGGAGAGCTTCCTCTACACGCACTTCGAAGAGATCTGCGAGATCATGCGCGCCTATGACGTGAGCTTCTCACTCGGCGACGGCCTGCGCCCCGGCTCCATCGCCGACGCCAACGACGCCGCCCAATTCGCCGAACTCGAAACCCTCGGCGAACTCACCAAAATCGCCTGGGCGCACGGCGTGCAAACCATGATCGAAGGCCCCGGCCACGTGCCGATGCACAAGATCAAAGAGAACATGGACAAGCAGCTCGCCGCCTGCGGCGAGGCGCCCTTCTACACGCTGGGCCCGCTCGCCACCGACATCGCCCCCGGCTACGACCACATCACCTCAGCCATTGGCGCTCTGCTACGTCACGCCGAAGGAGCACTTAGGCCTGCCCGACCGCGACGACGTCAAAACCGGCGTCATCACCTACAAACTCGCCGCCCACGCCGCCGACCTCGCCAAGGGCCACCCCTATGCGCGCCTGCGCGACGACGCGCTCTCGCGCGCCCGTTTCGAATTCCGCTGGGAAGACCAATTCAACTTAAGCCTCGACCCCGACACCGCCCGCGACTTCCACGACGCCACGCTCCCCAAAGACGCACACAAAACCGCGCACTTCTGCTCCATGTGCGGCCCCAAGTTCTGCTCGATGAAGATCACGCAGGACGTGCGCGACTACGCAGCGGCGAAGGAAGCGCAGGAGGCTGGGATGGCGGAGATGAGCGCCGAGTTCAAAAAGGTTGGCGGCGAAATTTACGTCAGCCCCACCGGCGAGAAGCGCGAGCCGATCGGCTAAACTATGTCGTCCCCTCTCCCGCAGCGCGGGTGAGGGCTAGGGTGAGGGTGAGGCGCAGATGCCGCACATAAAGGGCTCAACGACTACGAGCAAAAAATCCTCGACAGCATCGAGGAGCACGGTTGGTTTTGCACCAGTGTATTCGACAACAAGGGCGAGAACCCAAGCTTCTCCTACTCTGTGGGTTTCACGCAGACGCTCAACGCGCCGGAGTTCATCGTCTTCGGCCTCGACATTAAACTCATGCACAACATGCTCGGAAGAGTTTTCCGCCAGATCAAAGACGGCAAGATCCCCGAGGACAATCAGCGCTGGAGCGATCTAATCGAAGGATACGATTGCATCAGCCGCACCGTGCATCCCACCAACATCGTGCGCGACTATCTTAATTCAGCGATGTGGTTCTGGGGCGATCCGGCTGAACGTGGACCATTAAGGGCGTTTCAGCTTGTGTGGCCTGCTAACGGTCCCGGCCTCTTTCCCTGGGAAGACGGCTGCTCGCAACTCGTCCGCGATCAGCAACCGCCGCTCTATTTGCCGAACAGAAGCCTACAGTGATGCGCGAGATTATCATCATCGCCGGTGCAAACGGCGCTGGGAAGACTAGTTTCGCAAACGAATACCTGCCCGCTGAGCATGAACAGCTACTTTTCATCAATGCTGATGAAATCGCGCGCGATCTGGCGGCGACCGGGCTGTCCGGTCTGCAACTCGATCTACGTGCCGGCCGCATGATGCTTGAGCAAATCGACGAAGCAGTCAGAAATCAGCGGGAAATCATGTTTGAGACGACCCTTGCGTCGTTAAGCTACGCTAGAAAGATTCCCGGGTGGCAACACCAAGGCTATCACGTCAGTCTCATTTACCTGAGTTTGCCAAATGTTGCGTCTTCAATAGCCCGCGTCCAAAAGCGCGTAGCCGCCGGCGGACACAACATTCCCGAAGAAATAATTCGCCGTCGATTCGATCGCAGCCTCGAGTACCTCGAAACGCGGTACAAACCTATTGTGGACGAGTGGTATATTTGGAATAGCTTGGAGGGTGATTTCCAGCTTGTTGAGGCTTGGGACGATGAATAAGCGGCTCGACGTGAGCAAAGTTGACGCAGCGCTAAAGCGTGCTGGGCGCAATGCCGTCACCGGTTCAACTGCAATTCGGTCTGGGCGACTCGTTGCTCCAACTGATCGAAGCACTAAATCAATTGGCGCTTCTTCGTTGTCGAACCATCCGCCTAAGCAAAAGAAATAGCTGACCACCGGCGACTCTAGACTGCTTGCGCGATTATCACCCCCTCACCGCATTCCAATTGAACAAAAACCCCTCCGCCGCGCGTACAATGCGGCTCACATGTCTAACCGCACCGCGCCACTCTCCCTCTGGACCATCGCGCAAACCTTCCTGAACACGCTCTTCGCGCTGTTCGTTCGGGGCGTTCTATTCGTCCTGACGCGCCCCGAAATCACCTTGAAGCCGCAACAATCGCGAAACATCGCCGCAAAACGCAGCCGCTAACGCTTGCCTTCAGTATTGGAGGGAAATCCATGCGAGCGTTCGCCGTCCTCATCTCGATCCTGATCGCCCTCTTGCCAGTCTGCGCCATGATCGCCCCACTATGACCTTAGTGTTCCCGTTGCGGCGCGGGGTTCGGCCAGCCTAAAGTTCCTCCGCACGAGGGATTTTTGCCGGCGACCTTCACTCAAAGGCCCTACTTCCTATTGGGCGCGGCTCTGGCCTTGCCGGTGGTTGTGCTGGTGGTGCTGCAACTCGTCTTCACGCTCAATCGCGAGCGCGAAGACATCGAACGCCAGACCTTGGCGCGCGCCGCAGCGGTCTCCGAACTCGCGGATGCGATGCTTGAGGGCGATGTCTCGGCGATGCGCGTGCTCGCCACGAGCCCCAGTTTCACGCATCACGCCTGGATCGAAGCCTACGCTCGCTCTCGCGAAGTCTCCGCTTTCAATCCGGCCTGGCGCAACATCATCCTCTCGGATCTGCAAACGAGACGCGAAGTGTTCGATCTCGCCCGCGGTTTCTCCGCCGCAGGCGAAGCGCTCAAACCCTTCGCCGATCTGCAGCCTACGAACGACGGCGCGATCATCGGAGATATTTATCGGGACGGTGAAAATTGCCCCTGTGCCTATGTCCACCTCCCGATCCTCGAAGGCGGACATCCCCGCTTTCTCCTCACCATCGCTCTCGATCCGAGACGCTTTCAAACATTATTGATTGAACACACGCCCCCAGGCCTCGTCTCTGCAATCAACGATCGTCACGGAAATTTCGTCGCGCGAAACGTCAACTATGAAGCCCGCGTCGGCACGCCGGCCACGCCCTTTTTGCGCCGAGCGCTCGCGAGTTCCGCAAACAGCGGCATCTACGATGCCGTGACCTATGAAGGATTTCAGAACAAAACGGCGTTCGTCCGCTCGCCGATCAGCGGATGGTCAGCCCACATCGCCATCGCTTCGGTGCTCATCGATCGCCCACGGCTCTTGGTTTTTCTCACCGTCGGCGTCGGCGCCCTGGTTGCCTTCGCAAGCGCCGCGGGCCTGATCTTTTGGGCGCTGCGGGACCTCGCTGAGCGCCGCCAAGCAGAGCGGCAATTGGCGCAAACCCAGAAACTCGAAGCCATCGGCCAACTGACGGGCGGTGTAGCCCACGATTTCAACAATCTGCTCACGGTGATGATCGGCGGCCTCAACATGCTGCTTCGGCGCATGGATGATCCAAAACAGCGCGAAATCGCCGAACACATGCTCGATGCTGCTCAACGCGGCGACAAACTCACCAAGCAATTGCTGGCCTTCTCTCGTGGCAAGCAATTGGAACTCAGCGCCGTCGATCTCCACGTTCTGGTGCCGGGCATGGAAGAATTGCTGCGGCGTTCGATCAATCCGCAGACTCAGCTCGAATTCGAGCTCCAACCGAGCGCCCGCTGGGTGAAAACCGACGCCAACCAGCTCGAACTTGCCATCCTCAATTTGGTGATCAATGCGCGCGACGCGATGCCCGATGGCGGCCGCATCGCGGTGAGCGTGCGAGACTCTGCCGATCATCCCGAAAACGTCGAACTCGCCGTCGCTGACGACGGCATGGGCATGCCCAAGGACATCTCCGACCGCGCCTTCGAACCGTTCTTCACGACTAAGCCCGCCGGCAAAGGCACCGGCCTTGGTCTCGCGCAAGTGTTCGGCGCCGCGCAGCAATCCGGCGGGTCGGTTGAGATTGAGTCCAGCCCAGGGCGTGGCACCATCGTCCGGTTCATCTTGCCACGCACCGCGCCGCCGCCCAAGCAACCAACTCTGCTGGTGACCGACTATTCCATGCCTGGGATGACAGGTCTCGAACTCGCGGAGCGGGCGCGGGCGCAAGTCGGCGGCCTGAAGGTGCTGATCGTTTCCGGCTATGCCGATGCGACCGCATTGGAGGCTTCCGCCGCACGTCCGGCTTTGTTGCGCAAGCCGTTCGATGAGCGTGCTCTGCTCGACGCTGTGAACAACGCTTTCGCAGCGTAGTGTGACAAAGCGCTCCCATTTTAATGCAACGCGAAGCTGCTTAAGTTGAATAGGGGAGCGGCCGATGAATCCGGTGGCGCGGCTGGCGCGCGAAGTCAAATTCATACGCGGACTTTCCCGCACGCTGTGGCGCGTGCGGACAATTGCACCGGATTCCCCGGTGCTGCTCTGCGATGATTTTGAAGAAGCGGTCGACAAGTTCGCTGACCACACGGCCTTGGTGTTCGAAGACGATCGCCTCACCTATCGCGACCTCGACGGCCTCGCCAATCGCTTCGCTGCGTGGGGTGATGCGCAAGGCCTGAAGGCAGGTGACACGGTAGCGCTGCTGCTGCCGAATCGAACTGAATATGTGCCCGCCTGGATGGGTCTTGCGAAAATCGGCGTCGCCACTGCCCTCATCAACAACAATCTCTCGGGCACGGCGCTGGCGCACTCGCTCTCAATTTCCGGTGCGAGCCACGTCATCACTGATGCGGCGTGCATGCCGGTGATCGGCGCCATTCGCGCAGGCTTGGCGCGGCCACTGACTTATTGGTTGATTGATGCGGCGGGCGAACTGCCTGAAAACTACAAGTCACTTGATCTGAAGTCGCCGCGCATCGCGCCGGAGCGTCCTAATAGAACGCGCCGCGCGGGCCTCACGGCCAAGGGAGTTGCGCTTTATATCTATACTTCCGGCACCACCGGCATGCCGAAGGCGGCACGCATCACGCACATGCGCGCGCAACTTTACATGCGCGCGTTTGCAGCAGCGACGAACGGCAATGCCGAAGACAAAGTCTATTGCGCGTTGCCACTCTACCATTCAACGGGCGGGCTCTGCGGCGTTGGCTCGGCCTTGCTGAATGGCGGCACGCTGGTGCTGCGGCGCAAGTTTTCCGCGTCGCATTTCTGGGATGACATCGCCGATCATGATTGCACCATTTTCGTCTATATTGGCGAGCTCTGCCGCTATCTGTTGAACCAGCCGCCACATCCGAAGGAACGTGCGCATCACTTGCGGCTCGCGTTCGGCAACGGCATGCGCCCCGAGGTTTGGACTGAGTTTCAATCGCGCTTCGGCGTGCCGGAAATTCTGGAATTTTACGGCTCGACCGAGGGCAACGTGTCGATGTTCAACTTCGACGGCCAACCCGGCGCAATCGGACGTGTCCCGCGCTACTTGCGTAAGCGCTTCACTGTCAAGCTTGTGAAATTCGACGTCGAAGCAGAGATGCCGATGCGTGGGCCGGATGGATTGTGCATCGAATGCGCGCCCGGTGAGGTTGGCGAGGCGGTTGGCCTGATCGGCGCCGATGCACGCAGCAATTATACCGGCTACGCCGACAAGACCGCGTCGGAGCGCAAAATCCTGCACGACGCCTTCGCCAAGGGCGACGCGTGGTTCCGCACGGGCGATCTGATGCGCCAGGACGAGGACGGCTATTTCTATTTCGTCGATCGCATCGGCGACACTTTCCGCTGGAAAGGCGAAAACGTTTCCACGACGGAAGTCGCGGAAGCGGTGTCGCGCTATCCCGGCGTCGCTGAGGCGAACGTTTACGGCGTCAGCATCGCCAAACTGGATGGGCGCGCCGGCATGGTGGCGATCACGCCTGGCGAAGATTTCGATCTGCAAGGCCTGCGAGATTTCTTACATCGCGAGCTGCCAAACTACGCGCGCCCGATCTTCGTGCGCATCACGCCAGCGATCGAAACGACAGGAACGTTCAAACATCGCAAGGTCGATTTGGTGAGCGATGGTTTTGATCCAGCAAAGATCGAGCACGCGCTTTATTTCGATGATCCAGCCGAGCAGAAATATGTCCCGGTGACATCAGCTCTGTACGCGCAGATCCAAAATGGCGGGTTCAAACTCTAAGAGAAGGTGACGGTGAGCGCGTCGCCAATGCGATCGATGCGCGCACTTCTGCCGTACGTTGCTTCGAGTGTCTCTGGCGTCAGCGCCACGCTCGGCGCCCCCTCCGCAACAACGCGGCCCTCTCGAAGCAGCAGCAAACGATCAGCCGTGCGCGCCGCTAGTGCAACATCATGGGTGGAAAACACGACGGCGCCGCCTGGGGCGTGAGTGCGAATTATGTCGGCAACGGCCAACGCCTGCGCCGGATCGAGACCGGCCGTGGGCTCGTCCAGCATCAGCAAAGGCGCATGTTGTGCGATCGCCCGCGCGAGATGCGCGCGGGCTTTTTCACCGCCGGAAATTTCGTCCATACGGCGTGAGCGGAGTTTTTCGAGCGAACACGCTTGGATGGCGGTATCGACGGCAGCCTGATCAGCGCCTGAAAGGCGCTCCGGCGCGGCGCCGTAAGCGTAGCGGCCGAGCGCGACGAGATGCTCAACGCTGATCGGCCAAATTGATTGCGGTCGTTGCGGCAGATACGCGGCGCGCAAGGCACGATCACGCGGGTTGAGCAAGTGTGGATCGCCGCCGCCGAGCCGCACCATGCCTGACCTTGGCACGATGAGCCCCAAGCCGGCGCGCATCAGCGTGGTCTTCCCCGCACCGTTAGCGCCGAGCAACGCAATGACCTCGCCCCGCGTCACGGTGAGCGAAACGCCGCTCACGGCGGCGCGACCAGCGAGTGCGACGCTGAGTTCCGTTAGTGAGAGCAAGGCGCTCACGCCTCGGCGCTCCGCGAAGCAAGACGCGCGGCAATCAGCGCGAAGATGGGGCCGCCAACCAAGGCGGCGGCGACGCCAAGCTTCAACTCCGTGTCGGTGGGCAACAAACGCACCGCGGTGTCGGCCACCACAAGCATGGCGCCGCCTGCGAGCGCACTCGGGACGAGCAAGCGCGCAGGATCGTGGCCGGCCATGACACGCACCAAGTGCGGCGCGGCGATGCCGACAAACCCGATAACGCCAGCGACAGCGGTGGCGCCGCCTGCGCAAGCCGCCGCGCCGAGCACCACGAGAACGCGGGTGCGTGTGAGATTTGCGCCGATGGCGGCAGCGGCTTCTTCGCCAAGCGTCAGCGCTTGCAGGCCGCGCGCGGCGAAGAGAATGAGTGCGGCGCCGGCAATGAGGAACACGCTAACAAGCACGACATCGTTGAGAGAACGGCCTTCGACAGAGCCCAGAGTCCAGTTGACGAGATCCGAGAGCGCACCCGGATTCGGTGCGAGATTGAGCCCAAGCGCGATCAAGCCACCGGCAGCGCTTGAGAGGCCGACCCCGATGAGAACAAGGCTGGCGGGACCCCTAGTTGACCAGCCAAGCACGGTGACAAGCGCAGCGGCGCCGAGCGCGAAGATCAGCGCGGCGGCCGGCGCGAGGGATGCGAAGCCGAAGGCAAAAGCGATGACCGCGCCGAGCGCGGCGAAACCGGAAAGACCAAGGACACCGGAGTCGGCCAGCGGGTTACGCAACAAGCCTTGTAGCGCAGCGCCAGCTAGACCTAACGCTGCGCCGACGAGCCACGCTGTTAGAGCACGTGGCAGGCGGATTTGCCAGACGATAGTGCGGGTTTCGTCGTCGCTCGCGAGCGGATTGGCGAGCGCGACGGGGCCAAGGTAGAGCGCCGTGAATAGCGCGAGCACACTGATGATGATGAGCGCCAGCGAGAGGCGTGCTGCACCGCTCATGTACGCCGCAGCGCGGTGGCGATGAGCTCGGCAGCGTCGATTGCGGTCCAAGCCTCGCATGAAACTGCGGCGGCCGGCAGCGGCACCGTGCGTGTGCGCGCAAGTGCAGCGCGGAATGCGGGATGACGCGATGGCGACCAGGCATTTACTCGCGTACGGCCAGTGTCGAAGAACGCTGTGGCGACCAATGCGGGCGGCGTTTGTGTGAGCCGTTCGAGCGGCAATACGTTCCAGCTTGGCGCGGAAGCGATGTTGCGTCCGCCTGCTGCGCGGATGACGGCGTCCATCATCACGCCGGGCCCCGGCGTAGCGCCGCCAGCCGAGAGATACATGACCGGCGGTGCGGCGCGAGGCGCGATGGCGCGAAGGTGCGCAAGGCGCGTGTCGAGATCGCGCGCAAGCGTGGCGCCGCGATCGTCGTGGCCGAGCGCGTGAGCGGCTTGCAGAAGTTGAGCGCGCGCCTGCGTAAAGTCGGCGGCATCGCCGAGTTGCAGGACAGGCACGTGAAAGCGCGCGTAGATGGCAGCCGCATCCCAAGCGCCACCCCACGTGCGGACGATAAGATCGGGGTGTAGCGCGAGCGTTTCTTCAACCGTTGGGCGGACCTGCCGCAGTCCGCGGGCGCGAGCGCGATAATATGAGTCATCGCGCAACGCATTGTGCGACACGGCGGCGATCTGATCGCGGTCGGCGAGCGCCAGCACGAATTGGTCGGCGCAATAATCGAGGCTGACAACGTGGCGCGGCGCGGCGGACGCTGACGAAGCCCACGTCAGCATAAGCGCCATCGCGCACACCAAAGCCCGCACGTTCACCTCCAATGGCCCCATCCCGAGCCAGGCATTCGCATCGGCAGGTCTTCTGGCTCACGGCTCGACGCTAGCGTCCCCTTCCCGCGCTTCGCGCAGTGGCTTGGACGGAAGCTTGCCGCTTACAGCTGCGGGCGCAGCCGCGGATTTGCCCGCGTTCCCTTTTGATCCTCGTCGTGAGGAGCCGATGTGTGATCTCTACGCCGTGCCTACGACCCGTCAAAGCAATTCGCGCACGGTTTCTTTCGGCCGACAGAGACGTGCGCCTTTATTGGTCTCGACGAATGGCCGCTCGACCAGCACCGGGTTCTCGACCATAGCGTCGAGAATTTGCGCGGAGGTCGCCTTGTCGGAAATGCCGAGGTCTTCAGCCGCCTTCTTGCGCATGGCTTCACGCGGGGTGACGCCCGCTGCGGCGAACAGCGTTTTCAGCTGTGGTTTGGTCCAACCCTCTTTCAGGTACTCGACGACGTTCGGCTTGGCGCCGCTCTCTTCGATCATCGCCAGCACGTTGCACGAAGTTGTGCATTTCGGATTGTGATAGATGGTGACGGACTTCGCCTTGGCCATGGACTAGCTCCAGGTTTGCACGACGGTGCGCGCGACATCAGCGTGGGCGGCGTTGCGGGCGTCGAAGTCGACGGTCGATTCACTCAGGAAGCAAGCGATGACGATCGGCGCGCTCGCAGGGGCCGACCAGCAGATCGCAACATCGGTCGTTGCGTTGTGATCGCCGTCGGAGGCGCCAGTCTTGTCACCAACGCGCCAATCGGCCGGCAAGCCGGCGCGCAAACGCGCGCCGCCGGTCTGGTTGCCGACCAGCCAGCCCGTCAGCTTGACGCGCGCCGTAGGATTAAGTGGCGTGTCCGTGGTGAGGAAGCGCACCATGGTGTGGGCCATGGCATTCGGCGTTGTCGTGTCGCGCACGTCGCCCGGCACGTTTTCATTGAGCGACGGCTCGTTGCGGTCGAGGCGCGTGACGGAATCGCCGTTGGCGCGCAGGAAGCGCGTGAGGCCGGCTGGGCCCATCACGCCCTCAAGCAAGAGATTGGCGGCGCCATTGTCGCTTTGCGTGACCGCGGCTTCGGCCAGCTGCTCCACCGTCATCCAACCGCGCGCGACGTTCGCACGCGTAACCGGCGCATGGCCGAGATTGGCGAGATAGACTTCGTTGAAATGCACCTGCTGCGCCAAAAAGCCCGGCATATGCATGTCCATTTGCAGGATCTGCGCGGCAAGCAGCCACTTGAACATGGAGCACATGGCGAAGCGCTCATCGGCACGGTAGCTGAGCGTAACGTTATTGGCAGTGTTCAGCGCCACGACTCCGACGCGGCCGCCGGCGCGCTGCTCGACCTGAAGCATCTTCGCGTGAAACTGCGTGGTGCGATCATCGTATGGGATGACGCTGGTCGTTGGCGCGCACGCCGCAGCGGCAAGGCCGCTCGTAATCACCACGCGGCGCGTGAACGAACGGCGCATGGCGCTTAGTCCTTGGCGCGCTCGACGTAGGAGCCGTCTTCCGTGGAGACGATGACGCGGGTGCCGGCGCCGATGTGTGGCGGTACCATGGTCTTCACACCATTCGAGAGCTTCGCCGGCTTGTAGGACGACGACGCGGTCTGCCCCTTCACCACGGGTTCGGTCTCGACGATTTCGAGCGTCACGCGCGGCGGCAGCTCGATCGAGAGCGCCTGGCCGTCGTGCATGGTGAGGTCGACGATCATTTCCGGCTGCAGATAGTCGGCGGCGTCGCCGACCATGTCGCGCGCCAGGTGCACCTGCTCGTAGCTGGTGGGATTCATGAAGACGAGACCGGCATCGCCATCGTCGAACAGGTATTGGTGCTTCACCTCTTCGACGAACGCCTTTTCGAGGCCGTCGGTGGTTTTGTAGGTCTCGGTGGTCTTCACGCCATCGATGATGCGGCGCATGACGATGGTGGTGGTCGGCGTGCCTTTACCGGGGCGGAAGGTTTCATGGCTCATCACCACGTACAATTTGCCGTCCTCGTGCTCGAGCACGTTGCCTTTACGGACGTCGCTGGCGATGACTTTAACCACGATAAACCTCTAAAACCCGCTGCCCGAGACCGTTCGGGCGCGCTTTCTGCCGGAAGGGATGGAATTTGGCGGCTCTCATAGCTGCGTTCTGTGTTTGGGCCAAGGGCCCTGCCCGGGTTGGGGCGGCGGCATGAGCGCGCCATGGTGGGACAAGGCGCGCCACGCCGACCGTGCGCCGTTCCTGCAGGCGCGCGTTGCGATTTTGCGCGCGGTGCGGGCGTGGTTCGAGGCGGAGGGGTTCGTCGAAGTGGAGCCGGCGGCTTTGGTGGTTTCGCCAGGCGCGGAGGTGCATGTCGACGCGTTCGAGGCGGATGGCCGTTACCTGCACACCAGCCCCGAGTTCGCGATGAAGAAGCTCTTGGCAGCGGGTGAGGAGAAGATCTTTTCGCTCGGCAAAGTGTGGCGACGCGGCGAGGACGGGCCGCTGCATGCGAGCGAGTTCACGATGCTGGAATGGTATCGCGCCGGCGCGCCGTACCGGCATGTGATGGAGGATTGCGTGGCGCTGGCGCGCGTGGCGGCGGCGGAGGCGGGCGGGGCGCTCAGGTGGAAGGATCGCGTGTGCGATCCGCATGCGGCGCCGGAATATCTCACAGTGAGGGATGTATTCGCGCGGTTTCTCCCCTTCTCCCTTGCGGAGAAGGGGCCGGGGGATGAGGGGCACGGACACTCCCACGGTGATGATGAATTCGCGCAGACCAATTCTGAATCCGAGCGGCAGCTTGACGCCCCTAACCCCCTAACCCCCTCTCCGCAAGGGAGAGGGGGACTTGCGCACGACGAATTTTCGAAAGCGATCGTGCATATCGAGCCGCACCTGGGTTCACCAGCGCTCACTCTGTTGCACGAGTATCCAATCGGCGAAGCGGCGCTCGCGCAGCGCACGCAGCATGATCCGAACGTGGCGGAGCGGTTCGAGATGTATGCGTGCGGCGTCGAGTTGGCGAACGGCTTTGGCGAACTAAC
The DNA here is from genome assembly GCA_016195245.1 of Pseudomonadota bacterium. Taxonomy (GTDB): domain Bacteria; phylum Pseudomonadota; class Alphaproteobacteria; order Caulobacterales; family Aquidulcibacteraceae; genus Vitreimonas. The sequence goes on from JACQAC010000083.1 coordinate 15,261, forward strand.
CGACCCTGCTGAGCAACGCGCGCGGCTGGTCGCGGATATGGCCGAGAAGCAAAAGCGCTACGGCAAGAGCTGGCCGATCGATGAGGATTTTCTCGCGGCGCTGGCGCACATGCCGCCGGCCAGCGGCGTCGCGCTGGGGTTTGATCGCTTGGTGATGTTGGCAAGCGGCGCGCGCTCAATTCAGGATGTGCTGTGGACCCCGCAATGAAGTCAGTGACCGACGTTTTGGTTCATTTCGATGACTTGCTGCAACAGTTCCTGGAACGCTTGGCAATCACCGGCAAAGTCGCCCTCAGCGGACAGAAACGTTGATCCGTCGCGCTGTGTTACGTCTCTGACAATCAGCGCGGGGTGCGCAGGATGTGTTGGCTTGGTCACGAACGCGATGGTGGGATGCGAAGTGCGGTTTCTGTAGCCGACAAACTGCCGATCCTCGAACCGCTCCGCGCCTGGGAGTGCCGCATAGCTCGCAATCATCGAAGTGATGTCTTCTGGCGATCGAGGAATGCAACGATGCACGCCTGTTGAATTCACGGCGTCGCCACGCATCGGCGAGCCCATGACTTCCCCATGCTCATCCCGAAATGATTCGACACCCAGAGCCAGCCCACCATCGGCGCCATTGCGGGTGATGGACAACCGAAGCAAACCGTATTGTGCAGAGCGCGCGCCCCTTCCGTCTTGCTGCTCCGTCCACTCTGTCACATCGAGACAGGTGCGCAGGCGTTCGGTGAGACTTGCCATGCCTACCGCGCTATCCGGCGCCGCGTTGGCGCAGGTATAGCTGGTGGAAAAACGTCGCCCTTCCGAGGTTTGCTCGCCGATCGCGCACTCACCTGTGCCTTCGATGTGTTTCAAACCGTGAAACACGAGGAGAGACGCACTTTGCATGTCGCTGATGGAAGAACCTTTCAGCGCAGAAAACTCCGTGGGCGCCGCCTCAATAACTTGGCGCATGTCCGCACAAAAATCCTGTGCACGGGCCGCCGATGCGCCGAGCCAGCTCAAGGCGGCGACGGCGAACGAAGAGATAGTCTCGGTAAGATTTCGCATAAGGTGGTATTAGCAGCCCATGATCCGCGACGCCACGCCACGCGATTTTCCCACCATTCGCGCCATCATTCGGCATGCGTTTGATCGCGCCGACGAGGCGAACCTGGTGGAGGGCCTACGCGCGGATGGCGATGTGCTGTGCGAGTTCGTGGCGGCAAGGGACGTCGCGTTGCAGGGGCATATCCTCTACTCACGGCTGCGAATCGAGCGCGCGAGTGAAACCATCGAGGCGGCGGCGTTGGCGCCAGTTTCCGTGTTGCCGCATTTTCAGCGGCAAGGTCTCGGCGGCGACTTGATCCGCGCGGGCAATGCGCGGTGCGCGGAGTTGGGCTGCGCGGCCATCATTGTGCTGGGGCACGCGGAGTACTATCCCCGCTTCGGCTTCTCGGCGGCTGCGGCCGAGTCGTTTGAAGCTCCGTTTTCGGGGCCGCATTTCATGGCGCTGGAGCTGAAACCCGGCGCGCTGAAAGCCGGTGGGCGGGCACGCTATGCGAAAGCGTTTGGAGTGTGATGTGAGCAGATCGGTAAAGTTCTCACGCACTGCTGCCTCACCCCACCCCCTCCCCCCTCCCCCTCTAGGGGAGAGGAATAGTGCACTTGAAGAAGTGGCGTCGCGTTACGCCGTCGCCATCACGCCGGCGATGGAAGCGCTGATCGATGCGGCGGATGCGGCCGATCCGATCGCGGCGCAATTTCGGCCGGATGTAAGCGAACTAATCACCTCGCCGGATGAGTTGAGCGATCCGATTGGCGATGATGCGCATACGCCGGTTAAGGGCGTGGTGCATCGCTACGCTGACCGCTGCCTGCTGAAACTAGTGCATGTGTGCCCGGTCTATTGCCGCTTCTGTTTCCGACGCGAAATGGTCGGGCCGCCTATTCAAGGAACAATGCGCGATGGCACGCTGACCGGCGAAGAGCTCGACGCGGCGATCACGTACATCGAGAGCCAACCGCAAATTTGGGAAGTGATCCTCACCGGCGGCGATCCGTTCCTACTTTCAGCGCGCCGCGCGCGGGAGATCACGCAACGGTTGGCGGCGATCCCGCATGTGAAAATCCTGCGCTGGCATACCCGCGTTCCCGCGGTCGATCCGCTGCGCGTGACACCGGATTTGGTAGAGGCGCTGCGCGTTGATGGCGCGACGACGTACGTAGTGCTGCACATCAATCATGCACGCGAGCTGACCGAGCAAGCGCGTGCGGCAATCGCGCGCCTCGTTGACTCGGGCGTGCCAATGCTTTCGCAAACAGTGCTGCTAAAGGGCGTCAATGACGACGCGGATGCGATCGAAGCGCTGATGCGTGCTTTGGTCGAGGCGCGTGTGAAGCCGTATTATTTGCATCATTTAGACAAAGCGCCCGGCACGTCGCATTTCCGCTGCACGATTGAGCGGGGGCAGGAACTGGTGCGTGCGTTGCACGAGCGCGCGTCTGGCTTGGCGCAGCCGACCTATGTGCTCGATATTCCCGGCGGTCACGGCAAGGCCCCGCTGGCATCACCAAGCTTGCGCGAATCCGAAGTCGGCTACGAGGTGCGTGACCGCAATGGCGCGTGGCGGCGCTATCCGCGCGAAGGCGCTTGAGTCAGCGCCCGCTCGCTGGTCGCCGCGAACAGCGCGGCGACCATCAAGGCAGCGGCGGCGGCGAAGGGCGCGCCGTGACCCCAAGCATCAAAAATGGCGCCGGCGCACATGGGACCGATGACGCGCCCCAGCGCTGAAGCGGATTGCGAGAGTCCCATCACCGCGCCCCGCTCTTCCGGCGCGGCTTGTTCTGCGATTAGTGCGTTGAGCGCAGGCGTCGAAAAGCCGATGCCAACAACAAGGATAGCCAACGAGACGATCAGCGAGGCCTCGCCGTGCGCCACGGCCATGCCGCCAAATCCCGCGACAAGCAGGCCCAGACCAACGATCAGCATCGTCCGCTCGCCAAGCACTTTCGATGCACGGCCAGCCCCGCCCCCTTGAAGAAGCACGGAGCCCGCGCCCAAGCCCGCCAAAGCATATCCGACCTGGCGTGGGCCCCATTGCAGCGCCGCGTCGGCCCACAAACCAAACGTGGACTCCATCAGCGCTTGCGCGGTGATCATGATGAGGGTGACCGCAATTAAACGCTGTAGCGTCGGCCGCGTCATCAAAAGCGTGGTGCGTCGTACGCGCGGCGCATCGTGGGCGCGACGTGCTTCTTTCGGCAGACTTTCACGGAAAAGCAGAAACGCCGTCAAAGCGGCGATCGCCGCGAGTCCCGCCGAAATAAGGCACACTTGCGAAAATGATTGAGCATCCGGCGTATGGCCGATTGTGAACGCGCCGAGCGCGGGCCCAGCAATAAAGCCCAGGCCTACCGCGGCACCAAGCAAACCCATGTTCCGCGCGCGCGTGTTGTCGTCGGCGAGATCAGCGGCAGCCGCGAAGGCGGCGCCAACATTGCCCGCCATCAGGCCCCCAAACAGGCGCGCGACCGCAAGCATCTCGATGCTGTGAGCCTGCGAAAGGATCAAATACGAAATGCAATTGCCTATGAGCCCGATGATCAGGATCGGCTTGCGCCCAACTCGATCGCTCAGCCTTCCCCACCACGGTGAAGCGATGAATTGGCCGAGCGAGTAGCACCCCATGGCAATGGTGGTTGCTGTGGCGCTGGCGCCCAGGTGCAAAGCCAGAAACGGAAAGATCGGCAGGAAAACGCCAAAGCCAGTCATGCCGATGAGCACGACGCCGACGAGCGCGGCCAAAGATCCGTTTCGGTTCATGGTTCTTGGTTAGCGGATTTGCACAAGCTGCGTCGAGGCAACGTGGTCGCAGGGCCCCGACTCAGGCTGCCGGGCGGATGGGCAACGGCGCCGCGGGGTTCAGATACGGCCGCAGATCCGCCCACGGTATGGTGACATCCGTTCCCCCCATCACATACGGCGCGCCGAACGAATATGGTGGGAAAAGAATGGTTAGGCCGCGTTCGGAAACAAGCCAAAGATGCGGCTTGGTGGCGGTTTCTCGGACATCGCGTTGCGGCGGCGTGAACCCATCTTCGCGGAACTGACGCGCCAGATCGGCGACAGCCCGCTGTGTAATGAAGTCTTGCCAGCGCGTATCAGCCTGGAAGACATCGCTCTCTGTCAGCTCGCGCCCTTCTCCCATCAACACGGTAACGGCCTTGGACGTCGAATTCGGATGCGCCGCGCCAAGCGCATCCTGACTACCGTCAAAGCGAACAGAGATGAGTTCCGGGCCAGCATAGACGATACGGTAATCGACGATCTCATTGGTCGCTTCATCGAGCGTCACCGATGGTTGCTGCGCGACCAAGTCGTTGAAGCGCTGAACTTCCGGGGTCTGCGGCCCATCAATACGCGGAAAGCGGATATCCCGCACGATGGCAGCGGGTGCGTCGACACCAAGTCCGCTTTGCTGGGCCATGCTGGGGGTGACAGGCGCCGCATCGACCAATTCCATGCGCTGGAACGTGTAACCGCCAAGCTGCTGCACGGCGGTGCTGGCCTGTTGGGCTCGGGCGCGGAACTGACCTTCCATACACCGCGCCTGCTCGGGCGAAAGGACAGTTGCGGCTGAAGCCACGCCACAGCCGATGCGCTGCGCCTCCAGCCAACGCGCCTCATTGCGAACCAGGAGCTGGGCGCCTGCATCGGATACATTGCCCGACGCCGTCACCAATGCACGCTGCACCTGGCGATCCAAGGCCGTGAGTGTGGGACTGGAGCACACGCTGCGCGCGAACGGTCCGTGATTTTGGGCGCAGGTATCAAGCGCGACCGCAATGTTGGCTGCCGAACTCTGATCCGTCTTGCCGGCGCTCAAGGCATCTTGGTCGCATGCAGCGAGAGCCAAAAGCGCAAACGCAACGCAGATAAATCCGCGCGTTGTCATCGCGTGCCGATCCTGTCCCGATCCCCTTGTAGGCTTGTGGCACAGGCCACGCGCCGCGTCACGGCCTCTCACCTCATGACGCGAGCAAATTGCGGTCCTACCTTACGGCGCATGCCTGTTTCAGATCGCTATGTACCCGCGCCGCTGTTCGCACAACTGGGCCCGGAATTCGCCGATCCAGTCGAGCCGACCCGCTTTCCGAGACACATTCTTCGGCGGCGCAATCAGAATTGGGCGCGACATGTGGGCCTGGACACGTTGAGCGAGGCGGAATGGGAGGCGCATTTCGCCCGCTTCGAGCCACTGCCTGGCAATATGATAGCGCCGCTCGCCATGCGGTATCACGGTCACCAGTTCAGAACCTACAATCCCGCCATCGGCGATGGGCGCGGCTTCCTCTTCGCGCAGCTGCGGGACGACTCCGGGCGTTTGCTGGACCTCGCCACAAAGGGCTCAGGGCAAACGCCATATTCACGCTTCGGCGACGGACGCCTGACGCTAAAAGGCGGCGTCCGCGAAGTGCTGGCCGCCGAGATGCTGGAGGCGCTGGGCGTTTACACGTCGAAAGCGTTCTCACTGTTCGAGACGGGCGAGGCGCTTGTGCGCGGCGATGAGCCCTCGCCGACGCGCTCATCCGTGCTCGTGAGGCTCTCGCACAGCCACATCCGCTTCGGGACATTTCAGCGGCTGGCGTTCTTCGAGCGCCCCGATCTGATCCAGCGGCTGATCGATCATTGCGCCGAGGCTTATTTTCCTGAGTTCTTGATGCTTGAGGGCGAGGCACGCGCGGCGGGCTTGATGGAGCGGGCCGCGCGCAATGCGGGTCGGCTCGTGGCGAGCTGGATGGCGGCGGGGTTCGTGCATGGCGTGCTCAACACCGACAATCTCACCCTCACGGGAGAAAGCTTCGACTACGGGCCATGGCGTTTTTCGCCAACCTGCGATCCGGCTTTCACCGCCGCGTATTTCGACGAAACCGGACTGTATGCTTATGGGAGACAGCCCGAAGCGGTGTCTTGGGCGCTAGCGCAGCTGGGGAGTGCGTTGACGCCGGTGTGTTCCGTCACACTGCTGGAAGATGCCCTGGCGCAGTTCATGCCGGCATATCAGGAGAGTTTGCGACGCGCGATGTTGACGCGGCTGAAGCTGAAGCCCGGTGATCCGGAGGACGATCTCCGCTTCGTGCAGAACCTGTTCAATTGGCTGACCGAGAGCCAAGCCGGCTTCGACCAATTCTTCCATGATTGGATCGGCGGAGAAGCCAGCGCGTCGCGTGCGGCGCAGAGCCCACAAGGCGCGCTCTACAACGACAAAGGCTTCGTCACAGTGCGCGACGGTTTCGACAAGCGCACCCGCGGCGATCTTGGCGCCCTGCTCACGCAACCGCTGCTGCAACGGCCAACGCCGGTGTCGATGGGGATTGACGAGGTCGAGCGCATCTGGGCCGCTATCGCCGAGCGCGATGATTGGTCGCCGTTCGAGGCGAAGCTAGCTGACATAAGGGAAATGCGTGACACGCTGGGACTGGCTGTCACCAATCTGTAGCACGCGGCGCTTAGAGCGGGCGGCGATTGGTGGGGGGGCGTGATGATCAAGACAGTGCGCATTGTGGCAGCAGCCGCAATATCGGCCGCGCTCGCGGCGAGTTGCGCAACCACGCCGGCATCGGCGCCGCACAACGCCGTCATCTTCGTGGCCGACGGCTTGCGCTACGGTTCGGTGAATGAAACGGACGCGCCGGAATTGTTTGCCGCGCGGCGCGACGGCGTGGATTTCGCCAACAGCCATTCCGTCTACCCCACCCTTACCACGGTGAATGCGTCCGCTATCGCGACAGGGCACTTTCCCGGCGATACGGGCAATTTCGCCAACTACATCTACGCCAACGAACCAGCACTGCCCCATGCCGGCGGCAGCCGCATCGCGGCGATCGAGGACGACAACATTCTCGCCGACTTGGACGCGCGCTTCGGCGGCAACTATCTGCGGGAACAAACGCTGATGTCCGCCGCGCTGGCGCATGGCTACAACGTGGTCAGCATCGGCAAGACCGGCCCAACCGGCGTCCAGGTGCGCGGCATCATCAACGGCGCTGCCATCTTTCTCGATGAAAACGTAGGTGAGCCTGGCGGACCGAGTCTTTCGCCTCAGCTGACAGCAGCGTTCGCGGCAGCGCATATTGATCCGCGAGCGCCGGATCGAGCGCTGCCCAATCGCGTGCAGCAGAATTGGTTCTCCGCGGTCGCTACCCAGATCGTGCTACCGCTGCTGCGGCGGAACGGTAGACCATTCCTGCTGCTTTATTGGTCACCAGACCCCGACAGCTCCCAGCATGGGCAGCATGACAGCCCCAATACACTAACGCCCGGTATCAATGGTCCAACATCGCGTGCGGCGGTGGCGAACGCCTCAAGCAATCTTGGTGCGCTCCGCGAGGCGTTGCGCGCTTCCAATCTCGCCGCCACCACCGACGTGGTGATGATCGCGGATCACGGGTTTTCCACAACATCAAAGCAATCCTCTACGAGCTTCGCAGCGAGTCTCGGTTACGCCGACGTGCCGGCGGGCCAGTTGCCCGGCGGGTTCTTGGCGATCGATCTGGCGCATGTACTGAACCTCAATCTTTACAGCGCCAGCGGAGTCCCAATCTCACTCAGCACGCCGCAGGTCACGCTCCACGGCTCACACGGTGTGCTCGGCGTCTCCGCCGACGCACCACAAGCGATTGTCGCGGCCGGTGGCGGATCGGACCTGGTCTACCTGACGGGCGCTGACAAGCTGGCGCTGGCGCGGCGCATCGTGGCCTTCCTCACATCGCAGGATTACACGGGTGCGATCTTTACCGCGGACTCGCTCGGGTCAATCCCCGGCGCGTTACCATTGAGCGCCATCAATCTTGCCGGCACGGCGCAAACGCCACCGCCTGACATTGTGGTCAGCTTCCGCACCGGGGACACGGGTTGCGCGACGCCGGACATGTGCGGTGTTGATGTGGCCGACACGAGCTTACCGCAAGGCTCCGGTTACCACGGTGGCTTCGGCCGCGCCGATACGCACAACTTCATGGCCGCCGTTGGCCCGGATTTTCGTGGCGGCTTTGTCGATTCCGCGCCGGTGAGCAACGCCGACATCGCGCCAACCATCGCCCATGTTCTTGGCTTCAACTTGCCGAGCATCGGCCGGTTGCGCGGACGCGTTATCGCGGAAGCGCTGCCGCAAGGAGCGCAGCCCGCGGTAATCACAGACGCCATTACGTCGGCGCCGGCCGAGAATGGCTTCCGCACAATTCTTGACCGGCAAACGGCCGGTGAGACACGTTATTTCGATTCGGCTAGCAACACGGGGCGCACGCACTAGCTCCGCGCCACGAAACCTTCCTTGTGCGTGACGCGCGCGATATCGAGCGCAGCGCGGACTTGCACGACGTCGTTGTTCTTGTCGTCGTCGGTGAGCGCGCTCCACGACGCGAGTTTGTCGTGCGCCATCAAATCGTTATTGCGCTTCTCACCTTGCGTCGTTGGCCGCCAGCCCGCCATCAGCCGTTCGGCGACCCAGCGATCGTGCTCGCGCTCAGCCATCCGTGGCATCAGTTCGGCGGGAATCGTCGGCGCTGTGTCGCCCTTTTCGCCGTTCGCCGCGGGGCGCCAGCCGGCGTCCCACACCTTAGTCATCGCGGCGTCGGCGACGGCGCGGTTAGCTGCGCGGAAAGTCTCCAGCACCTCGCCCCAATCACGCATCGCCGCCTGCAGCTCCCGCATGCTCATCGGATCTTTCTGACCGAGACCCTTATTGTAATGCTCGTGGGCGACGGCGGCGCCGCGATCGAGCGCGCCTTCGATAATCTTGGCGCGGGTGGCAATCAGCTGATGTGCGCCGAACGCTTGCAAGTATGCGTCTAGATCCGGCGTGTCGTCGCCGTGCGCGTACTGTTGCGAGAATTCGGATTGACTGGTCTCGCGCATGAAGATCGGGATCGGCCAGCGCATGCCGTGATTGCACGCTCGCTTCAACGCGATGCCGAGATGGATGTTGCCGGGATCGCTGCCAGTGGAAACGATCGCAGCTGTCGGCCTGCCGCGCTGCTGCTCGACCGCGTCCAGGATTTCGGGGCCAATAGCCGCCATGTCCCAGTTGAACGGCAGGAATGCGACATCCGCAGCCCAAAGTTCGGGATGCATGAAGGCCTCGCGGTGCCGCGCCTTGAAGCCTGCCTCTGCAGTAACTGGATCGGGCACGAGGACGGTGAGGCGCGGTGGCGCGAACTGTGTGGACCACAGACTTGCGAGCACGCGCTCGGCGACAGATTCCGCGCCTTGGTCAAAGCCGAAGAACACAAAATGCAAGCGATCGGATTGCAGCTGCTGCGCGACTGTGAGCAGCTCGCCGGTTTCGCGCTGGATCAACGCCCGCGCCGCCATTTCTTCGATGGAAAACGGCTTTGGATCGACTGGCGACCCCTGCATTTTGTTCTGGCGCATCTGCGCCGAACGCATTTCACGCGCTTCTTTCAGCAACATCGGTGAACGCGTCGAGACATGCACGCTGATCGGCGGCCTGCGCTTGCTGTTGCCAACCAAGCGGCGCACCGCCGCTTCGATCTGCAGGTTTACAGTATCGTCCGGCTCGAACGCCACGACGTGCGCCGCGTAATGCGCGCGTGCGGCGCGCAACGTTTCGATATGGCGCGCATCGCCTTCAAGCACGATCACGCCTTTGCGCCGCAGGCCGAGCTGCGTGTCCTCCGGCAGATCCTGCGCGATCAAGATCACAGCGTCGCGCGATTTGCGGCAATCGAGCGCCAGCGACAAAGCCGGCGGCGAGTCGCCGGCGATCACCACATGATGGGAGGCGCGCAGATTGAAGCTCTGCGCCAAGTGCTGCCCAAGCGCGCCCGAGAACGCAAACAGCAAGCCGACGATCGGCACAGCCAGCGCCGCGAAACGCACCAAATTCAGCTGCTCATTGGTGACGCCGAAATAATCGCCCGACATCGAGACTGCGGCTATAGTACGATAGAGCGCTTCCCACACGCCCAGATGCAGCCAGAAGACCAGGCCAAGCCCAATCCACACCGCCACCAGTGCGATCAGCACGCCCCAGCGAAAGATCGGCGCTTGCGTATGCGCGACGCCGGTGAGGCGCGCGGCCGCGCGCGACCATGAATTGGCGTAACGCCGCGCCATATCGCGTCTCCCCTGCCGTCCCGGGCGGGGCCATTGTGGTCCCGGGTCTCTGCCGGTGTCCAGTACGGAGGAAGGTCAGAGCGCAGGCCCCCTGGCCCGCATGGTTGCAAATGACGGAGTGGTGGAAGCATTGCGCGCCAGGAGGCGCGCGCTCCGACTTGCAAAGGCTGGAGGGTCGCCTTGGCGGTTGCCGAACCTCGCGCTTTTCCCTAGCTCTCGCACTCAGCGGCCCCGTAGCTCAGCTGGATAGAGCAGCTGCGTCCTAAGCAGACGGTCGGGAGTTCGAATCTCTCCGGGGTCGCCACTCCCTTTTCAGCGCCTTGATTTTCAAGGCTTCGCGGGGAGGCTTGGCACAAGGTTTGGCAATTCCCGTTCGTCGTAGCGTTTCAATGTGCTACCGTGCTTTGCCACGGGAGGGTCGAATGCAGCAATACGAAGTGACCGCCGCTGCTCTCGCTCAACGCGCTCAAGCTGAGCGCCAATACATGCATTACGCTTTGGTCCTTGCGATCCTGCTTACGCTCGCTGGTGCCGCTCTAATCATCTTGGGGCTAGGCGATCATCTAGACATTATTGTCACCGGTTCCGGTGGCCTCGGAGCACGCTTTATCAACGCCTCTCCCGGTGTGGTGCTCTGGCTTGTGAGTGGAGCAATCTTTTGGTTCAGCAAGCCGCGACGCTTTCGGGCAACCGTCCACCATGACAATTCGGACGGCGCGCAACAGCAAGCTTCCTTTGAAAAGACCATCGAAGAGGCGGAGCAGCGCGTAAAGATTCTTCTGGCTCACGTAGAAGGACGCGTGGAGGCGCTCTTTGAGTTCATGGACCGCGAGGGCATTGTTCCGCACGACGCACAGCCACGCATTCGCTCTGTGACCGTGCAAGAAGCGGGAACCCCCAAAGACAGAGGCGGTGCGTCGTTCGAGTTATATCAGAGCGGTCCAACAAGGAAAACGGATTGACCATCATCCGTTCTTAATTAGCCTCGCTATTGCTTGCCGCGCCAGCTTCTCTTGCTCGGCGGCCTTCGTGTAACGTTCGACTTCGCGCAACGAAGCGTGGGCCGTGTGCGCTTGCACTTCCTTGGTCGTGCATCCGGCTTCAACTAAGCGCACCGCAGCGGACTTCCGCAAGCCGTGCGCGCTTCGACCCTTCAAGCCAGCCGACTTGCACCATTCGCGAAATTGATTGCCAAAGGACCAGCCGTTCTACCCCGCCGCCCTCGGCTGCAGCCATTTGGGCAGGAAGCGCGAAGGATCGTCTGGCTGCGCCTCGACATGAACGCCGGCGCGGGAGAGCGCGGCACTGAGCCGGCCCGTGCGCCAAGCATCCAATGTCTCGCTGGCGCCGCCGATGAAGTCTCCGCCGACGAAGATTTGCGGAATGGTCGGCGCGCCTGATTTGGCTTGCAGCGCGCGGCGCACGCGCCCGCCCCAATCGGCTTTCTGGAAATCGCCGGTGTCGAGATCGACCGGGAAATAGTCGATGCCCAATTCGGCGAACATGCGCCGCACCGACCAGGTGAACTCGCACCATTTCAGCGCAAACAGCACCACAGCATGATCGCGGATGGCGCCTTCCACGAAGGCGGTTGCTTCGGCATCGGGCCGCGCCTGCACCGATGAGGCTTGCGCGGGCGCCGCGGCCGCGGACGCCTCGAATTGGCCCGACGGCGTTGAGCGCGAAATTTCCAACTCCTCCGCGTCCATCTCGACCTGCACGCTGTCAAATAGCGGCGTCGACAGATAGCGCTCGCCGGTGTCCGGCATCATGGCGAGGATGTTGGCGCCCTTCGGCGCGTTCTTGGCGATCTCAAGCGCCGCCGCAAACGCCGCGCCGGCGGAGATACCGACGAAAATCCCCTCCTGCCGCGCCAGCTCACGCGAGCGCTGCATGGCGACAGCGCCGTCCACGCCGATGATGGCGTCGATGAATTTGGCGTCGACGGCGTCTTGCGTGAGCTTGGGAATGAAGTCGGTGGTGGTGCCCTGGATCGGGTGCGGGCGGAAGCTCGGATGGCTGGCGTTCGAGCCATCGGCGTTGTGCGGCTGCGGGATGCCGCTCGCCAACACTGGCGCGTTGTCGGCCTCGCTGACGATGATGCGCGTGTGCGGGCTGCTTTCGCGCAGCACGCGGGATACGCCTTTCAGTGTGCCGCCGGTGCCGTAGCCGGTGACCCAATAGTCCAGCCGCTCGCCCTCGAAGCCGGCGAGGATTTCCAGCGCCGTGGTGCGCGAGTGCATATCGGCGTTGGCCTCGTTCTCAAACTGCCGCGTCCAGAACCAGCCGTGCGCTTCCACGAGTTCGATGGTCTTGGCGATCATGCCGGTGCCTTTGAGCGCCGCCGGCGTCAGCACCACTTTGGCGCCCAGGAAGCGCATCAAGCGGCGGCGCTCAATGCTGAAGCTCTCGGCCATCACCAAGACAAGCGGATAGCCCTTCTGCGCGCAGACCATGGCGAGGCCGATGCCGGTGTTGCCGCTGGTGGCTTCGATCACGGTCTGGCCGGGCTTCAGCGCGCCGCTCTTCTCGGCGGCTTCGATGACGGCGAGCGCCATGCGGTCCTTCACCGAACTCAGCGGGTTGAAGCTCTCAAGCTTGACGAAGAGGTTCACGCCGGCCGGCGCAAGCTTGTTGATGCGCACGATCGGCGTACGGCCCACGGTCTGCAGGATGTTGTCGTATTTCATGGCGCAATGTCCTCTGGCGCAGCCCAATGCGCCTGCCGCGCATCAGGTGTCGCAGAGTCTATACCCCTTTGCTTGGAGGCGGCGTGGAGGTTTCTAGGAGATTGGCCTGGATTTTGGCGCGGCCAGGATCGATCGCTGGGCCTTGGCGCGGGCCGGGGCCGAGGCGCGCGGGATCAATCGAGCCAAATCGACCATGCCATTGGTATGCACCGCACCCGCCTCGATCAGGGACGTCTCCGGCGCAACGGGAGCCGCCTTGCCGAGTAATTCATCAATGTTCAGCGCCAAACCCATGATCGGCCTCACCAACCGCGTGGAAGCTGCGCCGATTCGTTCGAAGTGCTAATCGATTCGGCGCAGGCCCCTGTTGAGAACGGCAAGGAACGCGGGCGTCGCCTAGAGAGTTCCCGCCGCGGACTGGACGCCGGCGATGGCTGGTGTTGCGGGGGAGGTGGACGAGCCCTTTTGACTCATCGCGCGAGTTGTAAGCTCGACAGAGCTTGCTCGAATATGAGCATTTCTTCCTGGGTTCCAACGCTGACGCGAAGGGCGTTGCCCATGTCATAATTGGCCAAGCCGCGCACAATGACGCCGTGCGACTCGAGGCCGGATACGATTTGCTGCGCCGCGGCGGGGTCGCGCCGTGACAGGGCCGTCACGAAGTTGGCGGCGGACGGCAGCGGCTCAAGCCCCGCCTTCACAAGCAGCGCGGCGAGTTGCTCTCTCCCTGCCTTCACGAGAACAAGCGATCGTTCGATAAAGTCCTCGTCACCGAGTGCAGCTATCGCGCTGGCCTGCGCGGGCGCCGAGGCATTGAAGGGCAAGCGAATGCGCTCAAGCACATCGATCACGGGTTTGGCGGCATAACCCCAGCCAATTCGCAGCGCTGCAAGGCCATGCAGCTTCGAAAAGGTACGCGTAACAATAACGTTGGGTGTCGTGCGAGCGAGCCGCATTCCATCTTCATAGCCCGGCACGTTCTCAGCAAATTCCGCATAGGCCGCGTCCAACACGAGCACGACATTGTCGGGAAGCGCCCCGTGGAGGCGTTCGATGTCGCAGAAAGGGATAAGAGTGCCTGTTGGATTGGCCGGATTGGCCAAAAAAACGACACGCGTCGAAGGGCTTATCGCCTCCAACAGCGCGTCGACATCAACGCAGTAATTGGATTCAGTCGCCGATGTTACTTTCGCGCCCGCAGCTCTGGCGGCGATCGCCCAAGCAGCAAAGGCAAATTGGGGCTGCACCATTGTGTCGCCGGGCGAAAGATAGGATTGGCACACAAGGGAAAAAATCTCGTCGGAACCGGCGCCGAGAATGATGCGGTCGGGATCGAGGTCATGCCGCCTGGCGATTGCGCTGCGTAACGCCGCCGCTCTTGAGTCTGGGTAACGATGGATCGATGTGGCGGCCTCCAGATATGCGGCGCGCGCGGCTGGACTGCACCCGAGCGCGTTCTCGTTCGCCGAGAGCTTAAGGGGAGCGGCGAAGCCGGGAACTTTTGCCTTTCCCGGCACGTAGGGTTTGATCGCAAGAATCGTGTCTTTGGCTATTGGTCCGCTCATGGGGAGGCTCCAGAGCGGCGCTCAAGCACCGCGCACGCATCTCGCAGCGAAAGACCACGCGCGTGCATCAACACCGCCAAATGATAGAGCAGGTCCGCAGCCTCCTCGCAGAGTTCGGCGTTCGAGCCGGCTGCGCCGGCCAGCGCGCACTCAACAGCCTCTTCTCCTACTTTCTGCGCCACGCGCTTTACGCCGCTGACGAGGAGGCGCGCCGTGTAGCTTTCCTCCGTTGAGGCGACGGCACGCTTGGCGATGGTGCGTTCCAGCCGAGCGAGCGCCGCAAATCCAAGCTCGGATTCCTGGCCGAAACATGTCTCCGTTCCAAGATGGCATGCTGGCCCCGCCGGCTCGACTTGAAGCAGGATCGTGTCGCGATCGCAGTCGGCGGACAAACTTCGCACCTTCATGGAGTTTCCCGAGGTTTCACCCTTTCGCCAACGTTCGCCTCTTGATCGGGAAAAGAATGTTGCTTCGCCGCTGCTGATCGTCTCCTCGAGAGCAGCGCGGTCCATATAGGCAAGCATTAGGACGCGCAGAGTGTCCGCATCCTGCACAATGGCCGGCGCCAAACCGCCACCCTTGTTGAAATCAATGCGTTCAAGGTCGCTGGGGGTCATAACCGCACCTCAAAGCCCGCCTTCGCCACTTCCGCCTTCACCTCGCTGATTTGCACACGGCGAAAGTGAAAGATGCTCGCCGCCAGGGCGCCAGATACGTCGGCGCCAGCGAAGACCTGTGCAAAATGCACGGCATTGCCCGCGCCGCCGGATGCTATAAGCGGAATCGTTAGGACTCGACGCGCCGCCGCCAATTGTTCGATGTCGTAGCCGTCGCGTGTGCCGTCGCGATCCATGCAGTTGAGCACGATCTCCCCAGCGCCGCGTTGCTGAGTTTCGACGATCCAGTCCAGAGTTCGACGCGGCGTGCGGCGGATGGTGGATGCATCGCCACTGTA
Organism: Pseudomonadota bacterium; assembly: GCA_016195245.1. GTDB lineage: Bacteria > Pseudomonadota > Alphaproteobacteria > Caulobacterales > Aquidulcibacteraceae > Vitreimonas. The sequence continues at coordinate 30,594 of JACQAC010000083.1, forward strand.
TTGGTACGTCATCCAATCGCCGCCCTCGGCGCGGCTATCGACACCGACCACGACGCACTGCGTACCGGCCACGTCGGCGAGCTCGTTTATAAAATCCGGCCGCTCCAATGCGGGGGAGTTGATCGAAACCTTATCGGCGCCGTGATCCAAGCAAGCAACGGCTTGCTCGACGGTGCGGATGCCGCCCGCCACGCAGAGCGGGATATCCAATTTGCGCGCAACCGCGGAAAGCCATGCGTAGTCGAGGGTGCGACGTTCAGCGGAGGCCGCGATGTCATAGATGACGATTTCATCAGCGCCTTCATCGCGATAGCGAAGCGTTAGGTCCAGCGGATCTCCGGCGTCGGCGTGTCCCTCGAAGCGCACGCCTTTCACGACGCGGCCGCCCTTCACGTCAAGGCAGGCGATGATGCGTTTAGTGGGCAAGAGCTTCTCCCAAAGAGAAGCGGCGCTCGTACAGCGCACGTCCAATGATGGCCCCGGCTACGCCGGTAGATCGCAGCGCGGCAACGTCGCTTAGCGAGGAAATGCCGCCCGAGGCCTGAAGCATCAAGTCAGGGCGCAAATCCCGAAGCGTGCGCATGATGGTGAAGTTCGGGCCGGCAAGCACGCCATCGCGGGAAACATCGGTTACCAGCACATGCTTCAGCGTGCCAGGCGGGTAGCTCTTGAGCGTTGAGTTGAGATCGGCGCCGCTCCCTTCGGTCCAGCCCTTGACGACGACATTCAGTCGTTCGCCCACCGGGCGGACATCGAAAGCACAGCAAATGCGCTCAGCGCCAAGCTCGGCGATCCAGCTGCGGACCTGCTCGGGCGTCAGCGCAGCCAATGAGCCAACGACGACACGGCTGACGCCCGCATTGAGAAGCGCGCGCACGTGCTCAAGACTGCGCACACCGCCGCCGAACTGAATTTTTGCCGACCCTCCCACGAGAGAGCGCAACACGTCGTGCTGGACTGGCTTGCCCTGCCGCGCGCCATCAAGGTCTACGACATGGATCCATTCTGCCCCCTGAGCTGCGAACGCAGCGCATTGATCCGCAGGATCGGCATAGGTTGTCACATCCTCAAACCTGCCAAGTGCAAGACGCACACACTTGCCGCCCATGATGTCGATTGCGGGTAAGATCAACATGGCAGGCTCAAGAAGTTGCTCAAGATGCGCGCGCCGGCCGGACCCGAGCGCTCGGGATGAAACTGGCAACCGAATGCATTGCCGCGTGCAACCAGCGCTGAGAAGCGTTCGCCGTATTCCGCAATGGCCACCGTCGCTTCGCCGGTGGGGCAAACGTAGGAGTGAACAAAGTAGGCGTAAGCGCCACTTGCGACGCCCTCAAGCAGCGGATGGTCGTGATCAGGCTTCAGCCGCGTCCAACCCATGTGCGGCGATGGCGCCTCCGGTGTCGCAGCCAGACGCGTGACTCGCCCTGGTATGCGACCCAGCGTGATCGCGTCGCCCTCTTCGCTGTCTTCATAAAGCAGCTGTTGGCCGAGACAGATTCCAAGCAGCGGACGCGGAAACGTCGTGAGCAGCTCTACCAGACCCTTCGTTTGCAGCAGATGCATCGCGTGAGCCGCGGCGCCGACGCCAGGCAGGATGATGCGGTCCGCCTCCGCAATGCAGATTGCATCGTCCGTTAGGATTGCCGGCGCGCCCAGCCGTTCAAGCGCGAACATCACCGACGCGGTGTTGCCAACGCCGAGCTTTACAACAGCCGTGGTCACGCGATCACACCCTTGGTGGATGGCAGCGACTGACCTTCAACCGCGATCGCTTGACGCAGCGCTCGGCCAAACGCCTTGAAACACGCCTCGGTTTTATGGTGGTCGTTGTCGCCAGTTACGGAGACGTGGATGGCCGCGCCCATTCCCTGGGAGAGAGAGCGAAACACGTGCTCCGTCATTTCGGTGGGATAGGCGCCCAAGGCGGCTTGCTTGAACGCGCCCTTGAACACGAGGTAGGGCCGACCACCGAGGTCGAGGGAAACTTGCGCCTCTGCTTCGTCCATTGGCAGCACAAAGCCGAAACGGGCGATCCCGCGCCGCTCCCCTAGCGCGCGCTTAAGCGCCTCACCAAGCGCCAGCGCGCAATCCTCGACAGTGTGATGGGGATCAATCTCTAGATCACCAGCGCAAGTGAGAGTCAGAGACACTCCGCTGTGCTGGGCCACCTGCTCTAGCATGTGATCATAGAAACCAACGCCAGTGCTGACTGATGAAGGGGCGCGGCCATCGAGATCCAGCGTCACGTCGACCTTGGTCTCCTGGGTTTCACGCACGACTCGCGCGCGGCGCCGGCGCACCCGAAGCTCTGACGGCGTTTGGGCGGCGGATGGACCTAGCCTTATTTCAGCGGCGCGTGCGTGCGCCTCCAGCCCCTCCAGACGCGCCAAGCGCGCCGCAGACGCCGCTATTGTCGAAACCGCTTC
>JACQAC010000126.1 GCA_016195245.1 Pseudomonadota bacterium
ACTGAGCGGCTGCGTATTACGCCGTCGCCCTTCCACGACGATGCGTTGATGGAGCGCCTGGTGGCTTCGCTCAAAGCGGTTTGGGCGATGTGTCCGGTGCATACCTCAGCGCCTTGAGCGCGGACGGCGAGCTGCAGTTCTGCTGGTTGGAGTGAGGGCCGCATCTTGGCGCAGAGCGCTCCGTTGCCGAGGTTCAGTGCGTTGCCTCGTTCCGAACCGCCTCTGAAAACTTAGGGCGCAGCCGAGCTGTGTCGTCGTGCGAACCGAATGCGGTATGGAATTAGCACGATGCCGGCGATCACCGAGAGTAGCGTGATCGCCGTGACGATGATGATTAGCGGGTGATTGAAGTCCTCGTGGTTCTTCCAGTCCATAATGTGCAGCGCCCAAAGCGCATCGTACACGCGCCACAAGTCAGAACGACGCGCCGTGACTGCCCCGGTGTTCTGGGCGACGTAGACGGACAGCCCCCCATCCGGGAACTGCACCCGCCACGCGGGTAGCGCACCGCGGTACTCCGGAGATTCCTCGGTAATGCGCGTCACGGCGGTGGGGTTGGATGTCAGTGTGACGTGTGCGCGCGCGACCGTGTCCGCTTGCGCGACCGTAAGCGGTGAAAGTCTTTGCATCGTATGAGCATCGAAGAGGGCTGGCGGCTCATCGGCGAATTCCGCGACGATCACTTGGCCTATGGATCGTCCCTCGATCGTGATCTTCGTGGGTAGCGCGTTTTGCTCTCCGCGTAGGTTTGCCAATGACGGCAGCATTGCGGTGTCGATGGTCCGAGCGTGCGCTGGCTGGATCAAGTTCTCGCTGCGTACTTGCTGGATGGGAAACAGCGTGAAGAAGAGACCGCTGACGACCCAAAATACGATCTGAACTCCAACAAGCAATGCAAGCCACTTGTGAACGAAGGACGCAAGGCGCGCGAGCGGCATGAAATTTCTCCCCATCGACAAATCTTCCGGTGACGGCGTTAGACTGGTCATTTGCGGCGATGGCGCCCAGCGCCACCAGGACCGGCATCCCATCTAAACGATGCTTGTTAGTGTCGCTTGGTGAGAGGTGAACTGGCCTTTCGTGGCGTCGCCAGGTCGTCCAGAATTGGACACTCCGATCGTTCGTCGCCGTGACAGTGTTTAGCTAGTCCGCGAAGGGTTTTCATCACCGCGCGCATTTCGCGGATGCGGCGCTCGAGATCCGCAATATGGTCTTCCGCCAGGCGCTTGACCTCGCGCGACGGCCGCTTCTTGTCGCTCCAAAGCGCGAGCAGCGTGGAAACTTCATCAAGCGAAAATCCGAGATCGCGCGTACGGCGAACAAACTGAAGAACCGCAACTTCCTGATCGCCATAGTCGCGATAGCCGTTCGTTCGCCGTGGCACGGAGGGTAGTAGTCCGACGTTTTCGTAGTAGCGGATCATCTTCGCCGAGACACCTGAGCGTTCTGAGGCGTCACCTATGTTCATGGAAGTGCGCACCATTTTCGTTGTTGACCTTCCCATTGTGGGAGGGTGCAGGCTGCGTTTCAAGCATGAAGGCGAACAATCAGGGCAAATCGATGCACGAGCACGACAAGCAAGACGCCGCAACGACCGATCAAACGCCTCGAGATCCCGTGTGCGGCATGCGAGTGAGCGCGGACTCGCCGCACCGGTCCTTACACAATAGCGAAGAGGTCTTGTTTTGCAGTGCTCACTGCAAAACGAAATTCGCGGTTGCGCCCGAGAAATACCTGAAGCCAGCAGCAGTAGGCTCTTGCTGCTCAGCGCACAAATTGGGCGATGGCCGCGCCGGCCACTCGTCTGCTCAGACCGCGCCTGCGCCAACTGACGCGCCCAAGGGCGTGAAGTGGACGTGTCCGATGCACCCAGAGATCGTGCGCGACAGCCCAGGATCATGCCCGATCTGCGGCATGGCCCTTGAGCCGGTGGCGCCGACGGCCGATAGCGGCCCAAATCCGGAATTGGTCGATATGACCAGACGATTCTGGGTGGGTGTGGCGTTCACGGCTCCTGTGCTCATGTTGGAAATGGGCCGGCGCCTACTTGATGTTGATCGAGTCGTGCCGCCGACTTGGAATTTCTGGATACAGTTCGTGCTGGCGACGCCCGTAGTCATGTGGGCGGGTTATCCGTTCTTCGAACGGGCGCTTCAATCGTTGAAGACGCGCAATCTCAACATGTTCACTCTGATCGCGTTGGGAACAGGCGTGGCTTGGACTTACAGCGTTGTGGCGCTGTTCGCACCTGCGCTTTTTCCACCAGAGTTTCGTGATCTGCATGGGTCGGTCTCCGTCTACTTTGAAGCGTCTGCTGTCATCACCGTGTTGGTCCTGCTTGGCCAAGTGTTAGAGCTACGCGCGCGCGAGCAAACCGGCGGCGCCATTCGCGCCCTGCTTGACCTCACCCCTAAGACCGCGCGTCGAATCAAGGATGGCGCTGAGGAAGAAGTGCCGCTTGATCGTATCGTCGTCGGTGATCGCCTTCGAGTGCGCCCGGGCGAGAAAATTCCGGTGGACGGCATCGTTCGAGACGGGCGCTCGACGATTGATGAGTCGATGGTTACCGGCGAATCCATGCCCGTTACGCGAGAGGCGGGGGCGCGCGTCATCGGAGGCACGCTCAATCAGACGGGGGCGCTGGTGATTGAGGCGGATCGCGTTGGTGCTGATACGATGCTCTCACGCATTGTCCGCATGGTGGCTGAGGCCCAACGGTCGCGCGCGCCGATTCAACGGCTCGCTGACAAAGTCTCTGGATGGTTTGTGCCTGCCGTCATTGCGGTGGCGGTATTGGCGTTGATCGCGTGGTGGTCATTCGGACCTTCACCGGCATTTTCCTATGGTCTCATTGCAGCCGTCTCGGTGCTCATCATCGCGTGTCCGTGCGCGCTGGGGCTCGCCACGCCGATTTATCGGCGTCGTGGAAGGCCACAAGGTCGCGCTTGGCGCTGAGAGGTATCTAACCGAACTGAAGGTGGACACCGCAGCTCTGCGTCAAAAGGCGGAAGACCTGAGACGGGAAGGTGCGACGGCAGTCTTCCTGAGTGTAGATGGTGTCGCGGTCGCAATCTTCGGCGTTGCGGATCCCATCAAGGCAACAACGCCGGACGCACTCACCGCGCTCAAAGCTGAAGGAATGCGGCTGGTGATGCTGACTGGCGACAATCGCACCACAGCGGAAGCGGTGGCGCGTAAACTGGACATCGACGCCGTGGAAGCCGAGGTGCTTCCCGAGGACAAGTCACGCATCGTGGAGCGCCTTAAGAGCGAAGGTCGTGTCGTGGCAATGGTTGGAGATGGCGTGAATGACGCCCCCGCGCTCGCTGTGGCCGATGTCGGCGTCGCGATGGGTTCTGGAACCGACGTGGCTATCGAGAGCGCCGGCGTAACGCTGTTGCACGGTGATCTAGACGGCATCGCTCGGGCCCGCGCTGTCTCGCGCGCCACCATGAGCAACATTAGGCAAAACCTGTTCTTCGCGTTCGCGTATAACGTGGCTGGCGTGCCGATCGCGGCTGGTGTGCTCTATCCGATCACCGGCGAACTCTTGTCGCCTATGATTGCGGCGGCCGCGATGGCCTTGTCCTCAGTTTCGGTGATTGCGAACTCCCTGCGTCTCGCCACGGTCAAGGTCTGAGGATAACCTTAGACGCCAACGACGCCCAGTTTCTCGCGCTGAGAATGAGCTTGATGGGGCTTCCCTTGCTCAAACGTTATCGTGCTTGTCACGTTTGCGCACTCCGAAGAGCAGCTTCTGTTCGAGCCGACGCCGCAGCGCGGCGTAATAAGCGCGCAGAAACGCAGGGTCCTCTTCGCGAGCCGGCCGACGCCAATCAATCTTTGCACGGATGCGCTCTGCGACCAGCCGCATCGACTCGGAGTCGTAGTCGCGCAGCACGGCTTCTAACACGTGAAGTTCCTTAACGCCGTACTTGTCGAGTTGCGCCTCGGTGAAGCGAAACGATGGGTTTTCAGAGTGATGGGCCATGTCAGGCAGCAGCGTCCGTTTGGGCGTTTTCAAAACCCACGTCCCAGCGACCACATCCCCCAGCCGCAAACGATCGCGGTTGAAAAGCGGAAAGAACATGAAAATCGCGCACCAAACGATGCCGCAGAGCACGACTATTGCACCGACATCCTGGGCGCCCGCGAACAGGAATCCAATGGGCAGGTAGAGTTCAAGTTCGCGTATTGCGTTTCGCGCGATAATGCGATCGGCGCTGAGCGCGCCGCCATTGCGCGCAGCAACACGGATGCCCATCAAGCGCTTGCCTGGCGTTGCGCCACGCGCGGAGCATTCGAATGCGGTGAAATAGAAATTGCGGAGGAGAAAGGCGCCCAGCAGCCATATGATTGCAATCGCTTCGCCGCCGCCGTTCACGCGGGCCGCGGAAAAGGCCGCAATAACCAGAAACGTGAATCCAATCAGCGTGGCGACGAGAAGTGCGAGATCAATCAGCAACGCGCCTGCGCGCTCGCTCGCGGTCGCCAGGCGAACACGCAGATCGACGCCCTCGGGCGTCACCAGCGATCGGACGCGTGAATCAGCCACGCTGTCGGAGGCGATCGCGCTCACGCCGACCACCGTCGTGGAAAGTAAAAATAGCTGAACCAGACAAGCGCACTGGCCGCCGCAATTGCAAGTCGAACTCCGTCTTGCAAGACCAGTTGCCGCGCGAAGCCCTCCAATATTCCTGCGACAAACAGCATGATTACGACGCCGAGCATGGCGACGCCTCCCTCGCGTCCAGAGCGTTCCGCAGCTTGCAGGCGCGAGTACGTTCCAGGGAAAGCAACTGCCCAGCCAATCCGAATTCCGGCTGCGCCCGCGAGCATAATGGCGAACAATTCGGTGACGCCATGCACCAGGATCCACCCTGCAAATGGAAATGCGAGGCCGCGCGCATCAAATACCGCAAGCATAGCACCCAAGGTGCAACCATTGTATGCGATCAGCAAAACGCTTGGCAGACAAAAAGCAATGCCAAGAGCGAATGCAAAAAGAGAGATTTGGGCATTATGGGTAAATAGAAATGCAGCGAAGACGCCAAGCGGCGTGCGGCTATCGTTTGCGGCGTAAAGCGTTGCGCGCAGGGCTTCAGTTGTGGCGGTGGGATCGCGGCCTCCAGCCAAACTTTCCGGCACGAACGAAAAAAAGTAGGAAGGATCGGAGCGGACCAAGAAATAGGCGGCCGCCAGGCCAGCGCCTGTGACCAGCGCAGCGGCAAGCGTCTCGCGCCACATGGCTTGTACTGCACGAGGCCAGCTTCTGACAAAGAAGTCCAGGACGCGCTCAGCTAGAGTGGTGCGCGCACCATAAACAAAGAAATATGCGCGCGCCGACAGCGCCTCCAGATAGTCGACCAACGCTTGATCCAGTGACGTCGCCCGCGCGACCGACAGCGAAGAAAGCGTAGCGCGATACAAAGCTGGTATTGCCAGCATGTCCTCGTCGGAAAGAGCTTGAGCCGACCGCCGCTCCGCCTGGTGGAGCAGTTGTTCCAGCCGTTCCCAGGTGGCTTCACGCTCCAGGCGAAAGCGCAAGCTGCGCAGGGACTGATCCATCACACGCGCTCCCGACGGCGGAGCATATCATAGGCGCGCACCAAGGCTTGACCAAGTTGGCGGACGGGCGCGTCAACGATATGCACGCCGAGGCGGCGCAACCGCTCTAGCACGATGCCGCGCTCCTGTAGCAACCGTTGGGCGATCACGGCGCGCGCGACGTCGCCAGAAACGCGGGGTTCGGCGTCGCGAAGCGACTCCAACTCTTCATCGGAGAACGTGACGAATACAATTAGGTGGCGGCGCGCCAGGCGCGTAATATTTTCCACCATCAACTCGGCGTTCACAGTGTCGGAAAAATCCGTGAAGACGATTACCATCGACCGTCGCTGGAGGCGTTCCGCGAGCGTTGTTAGGCCTAGCGTGTAGTTGCTTTCGTTCGTTGAGTAGTCCAGCTGTGCGGTTTGCGCCTGCAGGTGCCTGAACGCCCGCATGCCGCTCGCGAAACCGGTCATGAGATGCGGGCGGGCGTCGAAGCCAAAGAAGCTGACGCGGTCGCCGAGTTTCAACGCGACATACGCAAGCATCAATGCTGCATTGATGCTCCAATCCACGCGCGCCGCGCCTGCGACGGGCTCGCACATTGCGCACCCCGTATCGATTGCGAACACCAGCTGATGATTGCGCTCTGCCCGCACCTCCTTGGCCAGCAAGCGTAGATGCTTTGCGGACTGTTTCCACTCCAGCAGCCGGTGATCCATCCCGGGTTCGAATTCCGTCAGTGCATCGAATTCCGATCCGTCGCCGCGATCACGCAGCGGCTTTATGCCGTGGGTCATCGTGCGCGAGAACAACAGCTTCGCTTCGCGTTCCACGGCATCGAGGTCGGGCGTAACGGCGATGCGCGTTTGCAGCGGAGCGATGAGCTGACGCCAAGCCAGGCCTAATGGACCCATCCAGCGGCAATGCACCCGCTCGATCCTGCCTTCACCGCGCCGCAGCGGTATGATGGACGTCACTGCTTCGCTGCGGCCTTCGCCAAAGTGAATGCGCTGTGGTGCAAGTGGCCGCCGCAAGACGTGATTGGTTTCTATTGCCATATCGGCGTTAGGCGGTCCGGACCCTGTGCTGCATTCGAACTGCAAACGCGCTTCGATGGCGCCAACGCCGATGGGCGCAATGGCTGGCGCCGCGATGCTCACGCGCATGCGGCCGGGGGGCGTCGCCAGAAGACCGTCGATCGAGACCAAGGCGCATATGCCCAACGCCCAAGCCGCGCCGACAGGCCACAAATTGCTCGCGACTGTGCTTGCCAGCAGCAGCGACAGTGGCGCGCCCAAGCAGGCGAGGATAATTGCGCGTCCGGTTGGCGAAATCATCGCGGCGCTTCGACCTGATCCAAGAGAGCCTTGATCGCGGTATCTGTGGTTCGTCCTTCGATTTCAGCTCCAGGCGAGAGCAGCACGCGATGGCGAAGCGCTGGAAGCGCGAGAGCCTTCACATCGTCCGGAATGACATAGTCGCGGCCATCAAGTGCCGCCCACGCCCGTGTCGCAGAAGCTAGCATGGCCGCGCTGCGCGGTGAGGCGCCGAGTTCGAAGGTAGCGCCCTCGCGCGTGGCGCGCACGATCCGTACGATGTACCTAACGACTTCGTCGGTTAGGCGCACGCCACCGGTGGCGGCCACAGCCTGCGCCAGCGCTTGATCATTCACCAACTTTCGCAATCCAAGCGCGGCGGGGTCTTGCACCGTGAGGCGCGCGCCATGTTCGCTTACAATCCGCAACTCCTCCTCAAGCGCGGGGTAGGAGAGGACGTGCTTGAACAGGAACCGGTCTAGCTGCGCTTCGGGAAGAGGATAGGCGCCTTGCTGTTCAATCGGATTTTGGGTGGCGATCACCGTAAAGCGTGGGCTGAGCGCGTGACGCTTACCGTCGAGCGTGACGCCGCGCTCTTGCATCGCTTCCAAGAGGGCGGCCTGGGTTTTCGGCGGCGTTCGGTTGACCTCGTCGGCCAGCAGCACGTCGCAGAAGATCGGACCTTTGGTGAGCGTGAAGCTATTGGTTTGAAAGTTGAACAGGTTCGAACCGAGAATGTCGCCTGGCATCAGATCGGGCGTGAATTGAATGCGTCCAAATTGAAGATCGAGCGTGTAGGCAAAACACTGGGCCAACAGCGTCTTTGCAGTGCCCGGCGCGCCTTCGAGCAGAATGTGGCCGCCGGCCAGCAAAGCCGTCAGCATTAGATTTATGCTGTCGGCTTGACCGACCACCGCCTTTTGAATCTCCTGACGAATGCCATCGGCAATTTCCCTGACCTCAGCGAGTTGCACGGGCAATCTCCTTTTTCCAGGCGTACAGCTTGCGCGCCGCCTCAAGCATTTGTTGTGACGACTTCGCTGCAGCCGCCGCGGCCGCGAGTCGGGAATAGCTTTCACCGATGCCTTGTGCAGCGCCAATACGGTCGAGGGCGGCTGCGGCTTGAGCTTCGTCTTGTCGCTTGAGGCCGAGTTTGTCGGACGCGACCCCTGCGGTCATCCGCGCATAACCGGGTGCAAGGCGTCGTTCACGGCCCGATAAGCGGATGAGTGCCGCGGAGTTCTCGGCTAGGGCGGCCTTTCCCAGCGCGATGGCGCGTTGGGTCGGCGCGTTTGGCCCGAACCGTAGCGCCGCGCGCCACGCCAACAATGCACCGGCAATTGCAAATCCAAGCGTGAAGCCGAGAAATGGCGGCTGAAACGCAAGCCGCAGTGCGCTGCGGGCGGAGCCCAAACCATTGAGAGTCACGTCAAACACGATCGGCTGCCGCGCTTCGTCGTGAATCAGCCCAATCATGGCAAGCGCCGCCGCCGCGTTGTTGATGTCAGCGATGCCCTGTGTGTTGAGCAAGTCGGGATCGGCCAGGATGTAGACGTTTGTTTGTTGTCGGTTGCGCCGAAGGCGCGCCAAGACAATTTGTCCGCCGGAATTGGTGATCACCGGCGCCAGAGCGTCGCCGGCTATGGTCTGCAGTTGATCGATCCGGCCAGCCTGTATCGTTGTCTTGTCAGGCGCAACGAGGCTTGGGTGGTCCACGCCCGTTTCCCGGCTCACAGTGAGGCCGGGCGCGATGTCCGTGATCAACCTCGCGACCTCGTCGGGCGAGGCGGGTTGAACGCGTGCGACCCAACCGCGATGATTCCGATCGGGAGCAGTTTGCCATTTGGGCAGGACCATTAAAGTTGTAGCGCCGCCCGCGGCTTGCAGTTCGCTCCACGTGAGCGGCTGTTCCGGTGTTGCGATCACCAAGCCTTCGCGTCTTGCCAGATCGCCCGTCGTGCGGCCCACATGCACTGGTGCTCCCATTTCTTGGAGAAGGCGCACGAGGCCTGCATAGCCAACGGCGGATTGAGAAAGCGCCTGCGCGCCGCCGTTTGATCCGCTCGCGAGCTCCGGCTCGAACGCCGAGAGCAGAATGAACGCGGCGAAAGAGAATATGCCGACAAGAACGAGACCGATCACGACCGCAGGAGAAAACGCACCAACGGGCCGCTGCGATGAAATCTGATCGTTCATCGGCGGCCTCCCTGCAGCGCAAACGCCGCATAGGCCTCTCGGCATTCGTTGTATTGTGACGGGGTCAGGGTCCGGCCGCCAAACAGACTGCGCTCCACGGCCGTCGCGATCCCGGAAAACGTCGCGCGGCCCTGCGGCGAGAGCCGGTCAAGGCGGGCGATTTCGCGACTGGTCAGCGCCGGTCCGATCGCAATCTTCAAGACGTCTTCAAAATCTTCGATGCTACGATGCAGGAGAATGCGAGTCGCTTCTCCATAATGACCTTCGCGCGCCAATCTGTCCGCCTCCTCCAATAACGCACGCGCCTTGGCTGCGGTGGGCCGGTAGCTCGGAGTGGGGGGTGTAGGAGCGACTGTGCTTTCGACACGCGTCGGCATGCGGCGCCGAATTTCTGAAAAGAGGGCGTACGCAATCACCAAGACTATGAGCGCAACACCGCCCCAAAAAACATACCCTAGGAAAGGCGCAATTGCGCGCAGGAATTCGCTGGCGGGCCCGACCCAACGCGGCCGCTCAACCGGGGCAAATTCAGTGAAGCGAAATTGGAGCTGATGATCGCGAAGCATTGCCGCGTGAGCGGCAGCTAAGTGGTCTCTTGCGCTTGTGGCGACGACCTCCTGGCCTTGTGGTGGCGCTTGCATTTTCCCCCAGCGCCCATCTTGCCCTGAGGGATGCAGGACGCAACCGCCCAAACCAGATTAGATTCCCATTCAGCCGGGGATCTTTTCCACTTAGTGGCGTCGGTTCGCGTCAGCGGCGGCTGAATATCGGTTCCGCGAAAGCGCCTCCGGCTGGAGCAACTGCTTCTGCACCTTGCCTGTCGCATTGCGTGGCAAGGTGCTCACCGCGATGAAGCGCGCCGGCGCCTTATAGGCCGCGATGCGCTCGCGACAGAAGAGCGTCAGCGCCACAGCATCCAAGCTCTTGTCGCCACGGAGTACGATGAAGGCGCACCCCACTTCGCCCCAACGCATGTCCGGCACACCGATGACCGCAGCTTCGACGATGTCCGGATGGTGCGCCAAGACGTTTTCGATCTCGGCGGGATACACATTTTCGCCCCCGGAAATGTACATCTCTTTGATGCGTCCAGCGACGTAGTAACAGCCGTCCGCATCTCGGTGTCCGATGTCGCCGCTTTTTAGCCAGCCGTCAGATGTAAAGGCGTGTGCAGTCTCTTCAGGTCGGCGCCAGTAGCCAGGCGTCAGACCAGCGCCGCGCATCCAGATCTCGCCCACGTTTCCTTCAGCGACATCGTCCCCTTTGTCGTCGACAATGCGTACGTCCAGAAACATTTGCGGTTTTCCAACGGAGCCAATCTTGGTTAGGGCGTCCTCCGGCGCGGCGACGAACGCGGTTGGTCCTGTCTCCGTCATGCCGTAGCCGTTGCAGACGCGCGCACCCCTTGCGGAGAAGCGTTCCGCCAACGCGTCGGGTAATGGTGCTCCGCCGCATCCCCACGCACGGACATGAGAGAGGTCGGTCGCTTCGAACGTATCGTTCTGCGCAAGCTGTTGATAGATGGTCGGCACAGCGAAGAAGGTGTCGAGCGTCGGCATCAACGCCAGCACCTGCGAGGCGTCGAAGTGCGGCAGTACGCTGACGACACCGCCAGCCATCAACGTCGGCATCGTCAGCAGATGAATTCCGGCAGTATGAAAAAGCGGTAGAAAGTTCAGCGTGTGATCGTTGTTTGCGATGCCGAATGCCTGCGTGGTGTGGAATGCGTTGATCGCCGCCATCTGGAAAGTCTGAATCACCGCCTTGGGCGAGCCGGTCGTTCCCGATGTGTAGAGAAGGCTCCAAATTGCATCTCCGGACCACCGGCGCTCGCCTTGAAAAGCTACGGAATCGGCAAGCAGAGCTTCATAGCCATCCGAAGAATCGAGTGCGATGGTGTTCAGGCCCGCGCGTCTTAACCGAGTTGCGCAATCTTTATCTTCGCGTCCAAACAACATGAGACGCGGCGAACAATCATCTAAGAGGCAAGCGAGTTCGGCCGCTGGCGCTCGCCAATTGAGTGGGACGAGGATCGCGCCAATCTTGGCGCAGGCAAACATCGCTTCAAAGAACTCGATGCGGTTTCGGCAAAGAATGGCGACACGATCTTCGCGGGCAACGCCGTGCGCGGCAAAGGCCGAAGCGGCGCGGGCCGCGCGCTGCTCGAGCATTGCATACGTGATCTTGCGACCGCCAATGGGATCCACTAACGCGATACCGTTCGGCGTCAACGCCGCCCGTTTGGCAGTGATGTCGACAATGTCGACACCCATTGCGATCCTCCCCTAACACGCTTCTTATGAGGACGAAGCGTCGCGTTTCTTGGCTCGCGGCGCGAGTCCATTGATCATCAAATCCGCAGCGGCTTCGGAAATCGCGACCACATCCGCGTCGTCTTCCCAAACCCCGTAGCGCAATCCCAAGAATGTCGAGGCGCCCATCAGCGCCCACACCCGTACTTCATCGTCCTGTCCCGGACTGATTTCACCGCGCTTCGCGGCTTGCGCGAGTTCTTGGCGGTAGGCCGCCGAGAAGGTGCGGTAGTAGTCGCGATAGGCCTCCGGCGCCACGAACTGAGCCTCCATGACCACTCGGTAGAGCGCCTTGTGGCCGCGCACGAAGTCCAAGTACGCCTTGATACCCAGGCGCTCGGCTTCGAGCCGGTTGGCGGCGCCCTTGACGCTCTCGCTCAGTGCATGGCGCGTGCGCGCGCCCATGTCGGCGACCAGCGCCCGAAACACTTCCTCTTTGCTCTTGAAGTAGACGTAGAACGTCCCGAGCCCGACGCCCGCGCGCTGGGTGATGTGGCTGATTGCGGTCTCATGATAGCCGCGCGCGCCAAACTCCTCGCCGGCCGCATCCAGCAATCGCCGCAAGGTCCGCCGCCCGCGCTCGGTTTTCGGTCCCGACCGCTCCTCCACATCCGCATTCTCGGAACCTGAATGTTGACTCATGTTTCAAGTCTCCGCTAAGACAGATGGCAACACAAGGAAAAATCGGACCCAGAAGCCGGTCCGAGGGGGGAATGGGCGGAAATGCCGGCGTTCAAGCTGGGTGGGGGAGGGGCCATGGCTTATGCCGACGATGGCGTGGGCCCACCTATCCTGCTGGTCCACGGCTGGGCGGCGCACGGCGGCTTCTTCAGCGACCTTCACACTCATCTCGCGCGCACCCATCGCGTCCTGACACCCACGTTGCGCGGACACCCCGGCTCGGACATCGGCGCCGCCCCGCTCACGATTGAAGCGCTCGCGGACGATATCGCGCAATTCGTGGAGGGGTTGGGGCTGACGTCACTGGTCGCGATTGGTTGGTCGATGGGCGCCATGGTGCTTTGGCAAGCGGCGACCAAGCTCGGGTCGCGCCTGCGCGGCATCGTCGTCGAGGAAATGGGCCCACGCCTCGTGAATGATGCGACTTGGCGCAACGGAATCAGCGGTGGTTACGGCGCCGACGACATCGATGCGACGCTGCGCGAAATCAGAGCAGGCTGGCCCGCCTACGTCGCGCGCTTTGCGCCGCGCATGTTTGCGCCAGGCGCTGGCGCCGATCTCATCGCTTGGACCGCCGCGGAGATGTCTCGCGCCGAGCCCGAGGCGATGGCCGCGTTCTGGGCTTCAATGGTGAAGCAAGATTTTCGAGCGCCGCTCGCGCGACTCACCACGCCGATGCTGGTGATCGCCGGCGCTCAAAGCCAAGTTTACGGCGACGGCGCTACCGCCTTCGTTGCACACGCCGCGCCCCACGCGGAGCGCGTCATCATTTCCGGCGCCGGCCATGTGCCGCACCTCGAGGCGCAAGACGCCTTCATCGAACATGTCGAGGCTTTCGCGCGCGCCGCACGACAGCCTGACTCCATAGGGAAGGGAGTAAGTCCATGAAACGCTTTGGGGATGGAGCGCGCCTGGCGCTTTTGTTGGCGACGGTCTGTTCAGCGCCGTTTGCGCTGTGTGCGCCCGCGGCCGCGCAGGGCGCGGAAGGGCAAACGACAGCATCAAACTCCAATGACGAAGTCGTCGTAACGGCGCGTCGGCGGGAGGAGAGGCTACAAGATGTGCCGATCGCAGTCTCATCCTATACTGCGGATCAACTCGACGCTGCGGGCGCTCAGGACATCACCGCTGTTGCTCAGTCGGCGCCCAACGTTACCCTGGAAAATTCGCGCGCAACCAATTCCACACTGACTGCCTTCATTCGAGGCATTGGTCAGCAGGATCCGGTTGCTGGCTTCGAACAGGGCGTTGGCATCTATCTTGACGATGTCTACTTGAACCGTCCGCAAGCCGCGGTGCTCGACATTTACGACCTTGACCGCATCGAGGTGCTGCGCGGACCGCAAGGCACTCTCTACGGCCGAAACACCATCGGCGGGGCGGTGAAGTACGTCACCCGGCGCCTTGACCGCAACGATCCGACGCTGCGCGCACGTGTGGCCTACGGCAGCTATAACCAGGAGGATCTCGTCCTTTCCGGCTCGCTGCCGCTTGGCGATCAATTCCGCGTTGGCGGCGCGATCGCCAGTCTCAATCGCGATGGCTTTGGCCACAACCTCACCACCGGTGAGGACAACTACAACAAGGACATCCTCGCGGGGCGGATCTCCGCCGAATGGGAGCCCACCAGCAACTTCTTAGCGCGTCTCAGTCTCGACTACACTCAAGACGATTCCGCTCCGCGCCAAGGCCACCGGCTGATCGCCAGTGGCATTAGCGGCAGCTCGCCCTTGCACAATGTATACGATACCGAAGCCGGCATCACGGCGCTTGGACCGCTGCATCATAACAGTGTGCTCGCGCGCGGAATCCAACTGCAACTCGACTGGCAACCTGCGGAGCATTGGACCGTCCGCTCGATCACGGCCCATCGCGACGACAGTTCTACAGCGCCGATAGACTTCGACTCGACCGCCGCCCCCACCATGGATGTGCCCGCAGTCTATCGAAACGACCAATTGAGCCAAGAATTCCAGGTGCTCTATGACGGCGACCGGCTGCATTTCGTCGGCGGCGCTTATTATCTGGAAGCCAATGCGTTTGATGCGTTCGATGTTAGGTTCACTAGCATCACGAGCTTCACGCTCGGAGACGTCGACACCAGGACATGGGCGGTGTTCGGCGAAGCATCCTACGATATTACCCCGACCCTGAGCCTGACCGTTGGAGGACGTTACACAGAGGACCAACGTCACGCTCACGTCATTCGGCAGACCTTCCTCAGTGTGCCTTCGCCTTACTTCGGGGGGCCGGGAACCATCGGCACCGCTTCGCCAGTGCCGAGCTTCACCGGCGAGCGTACCGATACCGCGTTCACGCCGCGCGTCATCCTTGATTGGCGCCCGAGCGACACGGTGAATCTCTATGCCTCTTACTCGCAGGGCTTTAAGGGCGGAGGTTTCGATCCTCGCGGCAACTTCGCCAACCCCGACGTCCGCGCCGGATACTTGCCGGAAACGGTCGATTCCTACGAGATCGGGGCAAAGACGCAGTGGTGGGACAATCGCGTCACCGCCAACGTCGCGGTATTCGATGCGGAATACCAGGACGTGCAGATCCCGGGGTCGGTCATCGTCGCCGGCCCGCCGGTAAGCTTCGTCGGCACCGTCACCAATGCGGGCGCGGCGAGAATCACCGGCATCGAGTTTGAAGGCATGGCGCAGCTCACCGAAGCTCTGAACGTCAATCTTTCGTTCGGCTACATGGATGCGCGATACACCGAGTTCATTGTCGGCGGAGTCAATGTCGCTTCACAACGCGACATCCAGAACGCGCCGGATTGGGCGGGTTCCGTGGGCGCCACTTACGAAATCCCACTCGCGCTTGGCGCCGATCAGGGTGCGCTCGCCTTTACCGGCGCCGCCTCCTATCGGGGCTTCACGCAACAATTTGAGAACTCGATCCCGCTCCTGGATCAACCCGGGTATTGGCTCTACGACGCGGCTGTGTACTGGCGCTCGCACAACGATCGTTGGCGCGTTGGCGTTTACGGGCGCAACCTGAGTGACGAACGCTACATCACGTCGGGCTACAACTTCCCGACTATCGACCACGGCGTCACCGCCTTCTACGGCAACCCACGCACGGTGACGGCGCAGGTTGAAGTGCGCTTCTAGTGGGGCCTTGGCGGCGGCGCCTCGTGCGTCGCCGCCGCTATTTCCATGACGCACGATCACGCGCCCGCCATCACTCAGCCAAGCCTTTATCGTGGCTTGGTGTTGGCGCTGCTGTTTGTGGTTTACGCCTTCAATTTCGTTGATCGGCAGATTCTGGGAATCCTTGTTCCGGCCATCAAGTCGGAATTGCATTTCAGCGATACACAGCTTGGGTGGCTGGGCGGCCCCGCATTTGCAGTCTTCTACACTGCACTGGGCGTGCCCATTGCTTGGCTCGCCGATCGCACTAATCGGGCATGGATCGTGACAATCGCGCTCGCCGTGTGGAGCCTGTTCACGGCGGCCTGCGGATACGCCACGAATTTCGCTCAATTGTTCGCCGCGCGTCTGGGCGTCGGCGTTGGTGAAGCTGGCGGCGTCGCGCCCGCATATTCCATTATCTCCGACTATTTTCCATCACGTCAGCGCGCACGCGCCCTGGCGGCATATTCACTAGGCATTCCGATCGGCAGCGCTGTGGGCATTGTCGTGGGCGGCGTCTTGGCGAGTCGCCTTGATTGGCGCTTTGCATTTCTGGCGGTAGGAGTGGCGGGACTGTTGGCCGCGCCATTATTTCGCGCGCTGGTGCGCGAACCGCCGCGCGGCCGATACGATGAGCCTGTTGCGGCCAGCAAGAGTTCCTTTGCCGCGACTGCGCGCGCTTTGTTCGCGAAGCCAAGTTATTGGCTGCTATCGTTCGGCGCGGCGTCGTCGTCGATCATGGGCTACGGAATCTTTTTTTGGATGCCCAGCCTTCTGGTGCGCTCATTCCGTTTCGACGTGCCGCATGTGTCGCTCTATTATGGCGCTATCCTGCTTATTGGGGAAGTCACGGGTGTTTGGCTAGGCGGCGTGCTGGCCGACCGCCTCGGCGACGCCAAACGCTCGCGCTATGCGTTGATCCCTGCGGCAGCGTTCGGCCTTACGCTGCCTTGCTATGTGCTGGGCCTTCTCAGTCGCGACCCAGCCATTGCCTTCGTGCTGTTCTTGCCCCCGACAGCGTTGGGTCTCGTGTGGCTGGGGCCGGTGATCACCGCCGTTCAGCACCTGGCGCCCGCGCAGGCGCGCACTACCGCCTCGGCGCTCTTCCTCTTCATCAACAATTTGATCGGACTCGGTCTCGGCAGTCTCATCATTGGCGTTCTGTCCGATGCGCTAAGAACGCGCTTCGCCCAAGACGCATTGCGCTGGTCGATCGTGGCTGGAACAGGCTTCTACTTGGTCGCTGGGCTTCTCATGGTTCTTGCCTCTCGGACTCTGCAGCGCGATTGGTTGGCATAACCGAGAGATACATTGCGGCATGCAAACGCGCGTTCGCGATAGGCGAGATGCACTGAGTGGTGGGGTGTGTGCATCGACTCGAACGCTTACTCCAATCTTTTTGCGCGCGTCTTCAGGTGCTCAAGCTCCCACAGATCATTACGACTGAAGCCGAGCTTCGGTTCAATTGCTGCGAGGACACTTGGCCCGATTTTGTGCTCCAGCTCCTCAAGCCGAAACACCTTGTCGCGCTCGGCGGGACCGACCGCAACATCCTCGCCTTCCTGCACCGCGAGCATGATCTCCTCGCCGCGCAATACCAGTTCGGTTTTGATTTCCAGGTAAGCCAGCACATCCGACGCCAACCCCGGTGTGAAGCGGTCGGCGATGCGTTTCAGCGATTGGCCCATTTCGCTTCTGGCGAAATGGCCGTCGCGGATGTCGTCGAGCATTTTCTTATGCGCATCGTGATCGGCCTTGATCCAGGCGTGGGTTGCGCGTTCGCTGCGGGACAAAATGAAGAAGAGAGACGCCGGCACCGAGAGCAGTGTCAACACCATCGCCAACAGTGGCTGATCTGGAAAGTGGTTGAACACCGAATGTAGAACGTATGCGCCGATCAGGCCGGGCAGGAAGAGCAGCGCGTTGAAGCGATAGTGTGCGGCGTGGGACTGTACCTGCGTTTCGCTCATTTCGTGCGATGCGGCCGCAAAGAGTGCGGTGGCGCCGCCGTGCATGATCGCGGTGCCGAAACCGCGCACCAGCCAGCCGCTATAATTGGCGCCCGGCAGTTCGTGCAGGTACCAACCGTTCTCCACCATCGAGAAGCCGGCGCCGACCGCGAAGCCGGCGATCGCCGCGTCCAGTTTGAAGCCCAATCGGTTCTTCGCGAACATGTAGATGATCGGCGCCGCCTTCAGCGGCTCTTCGATCAGCGGCGCAACGTAGCGGCTGTAATTGCTGAAGCCGATGGGAAAGCCGTCCATCACCCGCCAATTGAGTAAGAAACTCAGACCGGCGATGGCGCCGCCTATCAACACCATCAGCGCAATGGTGCGCATGGTGATCAGGTTGAAAATGTCGAGCCGGTCGAACACCAGCAGCAGAATGACAACAGGGGCCATCGCCGTGGCCCCTTTTTCAATCAGATCAAGATCCATCACATGATCTTCAGCGAGATGAGCGCCTCTCCGCCGTGGTCGTCGCCGTCGACGAAACCTTCAGCGTACCCGAACGATAGCACCATTGGCAGCCTGAGCGCAGCCGTGAAATTGAGATCGACCTGAGCGCCGGCCGTTTCGTAGGTGTGCGTCTCGCCGATGCTGGGTTCGGCGTAGAGCGCGCCCGCGAAGAGGGCGGTGCGCGCATTGCTGAGATAGAGACTGGCGACGCCGACATCGCGGAAGCGGATCGGCGGCAGATTGATCTCTCCCATCGCCCGCACAAAGCGGCGCGCGCTGATTTCGTCGATGTCGAAGCCGGGGAAGCTGTCGAACTGGCGATAGCGCTTCACTTCGCGGTCATCGACGTAATTGTTGCCGAAGCCGCCCATGTAGAAGCTGCTGAGCGGATTGTTGCGGTTGCCATCGGCGATGCCAGCCGCCGTGTAGAGCCACACCGACGCATTATTCCACGGCAGCGGCGTGCCGACGTTCAGGCCGCCGCGCAGGCTTGGGAAATATTCCTGGTTGGCGTAGTCGATCTCGCCGTTGAGATTCCAGCTCCAGCCTTTTTCGTGATCGACCGCGCCCAGCGAGCGGGTTTCGTTGGCGTAGTGCAGGCCGGCGTCGAACGTGACCAGCTGGTCGAAGCTGGTGCTGACGTCCTGGGCGCCGGGCAGCGTGTCGAGGCCGGTGTAATAGTTGAGGTTGGTTTCGAAATCCAACTGACGCGGTACGTCATAGATGAACGAATGATGGTAGCCGATCGTACCCGCATCGCCGGCGCGCGAGCGATAGGTGGGGCCGAAAATGTCGTAGAAGTCGGCGTCATTGTGCCTGAAGCGGAAGTTCCAGCTCAGCGTGTGATAGGCGAGATCGAAGTGCCAGTTCTGATCTTCGAAGCGCGAACTCGGATCGTAGGAGAGCGTGGCTGTCAGTTGATGGAATTGCAGCGGGTCTTCGAAGATGACGTGATAACCGCCCGTCACCAAGCGATAGCCTTCGATCACGGGATACGCCGCGCCCAACCGCATTTCATGCGACGGCACGTAATGATTGCGCTCGGTCACCATGCTGTCGAACGGCACTTGGCTGGGCGAGCCGACGCCCCAGGTGGTGACCACAGGATGGTCGTGCGCGATTTGCGCGCCGAGGAAATGGATGGCGCCGGCGTCCTGCAGCGGCGTCGGCTGAATCACCCCAGGGCGGAAGCCTTGACCCGTGTATTCGTAGACAACCAGCGAGCCGTCCGCGCGCGGGATCGGGCGGAAGAAGCCGGTCGAGGCGTTGCTCACCAATTCCGTCTGCTGCGTGGCGATGTCAAAACGATAGATGTTCGAGACACCGGTGTAGTAGGCGCTGCCGTAGAGCGATCGGCCGTCCGGCGAGAACACGAAGCCTTCCGGCGTCGATTGCCCAAGCGCGAAGCTAGCGATCGGCTGCATCGGCGCATCGCCGCCGAGATCGGCGGTATGGAACACTTGCACCGTCTGATGCCCGTTCGGCTCGCCGACGGACATCGAGATCATCGAGCCATCGGGCGAGATGTCGAGGTCGAACGGCGTGGTGCCGAAATCGAAGGTGTGGACCTGCGTCCAGCTCGTGTAAGGCGGCGGAATCCGCACCAAGGTCACGTAGCCATTGAGGTGGCGGAAACCCCAAAGCGAATGATCCGCCGGATTGAAGACGATGCCGCCGATGCGCGCGTCGTGCAGCACTTCCCGCTGATGGCCGGTCGCCACATCGATCTGCATGATGTCGCGATAGGCGTAGTTGTCGGTGGTGTACCACGCGGTGTTGCTCTCGGGATCGTAGGCGAGCGATGTCACCTGATAGAGCATCGCGCCTTTGATATCGGTGAGCCGGCGGATGTGGCCCGAACCTGGCGACAGCACACCCACGTGTGCAATCACGCCCGGATAGCGGAAGGCGCCGATGAGATCGCCGGTGCGCGGATTGACGTAAGTGCGCGACACCGAACCCAAGGCGCGCGGGGCAAGCGGCGTCGCCGTCGTTTCCGGAAATGCGCGTACCGAGGCCAAATTCTGCTGCTGGAACGTGTGCTCCCACGTGATCCAGTCTTGCCATGCTTCGTTCAGCGACTTGCCGAACACGCGGCGGAACTGCACGGAGTAATAGCCCGCGCTTCCGGGATCGCGGCGCAGCCACTGGACCACTTTTTCTGGCCCGTACGTCTCCGCCAAATAAGAGAAGAAGCGCGTGCCGTAGAGATAGTCGTTCACGCCGACTTGGAAGTCGGAGTTTATGCCAGCCGATTCCAAACCGACAGGCGAGAAGAAGTAGGCGTTGTCGCGCACCATGGCGCGGAACATCATTTCGTCGTAGCCGCCCTGGGCGCGGCCGAAGCCGCCGGCCATCCATGTTTCCATGAACACGGCGCTGCCTTCGAGATACCAGCGGGGCACGTTTACGCGCGGCGTCGCCAAGAAATTGTAGAGTATGGACTCCGGGTGATCCTGCAGCGCCAGCGGCTTGCCGAAGAAGGTGTGGCGCCAGAAGGCGTCGGTGTCGTTCCAGACGTCCATCGTCGCCACGTGCGTCAGCTCGTGGTTGGAGAGCGTGAAGAAGCGCTCGCCCGCGCTGAAGGTTTCGTAGGTCTGGCTGAGCGGCGCGATGTCGATCAGCAGCGCATCATTCGGCGAGGCCCGCGCCGCGGCGTTGCCGTAGTCGGAGAAGTCCTTGAGCAGCAGCGTGGTGCGATCCCATGGCCGCCAGCCGAACATGCGCTGCTGGAAGGCGAGTGAATTCTCGGCCGCGCGGCCGACGTAAGGCGTCAGATACGTTTCCGAGGGATCGAAATAGAGCAGCCGCAGATCGTTGGTCTCAATCTGACTGAGGTCGATGACCGGCACCGCGTCTGGCGCTTGGCTCGGCAAGGGCGGCGCAGGAGCTTCGGCTGGTGTGCCCGGCGGCGTCGGGGCGCTTGGCGGCGCGGGCGTGTGGGCGCCGTTCGGATGTGTGGTGTTGGTTGTCGGGGAAGGGGGTGCTGCGGTTTGCGCCCAGGCCGATCCGACAAAGGCGAGGCTGAGAAATGCCGCGCCGAAAGCGAACTTCCGCATGGAACGCCCCCCGGCGCTTCGCCCAAGGGCGAATCTGAGACGGCGGAAGGGTCCGCCGTCTCAGACCGCTTTGCGAGTTAATTCGCCCGGATCGCTGCGGCGAAGCTCGGGTTTTGAGCCATCGCGGCGAATGCTGGTTGGCTTGCGAGCGCGGCAAACGCCGGTTGCCGCGCCAGCGCGGTAAACGCTTCCGCATTGCGCGACAGCGCTTGGAAGGCCTGCGGGTTGCGCGCCAGAGCCGCGAACGCTTGCGGCGCTTGCGCCATCGCCGCAAAGGCTTGCGGGTTTTGCGCCAGGGCCTGCATCGCCTGCGCGTTCAAACCTTGCGCCGCGCCTGCCTGCACTTGGAAGGCTTGGGCTTGACCAGCCAGCGCTTGGAACGCTTGGGGGTTGCGAGCGAGTGCTTGGAACGCCTGGGCATTGGCGCCCAGGGCCTGGAAGGCTTGGGCGTTGGACGCCAGCGCGCTCATGGCTTGCGCGTCGCCCGCGAGGGCTTGGAACGCTTGGGCGTCATGAGCCATGGCTTCGTGACCCTGCGGGCTGCGTGCGTCGGCCGCGAAGGCTTGCGGGTTACGTCCGTAAGCCGCGAAAGCTTGCGGGTTGCGCGCCATCGCCGCGAAGGCCTGCG
>JACQAC010000111.1 GCA_016195245.1 Pseudomonadota bacterium
GTTTGTTATTCAGCCGCTTCCGGCTGGGCCAAGCGCGCATCTTCGGCGCGATCGATGGCCAATTGGGCGTCGCGTTCGGCCGCGAGCTTTTGGTAGCGGCGGAGTTGGCCGCCCGTGCCCGCCGGGATCAAGCGCCCAACGATCACGTTTTCCTTCAAGCCCTCAAGCGTGTCCGACTTGCCGTAGGACGCCGCTTCGGTGAGCACGCGCGTGGTTTCTTGGAACGACGCCGCCGAGATGAAGCTGCGGGTTTGCAGCGAAGCCTTGGTAATGCCGAGTAGCATCGGCTGCGCCGTCGCCGGCTTCAGCCCAAGCTCCTTCACGCGGCGGTTCTCATCTTCAAGATCGAGTGCTTCCACCGCTTCCCCTTTCAGGAACTCAGTGTCGCCGCCTTCCATGATTTCCACCTTCTGCAGCATTTGCCGGACAATCACTTCGATGTGCTTGTCGTTAATCGGCACGCCTTGCAGGCGGTAGACCTTCTGGATTTCCTCGACGAGATAGTTCGCCAGCGCCTCGACGCCGAGAATGGAGAGGATGTCCTGCGGCGCGGGGTTGCCGTCGAGCAGGTAATCGCCCTTCTTCACGAAGTCGCCTTCTTGCACCGGAATGTGCTTGCCCTTCGGGATCATGTACTCGATCGGCTCGAGGCTTTCGTCTTCCGGCACAACGCGCAAGCGGCGCTTGTTCTTGTAGTCCTTGCCGAACTCGACGCGGCCATCGCCTTCCGAGATGATCGCGTGATCCTTCGGACGGCGTGCTTCGAACAGCTCCGCCACGCGCGGCAGACCGCCCGTGATGTCGCGCGTCTTGGCGCCGCCTGTTGTGATCCGCGCCAGGTCCTGGCCCGGCGTGACGTCGTCGCCATCGACAACCGAGAGAATGGCGCCGACCGGCAACGCGTAGGTTTTCACCGCCGCGCCCTTGGCGTTCAGCACCGCGATCGACGGCTTCAGCTCAGAGCCCTTCGCCGTTGAACGCCAATCGATCACGACCTTCGAGGAGATGCCGGTGGCCTCGTCGAACTCATCGCGGACTGACACGCCCTCAATCAGATCTTCGAAGCGCACCTTGCCCGCCGCTTCCGTGAGGATCGGCGTCGCATAGGGATCCCACTCGGCGATACGATCGCCGCGCGAGATCTTGGCTTTGTCGTCGACATGGTGAGCTGCGTGCCCGGTTCGCCGATCGATTGCGCCGCGATGACGCCAACCGCTTCGCCGATATTGACGCGCGTACCGCGCGCCAGGTCGCGGCCATAGCAGGCGCCGCACACACCCGTGCGAGTTTCGCAGGTCAGCACTGAGCGAACCTTCACGGCTTGCACCGCTGACTTCTCGATCAGCACCACCGTGTCTTCATCGAGGAACGTACCAGCCGGCACGATCACCTTGCCGGTGCTCGGGTCACTGATCGCCACCGCGGCCGTGCGGCCGAGGATGCGGGTGCCGAGGCTGACGACGATGTCAGCGCCGTCGATCACCGCCGTCATCTGGATGCCGTCGGTGGTTCCACAATCTTCTTCGGTGATGATGCAATCCTGGGCGACGTCGACGAGACGGCGCGTCAGGTAGCCCGAGTTCGCGGTCTTCAACGCGGTGTCCGCGAGGCCCTTACGGGCCCCGTGGGTCGAGTTGAAGTATTCGAGAACCGAGAGGCCTTCCTTGAAGTTCGAGATAATCGGCGTCTCGATGATTTCACCCGACGGCTTGGCCATGAGGCCGCGCATACCGGCGAGCTGCTTCATCTGGTTCTTCGAACCGCGTGCGCCCGAGTGCGCCATCATGAAGACGGAGTTAAGCTCGCCCGTGCGGCCATCCTTGAGTTTGGCCGGCTTGGACGCCTCGTCCATCATCGCGTCAGCGACTTTGTCGGTGCACTTCGACCAGGCGTCGACGACCTTGTTGTACTTCTCGCCCTTGGTGATCAGGCCGTCGGCATATTGCTTCTCGTACTCGGCAGCGCGCTTGCGCGTATCCTCAACGAGCTTTTCCTTCGCTGCCGGCACGACCATGTCGGCCATCCCGAACGAGATGCCGGCCTTGGCCGCTTCCTTGAAGCCGAGTTGCATGATGCGGTCGGCGAAGATGACCGTCGCCTTCTGACCGCAGTGCCGATACACGTTGTCGATCAGATTGCCGATCTCTTTCTTGGTCAGCGTCTGATCCAAAAGCGTGTAGCTGATCTTCGGGTGACGCGGCAGCAGCTCAGCGAGCTTCATCCGGCCAGGCGTGGTATCGATAGTCAGACGAACGGGCTTGTTGTTCGCGTCGACCGTGTCGTAGCGACCCTTGATCTTCGTGTGCAGCGTCACCACGCCCGCCTCGAGCGCGCTTTCCACTTCGCCCACATTCGCGAACAGCTTGCCTTCGCCCGGCTCGCCTTCCTTCATCAGCGACAGATAGTAGAGTCCCAGAACGATGTCCTGAGACGGCACGATGATCGGCTTGCCGTTGGCGGGGCTGAGGATGTTGTTGGTCGACATCATCAGCACGCGCGCTTCCAGCTGCGCTTCAAGCGACAGCGGAACGTGCACAGCCATCTGGTCGCCGTCGAAGTCGGCGTTGAACGCTGCGCAGACGAGCGGGTGCAACTGGATCGCCTTGCCTTCGATGAGCTTCGGCTCAAACGCTTGGATGCCCAAGCGGTGCAACGTTGGCGCGCGGTTCAGCAACACCGGGTGTTCGCGGATGACTTCTTCAAGCACATCCCAAACTTCCGGACGCTCCTTCTCCACCATACGACGTGATTGCTTCACGGTGCCGGAAAGACCCTTCACGTCGAGGCGCGCGTAGATGAACGGCTTGAACAGGTCGAGCGCCATCTTCTTCGGCAAGCCGCAC
>JACQAC010000112.1 GCA_016195245.1 Pseudomonadota bacterium
ACATTGTCGAAATTGACGTCGCAGATGTGGGCGCCTTGCTGGCCCATCTTCTTTTCAGGCTTGCCGACGGAGACGCCCGGGAGATCGCTCGGCACCAGGAACGCGGAAACGCCAGCGCCGCCTTTCACGTCGGGATTGGTGCGCGCCATGACGGTGAAGAGCGAAGCGCGGTTGGCGTTGGTGATGTAGCGCTTTGAGCCGCTGAGCACGTAGGCGCCGCCCTCGCGCGTGGCTTTTGTACGCACGGCGCCGGAATCCGAGCCCGCTTCCGGTTCGGTGAGCGCGAACGAGGTGACGACTTCGCCCGAGGCGATCCCGGGCAGCCATTTTTGTTTCTGCGCTTCGGTTCCGAACATCACCAGCCCTTGGCTGCCGATGCCGACATTGGTGCCGAAGGCGGAACGGAAGGCCGGCGAGCAGCGGCAGAACTCGAACATCACGCGGCATTCGGCTTCCATCGAAAGCCCGAGGCCGCCGTATTCTTCCGGAATGGAAAGACCGAAGAGACCGAGCGCTTTCATCTCCGCGAGCGCGTCGGCGGGAATGGCGTCGTCTTCGGAGACTTTCGCTTCAAGCGGGATCAGTCGCTCGTCGACGAAGCGGCGAATGGCGGAAAGCAGCGGGTCGAGTTCGGAGGCTTGCATCAGCAGATCTGGCGTTGGGAGATGGTGTTGAGACGATGCGGCGTGCATTGCACGGCGCGCGAGCCGGTGTCGCGCGAAACGATAGGGCCGATGGTTTGGTTGGCGGTGTGGGCGGCGGTTTGGCCGTCGCGCGGATCGAGGCGCCAGAGCTGCGTGACGGCGGTGGTGTCGTTGAGCGTCACTTGCCAAATGCCGAGATAGACGGCTTCGCCGGCGCGAACTTCGAAGGTTGGACGATCGGGACCGACGATGATGCCGGGCGCAAAGTAATTCACGTGGCCGGCGGGGATCAGCGCGTAGACGCTGTCGAGCGCGTAGATGCCGGCCGGAACGCGGCGATATTCAAACTCGCCCGGCGTGCCGGAAATACGGATCGAGCCGCCTTCGTCGGTGCGGGCCTCGAAAGCCGTGTCGCCGCTGTGCGGGAGGAAGGCGCCAGTGGCCGGATCGATGCGGCGCCACAGCATCGTGTAAACCGGCGAGGTGTTGTTGGTGGCCTCGGCGATGCCGATGAACACCATGGCGTCCTGTTCGGCGCCAACGCGGAAACGATGGTCCTGCCCTGGCGTCGCGCACTGCGCCAAGAGTAGCGTTGCGACGATGGCCAATAGTCTGCGCATGCGATCCCCTACCTTGCCGGCAGCGGTCCTAGCATGCCAACCAAGCTGCCGGGAGTAGAGCCTATGGCAGAGAATGTCGAAAATGCCGGACCTATCGTCGTCTCGGAAGGGCCATTTCGCGGCTGGCTAACCTGGGGCGCCGGCGAAGATCCGTTCGAGACGGCGATCGGGCCGTTCTGTTTTCGCGGCGCGGGGCCTGACGTGACCTGCGCGTTCGAGCCAAAGCGCTCGCACCTGAATGGCGGCGGCACCATTCATGGCGGCGCGCTGATGAGCTTCGCCGATTTCTGCTTGTTCGCGATCGGGCACGAAGCGCTAGCGGGCGCCAAGGCTGTTACCGTCGCGTTCCATTGCGAATTTCTAGCGCCTGGCGGGTTGGACGAGACAATCGAGGCACGCGGAGAGGTGTTGCGCGCGACACGCTCGCTTGTGTTCGTGCGGGGATTGATCACGCAGGGACGGCGCTCGCTGCTTGCGTTTTCCGGCACACTCAAGAAGATCGCCGCCTAGCCTGCACGAAGCGGCTGAAAGGGCGTACCGATGCGTTCACCGAGCTCGAACTTTGACCTGCGCACAGCGCTATCCGATGAGGTGCGCGGGGCGCTGGCGGAACTGGAACACAACAACGGAAGCGGCAAGGCCATTCACGCTTGCCGGGTGCGCCTGAAGCGGGCGCGCTCGCTGGCGCGGGTTGGATACGCGTTCGCGCCTGGGCTCTCGGCGGTGTTCAACGACAGCGCGCGCGGGATCATGCGGTCGCTGGCGGAAGCACGGAATTTGGCGGCGCTGGCGAAGGCCGCGCGCATGTTGGCGAAGCGCTCGAAGCGGCGCGCGGCGGAAAGCTTGAAGGCGGCGAGCCGCGCACTGGAAGAGGCGCGTGAGCAAGCGGCGGCCGTCGACTTGGAAGCCGTGAACGCGGGGCTGCGGGACCTGCTGGCGCTGGCCCAGGTATGGCCGGAGCCCTCGGCGCGACAGGTGAAGCGTGGCGCGCGGCGGGTGGCGCGGCGCGCGCGCAAGG
>JACQAC010000113.1 GCA_016195245.1 Pseudomonadota bacterium
AACGGCTTCGAGCGTGAAGATTTCAAGCGTCTCGCTCATCTTGTCGAGCTGCACCGCGCCAGCTGGATGAAGGCGATGCGCGAGCTTGCCACGAACGGCGCGGCGGACATCCAGCGATACAACGATGGATCCGGGACGCGCCAGTTGCTGCAGGCGCGCGGCGATGTTCACGCTATGACCGAGGAGATCGCCGTTCTGCCCGAGGATGACGTCGCCCACATGCACGCCGATGCGAATGGGTTCGCGGCCGACGCCGGCGCGCACACGTTCGGCGGTTTCCAGCGCGCCCGCGGCGCTGGCGAATTCGAGCATGAAGCCGTCGCCGGCGGTGTTGAACAAGCGGCCGCCCTGCGCGGAGGCGGTTTCGGCGATCAACGCGCGCACGCGCGCCACCAGCGCGGCGGCGCCCGCTTCGTTGATTTCGCTCATGGCGGAATAGCCGGCGATATCGATCGACATGATCGCCGCCAGTTTACGGGGGCCCAATTCCTCGCTCACGGGCGCTCTCTAGCACCGGAGTGGCGGCTCAGGGAGTGACCTAGGCGTCCTTGAAATAGGGTTCGACGGGGCCTGAATACTTAATGGTCAGCTGCTTGCCCTTGCGATCAAGGGTGTTTCCCACAGCCAGGCGCACCCAACCCTCGCTGACGCAATACTCTTCGACATTGTTCTTCTCAGTCCCCCGGAAACGCACGCCGACGCCGCGCTCCAGGGCCTTCGCGTCATGGAAGGGGCTGTCGGGATCGACCGAAAGACGATCGGGTGGTGCATCGGTCATACGATCTTGGTCTCCGCGGTGAGCCCCAGCGCTTGCGCGGCGGCATCGAGCCGCCGCAGCGCTGCCTCAGTGGCCAGCTCACTTACTTTCTTCTTCACGCGAAGCAACAGCTTGCCGTCAACGGCCTCGATTTCGAAGCTCGCCAGTAGGCTCTCGTTGCGTCCGGATAGATCGGCGCCAAGCCGCAGCGCCGAACCGAGGGCCGCCGCGGCGGCCTGCTGATCCTCGTTCAGGAGGCGCAAATAGGCGTCGGCGTGGCGAGGCGGCGCCTTAGAGTAACGGTGATGGATCGCAGCGGCGAGGAAAGCTCGCTCTTCGTGACTGATCGCCGCAAGCGGTGCGCGCAAGATAAGATCGAACATGATCTCAACCCGCTGATCTGGATGCAGCGGACCGCCGACATCGGCCAGCCGCGCCGCAGCGGCTCGCAAAACAGGTTCGCGCTTTTCCGCGAACACGTGTGGCTGCCCCTTGAACATCGGTGCGATCCACTCTTCAAGCGCCACGCCGAACGCATGCGAGCGCGACCAGCGGCCCGCCAACGCTTCAGCAGCCGCGATAAGAGGGTGCTCTCGAAGAGCCTCTTCGCTCATGCGTTCAATGAGAACGCCCTCACGCAAGCCGAACGCTGAGACGATGATGCGATCGAATTGGCCTTCGAGCATCAGCTGTTCGAGCACGACAGCGGCATAAGGCAGCGTCTCGGAACGTTTGGCGGCGGCCTCTTCCAGCCTTTCAAGTGAACGCCGGCTTTGTTTGCGCACCACGTCGGCGAGCTTCAGCACTTCGCCACGCGACATTTCATAGTGATGCAACACGCCAATCGGATGATTGCGCATGGTCATATCGATGCGACCCAGTGCGCGCCAGGCGCCGCCCACGGCGTAGAAATCGCCGGCGCGTTTGCCGAGCAGTTTGGTGTCGGCGAGACCCTTCGCGACGACCTTGCTGACGCGGCCATAGTCGAACTCACCCTCATCCGCGAGGCTTAAGGGGCCGAGCGGAAACGTTTCGCCGCGGCCGGGGCCGCTGCGCGGCGAGATTTCAATCAGCTCAAGGCTGGCGCCGCCAAGGTCGCCCACGATTCCTCTTGCGTCCGGTGCGCCGGCGCTGACGCCGAGCGCCGAGAGACGTGCTTCGTCTGCGCCACCGAGGATACGCAGCGCAATGCCGGTTTCGTTCTCGATCTCCTTTGCGAAGGCGTGGCCGTCCTTCGCCTCGCGCACGGCGGCAGTCCCCACAGCGAAGATGCTTTGAACGCCGCTTGCCTCAAGAAGGAGAGAGAAGCGCCGCAGGGCATGGGTGGCCGCGTCGATCCCGGCTGGCGCGAGCTTGCCGGTGCGCGCGAGATCGCGGCCGAGGCCGGCCATCACCTTCTCGTTGAGGATAGGCGTCATGGCGCGCCCGTCGATGCGATAGACGACCAGACGCACGGAATTGGAGCCCACGTCGATGACGGCAGCGTTCTCGCCGTCACGCAAGGCGCGCTGGCCACGCCCGCTCATGCTTCACTACTTATTTGAAGCGTGCGCCGATATGGTCGAACGCGGCTGGCGCGTTGCCCTTGAGCGCGCGTCCGCGGCCCGACAAGCTCGGATTGCGCATGAAATATTCGTGCGCTGAGAACGGCTCGTCCAGTTTGGAAACGTCGACGCGTTTGAAGCCCCCTTCGGAGTCCATGTACCAGCTTTGCGCCTCATCGTTGAGGTTCGCGACCATGATCTGGTCGAGAACTTGCTGGTGAACGGTCGGATTTTCAACGGGACACAAGACCTCAACCCGGCGCTCCAGGTTCCGCGGCATCCAGTCAGCTGAAGCGATGAACACCTTGGCTTTCGGATTGGGGAGTTTTGCACCGTTTCCGAAACAAACGATGCGCGAATGCTCAAGGAAGCGTCCGACGATCGACTTGACGCGAATATTCTCCGACATGCCCGGCACGCCCGGGCGGAGGCAGCAGATACCGCGCACGATCAGGTCGATTTTCACGCCCTCGTTGGAGGCTCGGTAGAGCGCCTCGATCACTTCGGGATGCACGAGCGCGTTGAGTTTAGCCCAGATGGCGCCCTCGCGGCCGGCTTTGGCGTGGGCGATCTCCTCCTCGATGTACTGAAGCAAAGTCTGCTTCAGCGTGATCGGGGACATGGCGATCTTTTCGAGCTGTGCGGGGCGCGCGTAGCCGGTGACGAAGTTGAAGAGGCGGCCGGCGTCACGGCCCAAAGCCGGATCGCAAGTGAAGAGCGACAGGTCGGTGTAAACGCGCGCGGTGATCGGGTGGTAATTGCCCGTGCCGAAATGCGTATAGGTGCGCAACCCCTCTAATTCGCGGCGCACGACAAGACTGACTTTGGCATGCGTCTTGTAGTCGATGAAACCGTACACAACCGAAGCGCCGGCGCGTTCAAGCATCTCGGCCTGGCGCATGTTGGCTTCTTCGTCGAAGCGCGCCTTGATTTCGATGAGCGCCGTAACGTTCTTGCCCGCTTCGGCCGCCGCGACGAGCGCTGCAACGATGGGGGAATCTTTCGACGTGCGATAGAGCGTCTGCTTGATCGCGACCACGGCGGGGTCGGCGGCGGCTTGGCGGATGAACTGGACAACCGCGTCGAAAGACTCGTAGGGGTGATGGACTAGAATGTCCTTGGCGCGGATCGCTGCAAAGCTGTCACCGCCATAATCGCGGATACGCTCGGGCGAACGCGGCTGGTAGCGCGTGAATTTGAGATCGGGCCGCTCTTCGTGAACAAGCGTGCTGAGCGCAGCAAGCCCCAACATGCCGTCGACGATGACGACGTCGCGCGGATCGGCCTCCAGTTCGCGGACAATCAAGGCACGGAGATCTTCGTCCATCGCCGCTTCGATCTTCAGATCGACGATGTCGCCTAGACGGCGCTCTTTCAAGCGCAACTCGAACTCGCGCACCAAGTCTTCCGACTCTTCAGCGATTTCAATTTCGCTGTCGCGCACGATGCGGAACGCGCCCTGCGCGTCGACCTTGTAATCGGGAAACAGTTCGTTGAGAAACAGCGTGATGGCGCTCTCAAGCGTTACGAAGCGCTTCGCAGCGCGCTCACCTGGTGCGACATCTGTTGTTGCCGGCGTCACATCGATGAAACGCGCGACTTGCGTTGGCACTGGGATCAGTGCGTTGAGCGCGCGGCCGTCGCCTTTGCGGCGAAGCTTGAGCGCGATGGCGAAACCCAGGTTCGGAAGGAACGGAAACGGGTGCGCCGGATCGACCGCGAGCGGCGTCAACAGCGGAAACACTTCGTTCATGAAAGCGGGCTTCAGCCAAGTGCGCTCGGCGTCGGTGAGCTCCTCGGTGTCGATGACGGAGAGGCCGACCTTGCGCAGGGCGTTACGGAGCGCGTGCCAATTCTCCTGCTGACGCTTGATCAGTTCAGCCGCAGACGCGTGAATGCGCACCAGTTGTTCGGCGGGCGTGAGCCCGTCTTGGCTCAGGATCGAGACGCCGGACTTAGCCTGCTCGTGCAGGCCCGCGACCCGCACCATGTAGAACTCATCCAGGTTGGATGCGGAGATTGACAAGAAGCGCAGCCGCTCGAGCAACGGGTGGCGCTCGTTCTCAGACTCCTCAAGCACGCGCGTGTTGAACGCGAGCCAGGAGAGCTCACGGTTCAGATACCGGTCAGGCCCTACCGGTACAGTCTGCGCAGACGGCTTCTCCGTCTCCGCGCGCTTCTTCTTGCGCGACTTCGCCATTTCTTAACCGTCTCCGCCACCCCATCCCGCCCGCGCTTTTTCCAGCGCTCGGCGCGCCGCCGGTAAGGCGACGGGCTTGGCTCCTTTGACCAGATCGGCGTCGAGCGCCGCGGCCAAAGAATGAGCCGCCGCGAAAGTTCGCGGCAGCCTTTGAGCCAGATACCGGGCGGCATCATCGCTCAATTGAATGAATTGTTCGCGACAAATGCGGCGCAAAACCACCTCCATCAGCGCTTCATCAGGCTCCCCAAGCCGGGCGACGGCCAAGGATGTCAGCCGGGACCGCAAATCGGGGATGGTTGTTTGCCATTGGTTAGGCATCTTGGCGCCGACCAGCAGAACCGCCCCGCCGCTGCCCCGGGCGAGATCCAAGATGCGCCAGAGCATCGCTTCATCGGCGCCTTGGTCCGCGTCATCGATCAGGAGCCGGCCGCCGCTCTCACGAAAAATGGCGGCAGCGTCTTCGGGCGCGGCGCGCGGCGAGACCTGACGCGCACCGGCTTCGAGCGCCCAGGCGAGCGCCAGGTGGGTTTTTCCGGAGCCCGGCGGACCAGCAAGCGCCAACGCTCCCCCAGGCCAGGCGCGCCACTCCGTGAGCAAACGTGCGGCGTCACGGTTGGATTGCGCCACCACCAAGGTGTCGGGCGATCGCTCGCCCATGCGGAATTCGAACAGGCGTTGTTGGCTCATCGGCCCTTAGTGGTTGGCAGCAGGCGCTGCCGCGGTCGCCCGCAGCACCGGACCTTGCGCCGTGTCTTCGAGTTGCACGCCGCGCCGCGCCAATTCCGCGACCAATGCGGAACGATCGCCGACGAAAGAGAACGACACCAGCGCGCCATCGCGGCCCACCGCTTCGATACGAATGCCGGAGATCAGTGTTTGCGCGGCGGCGCTGAGCGCAGCCTTGATCGACTCCCACTGGCGCTCGTCAGTGTAGAGCGCCGAAGCGGAGACGCGCGCACGTTGGCCAACGCCGGCGCTAGCGCGTGACTTCCAATCCGCCTGCACGCGATCGCTGGCTTGAGCCGCCAGAGATGCAAGCGCCGCGCGCATGGATGCAGCGTCGCCGCCAGCGATCTGCGTGCTGACCGCCCCCCGATCGAGTTGACCGGATGCCGACACCTCCACGAGCGTCGCGGTCGCCATTGAACCTTGCACACGGAGCGTCGCGTAAAGCGCCGACGTCGCAGCCGCCGCTTGCGCGAACGGCGCAGCGGTTTGCCAGTTGGGCGCACCTTGAAGTGCTGCGGGTGCGGCGGTGAGCGGCACTAACTCTTCTTGGAAACCGCCCTCGCTCCACACTGCTTGCCAGACGGCAAGCGTGTCAGGAGAGGTTCCGTCAGCGGCGACGGGGACAACGAGCTCCGGCGCGGAGCGCGCGTCGATCACGGTGACGCCCTGAGCGCGCAGCAACGTGCGTGTACCTGTGGGATCGAAGCGCACCGAAAGGCGTCCGATATAGCGAGTGCCCGAGCGGCGCTCTTGTTCGACATCCGTGCTGAGCACCAGGCGATCGAGCGTGGCCTGGTCTGCGGCCGGTGCGCCGCCGTGGGCGG
The DNA here is from genome assembly GCA_016195245.1 of Pseudomonadota bacterium. Taxonomy (GTDB): domain Bacteria; phylum Pseudomonadota; class Alphaproteobacteria; order Caulobacterales; family Aquidulcibacteraceae; genus Vitreimonas. The sequence goes on from JACQAC010000113.1 coordinate 6,058, forward strand.
CCAAGTCAGCCGCCGTGGTGATGCGTTGGATGAGCCTGTTGAAGCCGATCTGCGCAGCTGAGGCGAAGCCGGCTTGCTGCGCGGAGGCGGCATTAGCGGCTGTCACGTCCACATAGACCCCTGCGACGGTATAGACCGTGTTGGCCTGCGCGCTTGCCCGCTGCGGCTCGAACGCGCACAAGGCCGCCAAAGCGAAGGCCGCGACGGCGACCCATGGATTTCTCATGTACCTGACCTCGGTGTGGGGAAATTCAGACGGAGCCTAGCGGGCGCGGAATCGCCTATCAATGTGGCGGCTTTTCGGACCGGACGGCAGCGTGAATAAATCTCCAGGAACCAACGGACTAACCTATCGCGACGCGGGGGTCGACATTGACGAGGGCGAGCGCCTCGTCGATTTGATCAAGCCTGCCGCGAAATCCACAGCCCGCCCAGGCGCCGAAGCGGGTCTTGGCGGATTCGCGGCTGTGTTCGATCCAAAGGCGGCGGGTTTCAAGGATCCGATCTTCCTCGCCACCACCGATGGCGTCGGCACCAAGCTGAAGATCGCCATCGAAAGCAGGCGTCACGAAACCGTGGGCATCGACCTAGTGGCGATGTGCGTAAACGACCTCTCCGCGCAAGGCGCCGAGCCCGTGATGTTCTTGGACTATTACGCGACCTCGAAGCTCGACGCCGATCAAGCGGCCTTGGTGGTGCGCGGCATTGCAGAGGGTTGCAAGCAAGCTGGCTGCGCGCTCTCGGGCGGAGAGACAGCGGAAATGCCAGGCATGTACGCGAAGGGCGACTACGACCTCGCCGGCTTTGCCATTGGCGCCGCGGAGCGCGGGACACTGTTGCCGCGCCTCGATGAGATGAAGGTCGGCGACGCCATTGTCGGCGTCGCTTCGAGCGGCTGTCATTCCAATGGCTATTCCCTGGTGCGCAAGATTGTCGAACGTAGCGGACTCGCATGGGATGCGCCGGCGCCGTTCGAGAACGGCAAGAGTCTGGCCGAGGCGCTGCTGGCGCCGACGCGCATTTATGCGAAGGCGCTGAAGCCGCTGTTCGACGCGAAGCTGATCAAGGGATTGGCGCACATCACCGGCGGCGGACTGGTCGAAAACACACCGCGTGCTTTGCCCGATGAACTGGCAGCTGATTTCGACTGGGATGCGTGGCAACGCCCCGCCGTGTTCGAATGGCTGCAAGCCACCGGCGGCGTGCCGGAGGACGACATGCGCCGTACGTTCAATCTGGGAATTGGACTCGCTTTGATTGTCGATGCGGCCAAGACGGACGACGTCATCGCCAAACTCAGGGCCGCGGGCGAGCGAGCATTCAAGATCGGTCAGCTCAAAGCAGCATGAAACGCGTTGCGGTTCTGGTTTCGGGGCGCGGGTCGAACCTGCAGGCGCTGCTTGATGCCAAGCAGGACGCCTACAAGATCGCGCTGGTCATTTCCAATGTGCCCGAAGTGGAAGGGCTAGCGCGCGCAAGGGCGGCGGGCGTCGAGGCGCTGACGATTGATCACAAGCGCTTCGGCAAGGATCGCGAGTTGTTCGAGCGCGAGATCGACGCGGCGCTGCGAACTCACAAAATCGATATCGTCGCCCTCGCCGGCTTCATGCGCGTGCTGACGCCGTTCTTCGTGCGCGCTTGGGCTGGGCGGCTGGTGAATATTCACCCCTCGCTTCTGCCGAAATATCCCGGCATGAATACGCATGCGCGCGCGCTGGAGGCTGGTGACGCCGAGCACGGGGCGACAGTGCATCTGGTCGTCGAGGAAGTGGATGCGGGCGACATCCTCGGCCAGTCGTCAATGCCCATCGAGCCGGACGACACACCTGAAACGCTCGCACAGCGTGTGCTTGCGCTTGAGCACAAGCTCTACCCGCAATGCCTCGCGAAATTGGCCGCCTCGATCCCCTAAAGGTCGCAAACCTCCGATGGTCGACGCCCAATCGGGGGATTGGCGCCCTGCCAATCCTACAGTTTTCACCCGAAAATCCCTTACCCATCAACGAAACCGCCGTTTCCAATTCGACCGGTCTGAAAGCCGCTTACACTGCCTCGGTCTCTTGTCGGGAGGCTACAGTGCACAATGGCTGACAGTTCAAGAGATGTGATTTGAGTGTGATGCGGAAGATGGTCGCGAGATCGGGCGCCGCAGTTTCGAGGAGAGCAAACGAAA
>JACQAC010000094.1 GCA_016195245.1 Pseudomonadota bacterium
CACCCATGCGCCAAGTGATGCGCTCAAAGCTGCACAACGCTCGCGTCACCGATGCGAACGTCGCCTATATTGGTTCGATCGAGATCGATGAGGACTTGTTGGGCGCGGTCGGCCTGTGGATTGGCGAGAAGGTGCTTGTCGTCTCCAACACCTCGGGCGCGCGGCTTGAGACCTACACCATCGCCGGCAAGCGCGGGAGCAAGATCATTTCCATGAACGGCGCTGCCGCTCATCTCATCAAAGCCGGCGAACAGATTATCGTGATGGGCTTCGAGCTCTCGGATGAGCCAGTGCAGCCGCGTGTCGTCCTGCTCGACGACGAGAACAACATCGTCCGCCGCCTCGATGGCGAAACCAACGAACGCTAGCATACAGGTACGAAACAAGAACAAAAAATAGTGATCACAGATATTGATCACTGGGCAAATTTGCGCGCTTGTTAGCATTCAGTTCCGCGGGCTTTAGTCGGGACGAAGCGCCGGCCCGGGCGCGGGAGAGGGAAGCATGACCAAGACCATTCTTCGCCGCGGCGCCTCGCGGCGTTCGATCCTGCAGCAATTCGGCGCTGCCGCGGTTGGTATTTCGTTGGCCCCTGCCTTGGAGGCGTGTTCGCGTGGCGGCGCGTCCGGTGCGCGCGTCGTCAATTTCTACAATTGGGACACCTATATCGGAACGACGACGCTCGCTGACTTCGAACACGCATCGCATGTGCCCGTACACATGTCTCTCTTCGCTACCAATGATGAATTGTTCGCGCGCCTGCGCGCCGGCAATCCTGGTTTCGACGTGATCGTGCCGTCGAATGAGTTCGTTACGCGCATGAGCCAGGCGCAGATGATCCAGCCGCTGGATCATTCCAAAATTCCGAACTTCGCAGCCAACGTCGATCCGTCCTTCCAGGATGCCGCTTTCGATCCGGGCCGTCGTTATTCGATGCCCTACACTTGGCTCACCGAAGGCATCGCCTGGAACAAGACGCGTGTTCCCGCGGGCTTCCGGCCCGACTCCTGGAAGTGGCTGTTCGATTCCGATCGCTTCCATCAACGCATCGCGCTCGTTTCCGAATCCGCCGACCTTGTGCGCATCTGCGCCAAGTATCTTGGCCACTCGGTCAACAACATTCCCGAGGCAATGCTCAGCCAGATTGAGCAAATGCTCATTCGTCAAAAGCCGCACATCAAGGCCTTCCACGAAGACAACGGCCAGGATTTGCTGCGCGCCGGCGAAGTCGATCTGGTCATGGAATACAATGGCGATATCGCTCAGCTGATGGCGGAGCCAGGCGGTGACAAGTTCGACTTCGTTGTCCCCAACGAAGGCAGCTTGCTCAATTCCGACACGCTGTGCATCCCGACCGGCGCGCCCCACCTCGAAGATGCGCACGCCTTCATCAACTTCTTGCTCGACGCCAACGTCGGCAAAGGCATTACAGAGACGATTCTCTATCCGACTCCAAATCGGGCGGCGCGTGACTTGATGCCGGATAGTTACAAGAACAACCCGGTCGTTTTTCCGCCGGCCGCTGTAATGGCGAAATGCGAGTACGGGGCCTTTGAAGGCGACGCGCGTTCGAGGCTCTACGAAGAAATCTTCACGCGGGTGAGCGCGGCTTGAATGCTGTCCCTCTCCCCTTGTGGGAGAGGGTGGCGCGCAGCGCCGAGTGAGGGGTACCGGGCGCAGGCGTTCGAAATAGAGACTTACCCCTCATCGGTCATCGCGCTCCGCGCGCTGACACCTTCTCCCGCAAGGGGAGAAGGACAAAGGAGGGGACGTGGAGCAGAGCTGGCGCCAAGCGAAGGCCGTGTTCGCCTCCATGGGCGTGCCACCAGTTTTTTGGCTGGTGTTCTTCTTCCTCGTCCCGCTCGCGGTCGTCTGGGCCTATTCGTTTGGAACCAACGCTGGTCCCACCACCATCGATCTCACCGGCACCTTCGCGAACTACTCACGATCGCTACAGCCGCTCTACTTCCAGATATTCATCAAGAGCGCGATTGTCGCAGGCATCACCACGCTGCTGTGCTTGATCGTCGGCTTCCCGGTGGCGCTCGCCATCGCGTTTGCCGGGCCGAAGACCAAGACATGGTTGCTGCTGCTGATCATGCTGCCGTTCTGGACCAACCTGCTCATTCGCACTTACGCGTTGATCGCGGTGTTGCGAGAGCAGGGGTACGTGAATTTCACAGTCGAATGGTTCTGGAACAATGCCAGCGGCTTAATGACCGCCGTCGGGCTGCAGCCATTGGGCGACTTCCATCCGATGACACTGCTTTACAACAACGCCGCCGTGGTCATCGGCCTCGTCTATGTGCATCTGCCGTTCATGGTGCTGCCGCTCTATTCGGCGCTTGATCGCATGGATCGCTCGCTGATGGAGGCGAGCCTCGATCTCGGCGCCGGGCATCTGCGCACGATCTGGTCCGTCGTCGTGCCACTCGCGGCGCCGGGCATCGCCTCCGGCGTGCTGATCACCTTCATCCCAGCGCTCGGCGCCTACCTCACACCCGATCTTCTGGGCGGCACCGACAGCCAGATGATCGCCAATGTCATCGAACGCCAATTCAAACGCGCCAACGATTGGCCTTTTGGCGCCGCTCTCTCATTCCTGCTCATGTATCTCACCTTCATCGCTATCGCGATCCAAGCTGTCGTGCAACGCCGCGGCGAGAAGGTGGGCGCGGCATGAGCATCGCCGAACCTGTCGCCTCGATCGAACGCGCGCCGCCGTCCAAGGAAAAGCCAGGGCCGCTTGAATATCTGCGCCGCTGGCCGCTGCAGGCCATCGTCGGCGCGACTTTGATCTTCCTCTACGCGCCGCTGATCACGCTTATGGCCTTCAGCTTCAACACCAGCCGCCGCAACATCGTCTGGGAAGGATTCACTTTCGATTGGTACGGTCGCGCCATGAGCGACGACTCGCTCGTACAGGCGTTCATCAACTCGCTCACCATCGCGCTCATTTGCACTGTGGTCTCGGTGGTCCTCGGCGCCATGTCCGCAGTGCTGCTCTGGCGCTTCCGTTTTCCAGGCAAGACAGCGCTTGAGGGATCGCTGGCGCTGCCCATCGTCGTGCCGGAAATCTGCATGGGTGTGGCGATGCTAGTGTTCTTTGCGCGCATCTTCCCTTGGCCCGCGGGCATGCCTTGGCCGTTGAACCTCGGCGCCATCACCATCGCCCACATCTCGTTCTCATTCCCGTTTGTCACCACGGTTGTTCGCGCACGGCTTGCGTCGTTCAACCGCGAGCTGGAGGAAGCGGCGAAAGATCTCGGCGCCGATGAATGGCGCACGTTCTGGGATGTGCTGGTGCCGCACATGACGCCAGGGCTGGTATCCGGCGCGCTGTTGGCGTTCACGCTCAGCCTCGACGATTTCGTGATCACCTTCTTCACCGCCGGTCCCGACACCATCACCTTCCCGGTGAAAGTCTATTCGATGCTGCGTTTCTCGGTGACGCCGGAAGTGAACGCCGCCTCCACCATCCTCATCGTCGTGACAATTCTCTTCACAGCGATCGGCTTGCAGTTGCAGAGCCAATCGGAAAAACAAAAGCCAAATCCATGACCGAAACCGCGTCCAATCCGAATGTGCGACCCGCACCGCACCTGAAGGACAACGCCATCATCCGCTTCGAAGGCATCACCAAGCGCTTCGGCAAGGTGACAGCTGTCGACAGCGTCAATCTCGACATTCGCGAAGGGGAGTTTTTCGCGCTGCTCGGCCCCTCGGGCTGCGGAAAGACCACCTTGCTGCGTATGTTGGCTGGCTTCGAGACGCCGACCGAGGGACGCATTCTGATCGACGGTCAGGACGTCGCGCAACTGCCGCCGAACAAGCGGCCGGTGAACATGGTGTTCCAATCTTACGCCGTGTTTCCGCATATGAGCGTGACCGACAACGTCGGCTACGGCTTGAAGATGGACAACGTGCCCGCCGATGAGATCGCCAAACGTGTCGCCGACGCCCTCGAACTGGTGAAGCTTGGCGGCTTCGGTGACCGCAAGCCCGACCAGCTCTCCGGGGGCCAACGCCAACGCGTCGCACTCGCG
>JACQAC010000095.1 GCA_016195245.1 Pseudomonadota bacterium
CCGCCGCGGTGCCGACACGCGCGAGAGGGCAAATTTTCATGTCATCAAAAACGTCCGAGGCCGAACAAGGTTTCATTTGTTCGTGACTGGCGCCGCAACGCAGCATCAGCGAAGATGGCGACATGTCCGTTTGGTCCCGTATTGTCGGCATGGCTGGCCGCGCTTTCGATCCCGAAGCCGAAGCGCCGATGTTTGGTGAAGAGTGCGCGCCGCAGATCAACGACGTCGGTTTTACGGCGGCGGTCATTGGGCTAGCGGCCAAGATGGCCTGTGCCGATGGCGAGGCGACGGAGGCTGAACTCCGCGCCGCCGCGCAAGTGTTCCGCCCGCCGCCAGGCGAGGAGGCGGCCTTTCGCCGTGCTTTTTCCCTAGCGAAGCAAACCGTTTTGGGATTTGATTCCTATGCACGACAAATCGGGAAGAAATACCGCGCCCGCCCGTGCCTCTTGGAAGATGTCCTTGATGGCCTCTTTCACATAGCGGCCGCCGACGGGCCTCCGGGCGAAGCGGAACTTGAGTACCTCGAACAGGTCGCCGGCCACTTCGGTTTTTCCGAGCTCGAGTTTCGGCGGATCACGGCCACCAATCTTGGGCCAGAGGCTGGCGATCCCTATGCGATCCTTGGGCTTTTGCCAGGCGCGAGTATGGAGGAGGTGCGCCACGCCTGGCGGCGAACGGCAGCCGAGAACCACCCCGATCGCATGATTCAACGCGGGGCGCCGCCCGAGTTCGTCGCCATCGCGCGCGACAAGACGGCGGCGATCAATAGCGCCTACCAGCGCATTCGCGAGGACCTGTCGATCGGCGCAAAGTGAAGGTCTGCTGCGCGCCGCACGGGCGCCGTATTGATTGCCGAAACTGAAAGACCAATACTTGCTGGAGGAGTCTCTCACGCGATGCCGAGTTTGCTGACCGAAACGGGCAATGCCGCGCTGAACGCATTTGTGCGCGCGGCGGGTCTTGCCGCTCTGGTGTTCGGCGCAATCCTCGTGTTCATGTTTGCGGCAGCCGCGGCTGTGGTGATCGGGCTCTTGGTTCTAGGAGCCGCTATTGCGCTCCGCTTCGCCCCGAAACGCGCGTCTGCGCAACCCGACGTACTCGATGCGCGCCAAACACCTGCCGGCTGGGTTGTCGAAACGTCGCGACGGAAGTCTTAAGCTGCGCACGGCAGGATGGCCGCTGTGAGCACACTTCGACTCCTCGATCGTCCGTCTCCGAATTTCGACGTGCGCTCACGCGCGATTGATCTCGTGGTGCTGCACTATACCGGCATGCAGGACGCCGAAACCGCACTGGCGCGCCTGACCGATCCTGCTCCGACTGCCGGCAAATATCCCGGGCCATGGCAAGATGCGAACGTTGCACTTGACGCGCCGCTTGCGCGCGTCTCGGCGCATTATGTTGTCGGCGAGGACGGGACAATCTTTCGCGTCGTTCCGGAGCAAAGCCGCGCCTGGCATGCCGGCGCGTCGAGTTGGCGGGGCGAGGGCGATGTGAATTCGCGCGCCATCGGTATCGAGATCGTCAACGGCGGGCACGACTTTGGTCTGCCAGATTATCCGGCCCAACAAATCGACGCGGTGGTCGCCTTGGTGGAAGACATTCTCGCTCGCAATCACATGAAGCCCTCGCAAGTCGTCGCGCATTCCGACATTGCGCCCGAGCGCAAGCAGGATCCGGGCGAGAAGTTTCCGTGGAAGAGACTGGCTGATGCTGGCGTCGCGGTGTGGCCTGAGAACATTTCATCTGAACGCGCCGAACACTCGGTGGTGACTGTGCAAACGCAACTCGCATCCATCGGTTACGCCGTGAAGCAGACCGGCGTCTTGGACAGTCAAACAAAGGCCGCTCTGATGGCGTTTCAGCGCCGTTTCCGTCCTGCCTTGATCGACGGCGTAGCCGACGCCGAAACCCAAGCCTTGATCGCCGCATTGGCGCACACGTCGTGACGTTCTCACCGCGGCGCTTCCGTTGCGCGCGCTCACCCTCTATATTCGCTCGGCCAGTCGGCCGGACGGCCGCGGCTGCTACTTGTGCGAGCTTGCTCGGACAAGCCTCGCAAGAGGGCTCGAAAGGGTGCAGTCGAGGAAAGTCCGGGCTCCACGCGGATACGGCGGCGGATAACATCCGCCGAGAGTGATCTTAGGGATAGCGCCACAGAGAATAGTCTGCCGAAAGCATCTTAGTTTTCGGACTATGGATGCAGGCGATGGTGAAACGGTGGAGTAAGAGCCCACCGCCGCGACCGTAAGGAAGCGGGCACGGCAAGCCCCGCCGGGAGCAAGGCCGAATAGGGATGCGAGGCGCGCAAGCGTACGGCCCGTCCGTGGGAGCGCATCCGGGTAGGTCGCGAGAACCATGCGGCGACGCATGGTCCAGAGGAATGGTCGTCACCGCGAAAGCGGAACAGAACCCGGCTTACAGGCCGACTGGCGTTTTGATTTGCTCGTCGCGCCCCCTCCACCGCAGTGATGGTGGGTCGTGAAGCATGCTGCGTTCGCAGTGATCTACGCGCGCTAGCATCCGTCCGGGCATGTCGCACTCCCGAAACGCTCGCGTACGGATTGTCGCATCGTGCTGCTTCTGGCAAGCCACGGGGCGGTCGGCGGTGAACGGGGGGAGTTCGTGAAGTTCAAGTTCGTGACCTTGGCTGGATGCAGCGTTGCAGCGCTGTTCGCGAGCGTGCCCGCTGTGGCGCAAGAAGCTGCGGTCGCTAGCGCCCAGGCGCAAGGAATACTGCCCACTGGCTTGGAGGTTTTGTATCTCGACACTGAGGCGAGCACCGACGACCGCATGCTTTCGACAAGTGACGAGATTGTCGGATGGGCAGGCCGTTTGGTCAGTTGACGTTGGTCAGTGACTGGTCGGCCACGCCAAGCGCCGAACCCACAGATCACAGCGCCAGTGGCGAAAGGGGGTGGCTTTCTGAAGTTCGCCTCGGCCTGCTTGCGCAGGATAGTGGGCCGATCGTGAATTCGGTCGAATCCGGCGCTGCCGTCAATTTCGAAGCGCTTTTTAACTCGCCAGGAGCGCTCAGCGGGATCGGCGCCCCGCGCCCTCATGTCGGGGTTTCTTTAGCCACCGATTCTTACGCCACAAGTTACGCCTATGCGGGTCTCACCTGGCAGCGCGATTTCCAACAGGACTGGTTCCTTGTTGGCGGTTTCGGATTAGCGCTCCACAACGGCCGTTACCTGAGAAAATCAGAAGAGCCGCCGGAGCTTTGGCATCGGCAAAAGACGCTCGGCTGCCGCGTGGACTTTCACTGGGGCGTCGGTGTGGGCCGTCGCCTTTCGCGCCATTGGAACGTCGCCTTTGATTACGAACACGTCTCCAGCGGCGACGTCTGCGGCGTCCGAGGCACCCTAGGCCTTGAAAACGTCGGCGTTCGTGTTGGCCGTGTCTTTTGAAGGCGGAGAACCGCCATCAGCCCGAGGTGCTTCGGAGAGGCTTTCCTCAATACACGCCCGGAACCAGCCGGTAGCGTACGTGGCGCATGTAGCTGGTGCAGGCGGGGCCGCGGGAGAGCAGGCCTTCTTCGGCGTGCATGCGGGCGATCTGGAAGCCGAGTTCGATGCCGTAGATGCAGAGATTCCAGAGCGTCGGGTTCACCAGGAAGAAGGCGACTTCCTGAGTTCGCTTGCCCAGCTCGCTTAGCTGTCAGCGACCGCTTGCTCGTCTTCACTCTTCGCGTCACTCGTAAGTGTTTGACGGACGCGCCAAGCTAAGTCCGCCTTGCGGTATGGCTTCATGAGGATCATTTCGCCGCCCTGCAGCGCGCGGCCAGTGGCAATCAAGGTGTCGAGAGCGTAGCCGGACGTCAACAGAACCTTGATGCCAGGGCAGAGCTCGTTCGCCTTCCGCGCAAGGTCCCAGCCGCTCATCCCTCCGGGCATGACTACATCGGTGAAGAGGAGATCGATGTGATCGTGACCGTTCAGGCGCAGAAGCGCTTCCGGTCCGTTCGCCGCCACTCGAACGTTGTACCCAAGGCCTTCTAACGCAGCTACTGCGTAGCCGCGAACGAAGGGATCATCCTCGACGACAAGGATGGATTCACCTCCTCGCGGCGCGTCACGCTCGGCGAGTTCAAGCGTAGCTCCCGCCTCTACATGATTGCTGCCGGCGCAGGGCAGATAGAGGCGAACCGAGGTGCCGAGGCTGGGTTCACTGTAGATCGCGACGTGGCCGCCTGATTGCTTGATGAAACCGTAGACCATGCTCAGACCGAGCCCGCTGCCTTTGCCGACCTCCTTTGTCGTGAAGAAGGGCTCAAACGCGCGCTCGCGAACTTCCGGCGTCATGCCGATACCTTCATCGGTGACGCAGATCAGCACGTAGTCCCCAGGCTGAACTTCCGGATTAAGGTCGCGATAGCGTTCGTCTAGCGGAGCTAGCGCTGTGGAGAACGTTAGTCGCCCGCCGGTGGGCATCGCGTCTTGAGCGTTCAGAGCCAGATTTATCACCGCCGATTCGAGCTGGGTTGGATCTGCTAGAGCAAGAACCAAAGTTGGCTTCAGCTGCAGGGAAATCTCGATATCCTCACGCAGCGTTCGCTGCAGCAATCGCTGCAGGTCGCCGAGCAATTCGTTGCAATCGATCGGCACGGGCTGCAGCACTTGCCGGCGACCGAATGCGAGCAGGTGCTTGGTCAGTTCCGCGCCGCGTTGTCCAGCGGCAAGAATTCCATCGCAGAGCACTTGTAGGTCGGGTCGCGCGCGCAGTCGCTCACTGAGGGCTTCAGCGTTCCCCAAAATAACGGTCAACAGGTTGTTGAAGTCGTGAGCGATACCGCCCGAGAGCTGACCTACAGTTTCCATCTTCTGCGCCTGAGCCAATTGCTCCTCGGTCCGTTTGCGCAGAGTCAGATCGTGAATGATGCCGACAAAGAAGACCTCGTCGCCTTCTTTCGATTCTCCAACTGAAAGATCCATTGGAAACGTGGTGCCGTCCTTGCGTTGTCCCACGACTTCTCGACCGATGCCGATAATCTTGCGAACGCCGCTGGTGCGAAAATTGTGAAGGTATCCATCGTGCTCATCGTGAAACGACGGCGGCATCAATGCTTTGACGTTGCGTCCCAGGACTTCGTCCGCCTCGTAACCGAAGAGACGTTCACAGGCAGGATTGAACATCAGAATGCTGCCACGCGCGTCTATCAGGATCACGCCGTCCACGGCGGTGTCGACCAATGCTCTTAGGCGCGAATCTTCTTTGGTCGAGCTAGACACGAGAGGCGTCTCTGTTGTCACGCGGCCGCCTTTCGCCGCTCGCGAGCGGGGCTTTTGCAAGAACGCATCGGGCGCACAGGGGCTGCTGAGATCGATGTTTGAAGGCAGCGCACGCCCGGAAACCAGAATGACGACCGTGGCCGGCCACTGCGCTCGAATCGTGGTTGCTATCCGCTCGCCCAAGGCATCTGGGAGGGCACAGTCGACGACCACTGCGTCGAACCCACCTTGCTCAAAACATTTGAGGCCGGTCGCCGCGTCGGCAGCGAAGGCTGCCTCATGACCATGGTCGCGCAATACCAAAGAGAGCGCGTCACCAATCAGAATATTGTCATCAACTACACAAATGCGCATCACAAGACTCAATTGAGAATTGCAGCGATTTGCGAGCTTTGAACAGTGCCGGATTGGCTAATCGTAGCGCGCTGTGATTCTCAGTAGATTCCCGGCACCAGCCGGTAGCGCACGGTGTGCATGTAGTTGGCGTAGGCGGGGTCGCGGGAGAGCAGGTCTTCTTCGGCGTGCATGCGGGCGATCTGGAACCCCAGTTCGATCGCGTAGATGCAGAGATTCCAGAGCGTTGGGTTGACCAGAAAGAACGCGATGTGGCCGATGAAGTAGCTGGCGTACACCGGGTGGCGGATAATTCCGTAAAATCCCTTGGTCACCACGCCGCGATTGGCGGGCACAATGCCGAACGAGCGGTTCAGGTTCAGCTTGGCGGCGACTTGCAAGACGATGCCGATCAGGAAAATCGTCAGGATGATCGTGTTTGGCAGCAGCGGCGAACCGCCTGGGGTCACCAGCAGCGGTGCCGCGGTCCCTGCGAATGCCAGCAGCCATTCGCGCGTGCTGGTCGAGCCATCCGAGGCCGGACGCGCAAAGATCACGAAAAACAGCAGCAAGAATTCGCCGACCAGGACCAAGGCCGATACCGGATCGCCGCCATGGAGGACGGAGACGCCGATGCGCCACGCCATTGAACCGGTCAGCGCGGTCAGCGCCGTGCGCTCGATGATGTCGCGGACGATCGGTTTCATGGAGATGCGTTCCAGCTGCGAAACACCTTCCTAACCCCGCTGTTATTAAGGCTGGGTGTGGGGCTGCAGGCTTGTGTGGCTAACAAAGCGTGAATCGTGAGACTCTTCGCGCATGGGCCATGCCCCGGTTTTGCTCGCGGAAGCGATGGATGCGCTCGCCCTGAAAGACGGCGGCACGTACATTGACGCGACCTTCGGCGGCGGCGGTTATTCCCGCGAAATGCTGGCGCGCGCGCGATGCCGGGTTATCGCCTTCGACCGGGACCCCGACGCCATCGCCAGGGGACACGCGATGGGCGCTGAATTGGCCGCCTCTGAGCCCGGGCGCTTCACACTTTTGCAAGGGAGATTTGGCGACTTGAGCGCGGAGACGCCGGTTGACGGCGTTGTCTTCTATCTTGGCGTCTCCTCGTTCCAGCTCGACGAGGGCGGACGCGGTTTTTCATTCCGGATGGACGCGGACTTGGACATGCGTATGGAGAAGGAGGGCCCGAGCGCGGCGGACGCCGTGAACAAGCTCTCCGAGCCTGCGCTCGCTGAACTGATCTATCGCTATGGTGAGGATGATGACAGCCGCCGCATCGCCCGCACAATCGTGCAAGAACGCGCCGCACACGCGATCACCCGCACCGGTCTGCTGGCCGATACGGTCGAGCGCGCAGTAGGCGGCCGTAAAGGTGCGCGCACACATCCTGCGACCAAGACATTTCAGGCGTTGCGCATGCTGGTGAACGATGAGCTTGGCGAACTGGCGCGCGGGCTCTCCGCCGCCGAACGCGTGCTGGCGCCTAGCGGACGTCTGGTCGTCGTATCCTTCCACTCGCTCGAAGACCGCATGGTCAAGCAATTCATCGCCGAGCGCGCCGATGCGCAGGGGCGCGGCTCACGCTATGCACCGGATCTGCCGCCGGAACGCGCGCCAAGTTTCACGCTCGAGCGCCGCCGCGCGACCGCGCCGAGCGATGCGGAAACCGAAACCAATCCGCGCGCCCGCTCGGCCAGCTTGCGCTGGGCGACGCGCACCGACGCGCCGCCCTGGGACGAACTCGAACCGCCGGCGCTGGCGCCGCGCGCGGAGGCCGAATGGGCAAAGCTCAACTGATCCGTGCGCTGCAGATCGCAGCAGGCATTCTTGTGGTGGTGCTCGTTGTGGGCCTCTACAAAGCCAAGAGCGACGCCTCGAAGGCGGAGGCGCACGTGCGCCAGCTGCATCAAGAAATCTCGGAGACTGAAGCCTCCAACCGCGCGCTTAACGCCGAAATCGCGCACCTCGAAAGTCCCGCACACGTGCAGGAGCTGGCGCAACAGCATCTCGACGTCACGCCAGGCGGTCAAAGCGCAGCTCTTCCGGAAAGCTCCATGGCGAGCAGGCTGCCGGCGCCGCGCGAGCGGCAAAGCCACCCATGAAGCCGATCTCGCCGTCGCGCGCCTTCGCCGCCGAGCAAAGCTTTGCGAGCGAGACGATCGAGGCGGCGCCGGCGCGCAATCGCGTGCGCTTTCTGGCGATCGGATTGCTGGTGATGTTGCTGCTGTTGTCGGCGCGCGCTGTTCAGCTCGCCTTCGCAGGCGATCCCACTGCTGAACCGCGCCACGGCGCAGCAATCGCGCAAGTCGAGCGCGCTGACATCGTGGACCGCAATGGCGTACTGCTCGCCACCACGGTGCGCGCCTTCACGCTCACCGCCACTCCAGAGCGCGTCTGGCGTGCGAATGAAACCGCAGCCGCGCTGGCGCGGATATTCCCGGACATGGACCGCGACGCGACGGTGCGCCGTCTTTCCGATCGCTCGCACGAATTGGTGTTCCTGCGCCGCGGGCTGACGCCGAACCAACGCGACGCCGTGCTGTCGCTCGGCCTCGCCGGTATCGGCTTTGCGCAGGAGGAACGCCGCGTCTATCCGCAGGGCGCGCTTGCAGGGCATGCGCTCGGATTCACCGATGTGGATCGTCACGCCCTCGCCGGTGTCGAACTCGGCCTCGATGACCAAATCCGCCGCGCTGGCGCGGAGGGGCGGCCGGTGCGGCTCTCCATCGATGTGCGCATGCAGTACGCGCTAGAGACTGAACTCGACGCCGCCGCGCAAGCCGCGCACGCCAGCAGCGCCGCCGCTATCCTGCTGGACGGGCGCACCGGCGAGACGCTGGCGCTGGCGTCGTGGCCGGCGCTTGACCCGAACGAATTCGCGGGCGCCTCGGAAGCGGCGCGCACTGATCGTGTCGCGGGCGACGTGCATGAACTGGGTTCAACGCTGAAGCCATTCACCGAAGCCATGGCCCTACAGGAGCGGCTCACATCCTCTGGCGAACTGTTCGACCTCTCTCAGCCGTTCGTACTCGATGGCACCACCATCAGCGACGATGAGCGCATCCTTGGTCCTGCAAGCCTGCGCGATATCCTTGCGCGCTCCTCCAACATCGGCGCGGCACGTTTGGCTCTGCGGGTTGGAGCTGACCGCCAGCGCTCGTATCTCGCGCGTCTGGGCTTGCTCGCACCTCCGACGCTCGAACTCGCACGCAGCCAGGCGCCGATCGCGCCAACCGCCCGCACGCGCCGTGATATTGCCGGGCTCGGTTTCGGCTACGGCCTTGCGGCCACGCCGGCATCGCTGGCTGGTGCCTACACGATCTTCGCCAATAACGGCGCGCGGGTCACTCCGAGCTTGCTGATGCGTCTGCCAGACGCACAGATCAGGCGGACGACGGTGTTTTCACCCGCCGTCACCCAACAAGTGCTCAGCTACATGCGTT
The DNA here is from genome assembly GCA_016195245.1 of Pseudomonadota bacterium. Lineage (GTDB taxonomy): Bacteria > Pseudomonadota > Alphaproteobacteria > Caulobacterales > Aquidulcibacteraceae > Vitreimonas. The sequence goes on from JACQAC010000095.1 coordinate 9,020, forward strand.
CAGTGGTGACTGACGGCACTGGCCGCGCCGCCGACGTGCCGGGATTGCAGGTGGCTGGAAAAACCGGAACCGCCGAGAAGCTGGGCGATGATACCTATTCTCAGGATCACAACTTCTCCTCATTCGCCGGAGTCTTTCCGGCCGACACGCCGCGCTACGTCATCTTCCTGGCGCTCGACGACACCGGCGCTGGCGCGGCGGGCGGCGCGGTCGCGGCGCCGGCGGTGGCGCGCACGCTGCGCAGGATCGCGCCGATGCTCGGTCTGCGTGTTGAGCCGCGCCTGCCGAGCCACTAGGAACACAGCGTGACAGCCAAATCAGATTTCGTCATTCCCGGGCGGCCGCAGGCCGAACCCGGGACCCAGGGGCAAACGCACGGCTTTACGATCCCCTGGGTTCCGGATCGCGCTCCGCGCGTCCGGAATGACGACACAGGTTACGGCTTTTTCGCATGAAACTCGGAACGCTTTTCGACAGCGGAGTGCTCGACAGCGCGCGCAATTTAGAGATCGCGGGCCTCACTGCGGATTCGCGCTCCATCAAGCCGGGGTTCTTGTTCGCGGCGCTGCAAGGTGTCGCGGCGCATGGGCGTGATTTTCTTGCGCAAGCCAAAGCCAATGGCGCCGTCGCTGTACTATCCGCGGGCGACGTCGGCGCCGATCCCGAAATCCCGAATGTCGTGTCGCCGGAAGCGCGGCGCGCCTTCGCGCTGGCGGCCTCGCGCTTCTTTCCGCGCCGCCCCGCTACCATCGTCGCTGTCACCGGCACCAATGGCAAAAGCTCGACCGTCGACTTCCTCCGTCAGATTTGGACGCATTCCGGCAAGCGCGCGGCGAGTCTCGGGACACTGGGCGCCATCACGCCATCCGGCGTCATCGATCTCGGCCACACCACTCCGGATCCCGCACGCGTGCATGCAACACTGACCCAACTCGCGGACGAAGGCGTCACGCATGTGGCGATGGAAGCGTCGAGCCACGGCCTGGAGCAGCATCGCATCGATGGCCTCACGTTCGCAGCCGCTGCCTTCACCAATCTCACCCAGGACCATCTCGACTATCACCGCGACATGGCGAGCTACCGACACGCCAAGTTGAAACTCTGGGCGTTGGTGAAGGATGGCGCGCCTGCGATCATCAATGCGGATGCTTCCGAGAGTGCGGCGTTTGAAGCAGGCGCGAAGGCGCGCGGGCTCGATGTCTGGCTTTGCGGTTGGCGCGCGCCTCGCGAGCATGCGCTGAAAATTGTCGAAATTCAGCCGCGGCCCAATGCGCAAACCATGATGCTGCTTTGGGCGGGTAAGGAGTACAAAGTTGAGCTGCCGCTGATCGGTGAATTCCAAGCGCTCAACGCGGTGTGCGCGGCAACGCTTGCGCTGGCGCTGGGCGACGCACCCGAAGCGGTTTGGGCTGGTATGGAAGCGCTGAAGCCGGTGAAAGGCCGCATGCAGCATGTCGGCCAAAGCAAGAGCGGCGGGCATGTGTTCGTGGATTACGCGCACACGCCAGATGGACTCGACGTGCTCCTTCGTGCGGCGCGCCCGCATGCGCCCGGACGGATCATCGCGGTGTTCGGTTGTGGTGGCGATCGCGACGCCGACAAGCGCACCAAGATGGGCGCTATTGCCGAGCGGCAAGCTGATGTAGTGATTGTCACCGACGACAATCCACGCAACGAAGACGCCAAATCCATCCGCGCCAACATCCTGCGCGGTGCGACATCTGCGACGGAGATTGGTGATCGCGCCGAAGCCATCCGCATCGCCATCGCCATGATGAAACCTGGCGACGCCGTGATGATCGCCGGCAAAGGTCACGAGACAGGGCAGATCATCGCCGGCGTCGTGCATCCGTTCTCGGATCAGGACGTGGCGCGTGCGGCGCTGGAGAGCCAAGCATGAGTGAGCTTTGGACCGCGGAGGAAGCCGCGCGCGCCACCTGCGGCGCGCTGCAAGGCGGTGATCGCTGGAGCGCAACCGGCGTTTCCATAGATACGCGTTCACTCGAACCCGGCGATTTTTTTGTTGCACTCAAGGATGTGCGCGATGGCCACGAATTTCTGGCGCAGGCCTTCGTCAGCGGCGCCAGCGCGGCGCTGATTTCGGATGCTTCCAAAGCGGACGGCCTCGGACCCACGCTTGTTGTTGGCGATGTACTCGACAGCCTTCGCAAGCTCGGTGAAGCCGCGCGTGATCGCTGCGCTGCCAAGCGCATCGCCGTCACCGGCTCCGTTGGCAAGACATCGACCAAGGAGGCGCTAGCCGCTTGTCTCGCCGCCAGCGGCCCGACGCATCGCTCCATCAAGAGCTACAACAATCATTGGGGCGTGCCGCTGACGCTTTCGCGCATGCCGCGTGAAAGCGCCTTCGGTGTCTTTGAAATCGGCATGAACCATCGTGGCGAAATCCTGCCGCTGACGCAGCTGGTGCGACCGCACGCTGCGCTGGTCACCACTATAGCGCCGGCGCATGTCGAAAATCTTGGGTCGCTCGAATCCGTCGCTGATGAGAAGGGCGATGTGTATGCCGGTCTCGAACCCGGCGGCGCAGCGCTCGTGCCCAATGAAGCGCCGCACGCCAGCCGCTTGATCGCGGCAGCGGAGCGCAATGGCGCGACGCTCATTCGATTTGGCCGCGACGCCGGTTGCGAAGCGCGGCTGATCAGGTTCGACATGGATGAAACCGGCTCGAACGCCGAAGCCGATATTCTCGGCCGCGTCATCCGCTATCGCGTTGGCGTCGAAGGCGCACACTGGGCGCTCAATTCAGTCGCCGCGCTCGCGGCCGTCGATGTTGTCGGCGCCGATCTCGACGCTGCTGCCTTTGCGCTTGAACATCTGCGCGCCGTGGATGGGCGCGGCGTCGCCGCAAAAGTGCGCGCGCCGTTTGGCGAGTTCATGCTCGTGGATGATTCCTACAACGCCAATCCGGTCTCAATGGCGGCGGCGTTTTCCACACTCTCCGCGCGCCGGCCTGGCCAGGGCGGCCGCCGCATCGCGGCGCTTGGGGATATGCTGGAACTCGGTCCCGACGAGCGCGCCTATCATGCCGGATTGGCCGAACCGCTTGATAAGGCAGGCGTTGATCTGGTCTTTGCGGCAGGACCCCGCATGGCCGCACTCATGGAAGCGCTTCCGCAGAGCCGTCGCGGCGGCTATGCCGAGAACGCGGACGCATTGATTCCGATCATCTGCGGTTCCCTCCACGCTGGGGACGTTGTGCTGGTGAAAGGATCGAACGGGTCGAAGATGAGCCGCGTCGTCAGCGCGCTCAGGCGGCTCGAAGGGGAAGGTTGATGCTGCAGCTACTCAGTCAGTTCACGGCGCAGTCTCAATTCTTCAACCTCTTCAATTACATCACCTTCCGCACTGGCGGGGCGATGTTTACCGCCATGATCATCGCGTTCGCGATTGGCGCGCCGTTCATCGCCTGGCTGCGCAAGCGCCAAGGCAAGGGCCAACCCATCCGTGAAGACGGCCCGCAGGGACACCTGCTGACCAAGAAGGGTACGCCGACCATGGGCGGGCTGATCATCCTGCTCAGCCTCGGCATTGCTTCGCTGCTCTGGTCGGACCTGAAAAATCCTTACGTCTGGGCGGTTCTGTTGGTGACCATGTGCTTCGGCGCCATCGGCTTCGTCGACGATTACGCCAAGGTCACCAAGCAGCACCATGGCGGCCTTTCGGCAAAGATGCGGCTCCTCTACATCCTGTTCATGATGGTGGTGATCGTTGGCTTTGGAAACGCCGTGAACTTGACCGACGGTCTTGATGGTCTCGCCATTGTGCCGGTGATGATCGCGGCCGGGACCTTTGGCGTGATTTGTTATCTGGTCGGCCGCGTCGACTATTCGACCTACCTCGGTATTCCACACGTCGCGGGGGTCGGCGAACTGTCGACCATCCTGGGCGCGCTGTTGGGCGCCTCGCTCGGTTTCCTCTGGTACAATGCGCCCCCCGCGCGCGTGTTCATGGGTGATACTGGCTCGCTGGCGTTGGGCGGTTTGCTCGGCGCGGTGGCGGTGGCCACCAAGCACGAGCTGGTGCTTGCGATCGTTGGCGGTCTGTTCGTGCTCGAAACTTTGTCCGTGATGCTGCAAGTGGCGGTGTTCAAGCGCACCGGCAAGCGCGTGTTCTTGATGGCGCCCATCCATCACCATTTCGAAAAACTGGGTTGGCAGGAGCCCACCATCGTCATTCGGTTCTGGATTATCTCGTTTATTTTCGCGCTCGCGGGCTTGGCGACATTGAAGTTGCGTTAACGGTGCGAAGCAGCGCACACCCGCACCTCTTCGGAGCTGCTTAGGAGCAGATCGGATGATTCCGATCACGGAATTCGCGGGACGCGACGTTGCAGTGTTCGGCCTGGCGCGCACAGGTCTTGCCGCCGTGCGCGCGCTCACTGCTGGCGGCGCACGGGTGCATGCGTGGGACGATAGCGAGGCGTCGCGCGCCAAGGCGGAAGCCGCTGGTATTCCTGTTTCCGACATCAACAATCGCGATTGGCGCACCTTCGCCGCGCTCATTCTTTCGCCGGGCGTGCCGCTGACGCTGCCGGAGCCGCATCGCGTTGTGACGCTCGCCGACGCAGTCGGGGTGCCGGTGCTCGGCGACATCGAGCTCTTTGCGCGCGCTGTGAACGCCCTGCCAGCCGCGCAGCGTCCAAAGCTCATCGGCATCACTGGCACCAATGGCAAGTCGACCACGTCGGCGCTGGTCGCGCACATCCTCAAGGAAGCCGGCAAGGATGTGCGCCTCGGCGGCAACATTGGCGAAGCTGTGCTGGATCTCGCGCCGCTGCATGCTGGCGCCTACTACGTGATCGAGCTCTCATCGTTTCAGCTCGATCTCACACAAACCCTGCGTCTCGACGTGGCCGTGTGGCTCAACACCACGCCCGATCACCTCGATCGCCACGGCGACATGCCGCATTACGTCGCCTCCAAGCGTCAAGTCTTCGCCAATCAAGGCGCGGCCGATTGGGCGGTGATTGGCGTGGATGACGAATATTGTGCTTCCGTATGCACCGAACTGACACGCGCCGCCGTCCAACACGTCGCGCCGATTTCCGCGGGCCAAGTGTTGGGACGCGGTGTCTCTGCGCTCGGGCCGAAGATCATTGACGCACTGAATGGCCGCTCGGAAACCGTGGCGGACATTTCAAACGCACCGGCGCTTTCCGGGCGTCACAATGCCCAAAACGCGGCCGCAGCCTACGCAGCGACGCGCGCGCTCGGCGTCGATCCGCGCATCATCGCCAGTGCCTTCAACACCTTTCCCGGCTTGCCGCACCGGCTTGAGCGCGTCGCCACCGTGCAGGGCGTGCGCTTCGTCAACGACTCTAAAGCCACCAATGCCAACGCCACTGCGCAAGCCCTGGCGGTGTATCCGCGCATCTATTGGATCGCTGGCGGCGTTGCGAAGGAGGGGGGCATTGGTGATCTCGCGCCATTTTTCGCGCGCATTGCCCGCGCGTACTTGATCGGGCAGGCTGCGGGTGATTTTTCCGATACGCTTCGTGACAAGGCGCCTGTGACGATGGCCGGGACTTTGGAAGCAGCTGTTAGACTGGCCTTCGACGATGCGCGTGCCTCGGGTGAGCCGCACCCGGTGGTGCTGCTCTCGCCCGCATGCGCATCCTATGATCAATTCCGCAGCTACGAAGAGCGGGGCGACAAGTTCAAGACTTACGTCTCGGCTTTGACCGGCGGTGAGCGCAACGGCGCCCGCAAGTCGGGATCGGGCGCGTGATCGCCGCGGCGCAGGAGCGCTTTGGCGCGGTGATTGACCGCGTTCGTACTTATGACAGGTCCCTGATTGTTATCGCCGGCGCGCTTCTGCTGCTCGGCATCTTGTTTTCGATGGCCACCAGCCCAGTTGCAACGGCGCGCATCCGCATTGACGAGGCGTTCTACTTCGCGGCGCGTCAAGCCGCTTACGCGGCGGCCGGTCTCGTGGCCATGCTCGCCGCTGCCTCGCTTGACCCGCGCCAACTCCGGCGCACGGCGACCATCATCTTTGTCATTGCGCTGCCGCTCTGCGTCCTCGCGTCAGTGCTTGGCTCCGATGTGCGCGGCGCGCGGCGCTGGTTCGATTTTGGCATTTTCTCTCTGCAGCCTTCGGAGATATTGAAGCCCGCGCTCGTCGTGGTGTGGGCGTGGATGCTCAGCGAGTGCATGAAGCAGCCGCGCTTCCCAGGGCGGCTGATCGCGATGGGTCTGTATTTTCTCACTGCCGCGGCGCTGCTTTCGCAGCCCGACATTGGTCAAACCGCATTGCTGGCGCTGGTGCTGGGGCCGATGCTACTTCTTTCAGGCATGGCCCTGCGTTGGCTGTTCGGCGGCGCCGCGCTCGCCGGCGCCGCGGGGTTCGCAATCTATCACGTGTTCCCGCATGCGCGCGAACGCGTTGACGCATTCTTGCACCCCGAGACTGCATATCAAGTTGGCCGCGCGCTGGACGCGATCGCGTCGGGCGGCGTATTCGGACGCGGCCCGGGCGAAGGCATTATCAAGCGTTCGCTGCCGGACGCGCACGCCGATTTTGTTTTCGCGGTGGCTGCCGAGGAATTCGGCATGCTCGCTTCGCTCGGCGTCATCGCCTTGTTCGGCGCGTTGGCATTCCGCGGCCTTTCGCGGGCCAGCCGCCTAAACGATCCGTTCGAGCAATTGGCGGCGGCGGGTTTGGTGACGCTGCTGGTCGTGCAAGCGAGCATCCACATCGCCGTAAATTTGAGCCTCATCCCCGCGAAAGGCATGACCTTGCCGTTTATTTCGTTCGGCGGTTCGTCGATGATTGGTTCCGCGTTGGCGCTCGGCTTTTGTTTGTCTCTTCTCCGTGACCGTCCGGGCGCGTATCTCTACCCGCGCAGCAAACGCGATTAGCAACATGACAAAGAAAATCGTGGTCATCGCCGCGGGCGGAACCGGCGGCCATTTGTTTCCGGCAGCCGCGTTCGGCGAGGAAATGTTTCGCCGCGGCTGGCGTGTATTCTTGATGACCGACGCCCGCGGCCGCCGTTACGCGGAGGGTTTCCCCGCGGAACGGATCGAGGATGTGTCTGCGGCGTCGCTGTCCGCCAACCCGGTGACGATCATTCCATCGCTGATCAAGATCAATCGTGGCATCAATGAAGCGAAGCGTCGTTTTACGGAGTCCCCGCCGTCGCTCGTCGCCGGATTTGGCGGCTACCCATCGTTTCCCGCGTTGATGGCCGCGCGGGCCAAACATGTGCCGATCCTCATCCACGAGCAGAATTCGGTGCTCGGCCGCGTCAATCGCACGTTGGCGACAAGTGCGAAGATTGTCGCTTGCGGATTTGAGCGGTTGGATCGCTTGCCGCCGAAGGCGGCGGCCAATAAGCGCGTCGTCGGCAATCCGGTGCGTTCGCCTATTCTTGCTGTGCGTGAGCGGCCGTACCCCGAAGCGCCGGCGGGCGGCGAGCTGCATTTGCTGAT
>JACQAC010000105.1 GCA_016195245.1 Pseudomonadota bacterium
CTCGGCGCGCATTCTGTCGTGTGCAAATGAGCACACGGTCGAACACGCACTCCTCCTGAAAACCGACGTCGGCGACGAAATTCTTATAAAGGCAGGTTTCGGGTCGGGTTACGGCGGCACCGGCCCTAAAGGATTCAGCTACATTTTGGCGCTGCTTGAATTCCATGGTGTCGAGATCGATGAATGTGACATCGCGCCCGAGATGATGGAGCGGTCGCATTATTCAGCACTGACCAACGCAGACCTCACAGAGATCGAGGAAGCGTCAGGTAAAGCGCCGCGGCTCTCGGACTATGTGACCGACCGCGATTTCGAGGCGATCGCGTCCGGCACGCTCTGGCGCGATGTGCCGCCCATCATTCCTTTCGGCGTCATCGATCCTCGCCTCGCCGCCTTGGCCGTGACGTTCTGGGAAGGCCCTAACGATCGACTACGAAAAGGCTACGCAAGACTCGAGGATATCGTTCGAGGCCGTACGGGACTCACAAACTCCGGCAGCAACCTCTTTTCGGATGCCTTCCACGGTGTCAACGCGCGCCTGACTTGGCCGCGCCCCGATAAGAGCGAGATTGTAGGGCGCGCCAATCTCTTCACCGGCGCGGCGATGGCCCACCGAAATCCGAGGGCGCACCGAGATCTCAGCACCCACGCCACCGAGGCGCTGTCAGAGCTTATGCTGCTCAATCACCTCTACCGGCTGGAGGCCGACGCCGTTCCCGTTACGACCGTGAGCGCACCCGGCGATAAAGCTGGAGACCATCCTGATTAATGGCTGAGCGACCGACCCATCGTCAGTTTTCGCGAGTTGAAGAACAATGCCGTGTGATCGGGCCCATCAATCACAACGCCGACGTGGATATCGCTTCGCGGACCGTGCATTTCACGGGCGCGGCCCCCGAAGGGCCACACGTCGGAATGACGGACCGATCTCTTGCCCATCGGATGATGCGGTTGCGCTAGTGCAGCGGCAACCCCAGCATCACTGGACGATTTAGGTGATGACGGCCAACGAGCTCCTTGAGCGGTGCTTTTTTCGCGCCAAGATCTACTTTGGCATTTCTGCCTGCCAATGCCCCGAAGCAGCTGGCCGCACTCTCGTCTTCACCCTTACCAAGGGTGACTCTGCCAACGTCTGTTCGAGACGCGCGGATTGATCACTGACTTCCGAAAATGCCCCGTAGCGGTTTTTAGCGCTTTAGGAGCGTCCACGCCTCGACCCGAGTGGCAACCGCAAGCTTCTCAATATTGTCGAGTGAGATGTTGCGCTCCGCCCGCTCGACCGCGCCGACGAATGTCCGATGGAGACCGGCCTCAGCGGCTAAGGCCTCCTGACTCCATCCCCTCTCATTGCGAAGGAGACGGAGGTTCGTTGCTAGCACCTGACGAAGTGAGTTTCTGCGCGCCGCCACGCACTGAAACTTTCGCGCTGATGCCTTTAGATCGACAGCATTTATGTAGCATTCCGCCTTGATGCATTTACGTAGCGCGTTACACTTTGACCTATGAATGCGGGCGCGCTTTCGCTTAAATGCTCGGAACGGCTAGGCAATTCCGGCGTCAGAACGGTCGCGCGGGTCGCGGAGCACAACACCACCGATCTCGCTCTTGCGCTTTTTCCCGCCCAATTAGCCGTCATCCGCTGCGTAAACCGCGCCAGCACCTCCGATCACTCCGATATCGCAACAATGGTGACTGATGGTGACTTCGCTTGGGCCGGCCTGGTCTATGGCGAGCGGGAGGGTTCTGAGACCGTTGGGCTCGTCGAGACCTTCCATGTGAGCGAACTCGACCGGCTGGCAGCTCGGCTTCTGGAACTCCGTGAGGTGTTTGGTGAAGCCGGCTGATCTCGCCCGCCGCTATGCGGGTGAGGCACCTCGCCTGCTTGGCCGATCCCAGGCGCTTGCAGCGCGCCTAGTCGCAGATTGCGTGTCCTCATGAGCGCCCTTCGAGACCTCGAACTTTTGTTCGCAACCGAGGGGCCGCGGCTGCGGCGGTTCTTGCGGCGGTTCGGACCAAAGGTTTCGGCCGAGGACATCGCCCAGGATAGTTTCACGCGATTGCTGAGCGTTGACCCTGACACCATTCAATCACGAAGGGCCTATCTCTTCCGCATCGCGCGCAATCTGGCGATCAATGAAAAGAAGCGCGCCGAACTCCTGGATATCGCACCGGTGGGAGACCCCTCCATGCTGAACTGCGCCATTGAAGCCCCCGATCCCGAGCAGCAGGTGATGGCCGGCGATCTGCTCGCGCGGCTATATGAGGCCCTACACGAACTGCCGGAACGCCAGCGCGTGGCGCTCATCCTCTTCAAACTGGAGGGCCGCTCTTATAAAGAGATCGGCAAGCGTCTTGGCGTCTCGCCGCGCAGCGTGGAACGCTATGTCGCCGACGGTTTGGCGCAATGCAATGCGCGTTTTCGCGCCAAAATGGCCGAGGACGATCGCTAGGGATTTGAGACATGAGCGGGAGTGGGCAGGCGACCCAGGCAGAACGGGAAGCCGCCCGCTGGATCGCGCGCCTAGAAGCCGCCAATGTCAGCCTCGACGATCACCGCAAGTTTCGCCGCTGGCTAAACGCCGCGCCAGGAAACCGCGCCGCTTATGAGGCGGTGGCGCGCACCTGGGACAAACTCGACACGCTGCAATTTCTCGATCCGACCGCCGTAGAGCCGTCGCTGCAACCGAGCCGCCGCTGGCTTCTCGCGGGCGGCGCCGGCGGCGCCATCGCCGCTGTGGCCGCTGGTGTTTTAATCATCCCGATGATCGGCGACGCCAACGCCACGCCCTATGCCACCCGCGTGGGCGAACGGAAATCCTTCCGGCTTGCCGATGGATCGAGCGCGGAACTCAACGCCGACAGCGCCATACGGGTTGCGCTCACCTCAAAAGCGCGCCGCGTGCGCCTGGTGCAGGGCGAAGCACTGTTTGATGTGCGCCCAGATGCGGGAAGGCCGTTCGTGGTGGAGACCGCGTTCGGCGAATTGCGCGTCCACGGCACAATCTTCCTGGTCAAGCTCGGCATCGCCAGCACGCGCGCCACAGTCTTGCAGGGCGAAGTCGAAGGCGTTGGCGAGGCAAGTCTCTTCTCACGGCCCGCTTCGACGCTTGCAGCCGCCAATCAGGAGATCACGCTCGATGGTGCGCAGGTGACCCAGGCGCCGCTCGCGCCGCAGGCGCTCGCCCACCGCCTCGCCTGGCGCGATGGCATGCTTGCCTTCGATGGCGACACCCTCGCCGATGCTGCTTTGGAAATCGAACGCCAGACCGGCGTGCATTTTCAATTCGCCGATCCCGCCGTGGCGCACATGCGGGTCGGGGGCTATATCAGCGCAACCGATGTCGATGCTTTTGTGGAGCTCGTTCAAGCGGATCTCAGGCTTCACGCGGCGCGGCCCTCAGCCAATGTCGTTATTCTAAGCCGCTAGCTTATTTCCGCGACCGGCCGCTCTTCGACGGCGCATTGATCGCCTCCTCCGCCTTCGAGACCTCCTGCAACACCCAATCGAAATCTGGCGGATCGTGAAACATCATGCCGGCCATCGCATCGTAATCGGCGGCGAGCAACTTCTTGAGCGCGGGCTGTGGCGTCAGGTGGATCGAACCGCGTGTCGCCTCGGCAAGCTTGTCGCCGGCGGCGAAGAACATCTTGAGCTTGGTCTCACGCACGTCGTCAAGCAACGCATCGTCCCGGACGGCCACGAAACCCGTCTTGGTGTCGCGCATCATCGCGATGTCGTAATAATGGCGCGCCCCATGATTGCGATCAGACGGACGCCATTCGGGATCGTCGCGCTTGCGGCAATAATTGGCGTGAAGGATGAGCGCCTTTTCGAGAAAGGTGCGCTCGGCTTCGATCATGGCGACGCCGCCGGTGGCGAGCTCCCACCCTTCTCCGATCACGGCTTGCACATAAGGTTCGATCGCCCGCTCGGCGCAGGGCGTAATGGCGCCGCGCGCGCCGACCTCGATCTTGACCCATGGCGCGATGTAGGCGCTGCGCTGCGAGAGCGATGGATAAGCGACCCGCAGCGAACATTGGTCGTTGTCTTCGCTATCGAGTTCGACGCTGACGCCCGCCGGCATCAGCGCCGCCAGCCTTTCGCGCATCCGTCCCGATACAAACGCCGCGCACTTGGCCATCGCCTTCTCGGTCGCGGCCTTGCGTTTGGTGGCGGACGTTTGCGCCAGCGGATCGGCGTCGTCGCCGATGCCGAGCCCGCGGCGCGACACCACGATGTCGATGTCCTCGGAAAACCGCTTGATCAGGCGATAGCCCTTCGAGAGCGAGGTTCCGCCTTTGAAATAAAGCTTTGGGCGCGCCGAACGCCCGAAGCCTTTGAACATCGCATCAATGGTGCGGCAGACCCAGAAATCCTTCTCGATCGCTTGTACGCTTGCACCTAGGTCTTGCGCGGCCAATGTGAACGCATCGCGCCGCTCGCGCTCACCAAGCGCGTCGAACTGAACATATCCGGAGTTGATTGCGCGCACGCGATTGCGCCTTCACCCATCGAGGCGTCCTTCATCGCACGATTCCAAGGATTTGTTGCGCGGGCGCAAGCGCCCACACCGGCAATCTCCTCAGATTGGCGGCGAGCGCCGCTTTCGCTTTTAGAGATGCATTGCGCGCAATCGTTTCGGCGGCATCATGAAGATCGAAGCCGCCGTCGCGCGCCCAGGCGAGGGCCTGCACGATCACCGCCGCATCAGTATCCAAGAGCGGCGCGAGCTTGGCGCCGATTGGACGGAATTTGATCTTGACGCCCGCGGCGGCGCGGTCCCCGATTCTCTTGGTCGATGCATAAGCCGGGCGCGAGAGCACCGCTGTAGTGAGCCCCAGCGCATTCGCCGCCGCCAGATTGTCGGGTGCCGTCGCCGCGCCAGCGCGCCGCCCGACGGCGGCGGCGACGTCGTCTGGCGCGGCGGGCGCCGTTCGTCCCAGCAATTTGCTGTGCCGCGGCCAATCATAGAGACCGCGCCCCAAGCGGCGGAGGTCGCCGTCTCGCACAAGACGCGACAGCGCCTGGTCCACCGCGGCGCGGCTGCCGAAATCGACGAAGTCTGGCGGGGTGAAGATCTTATCCCCTCGACCATACCCTCGCGCCCGGCGCATGATTTTGTCTTTAATTCCCATCACTTATGTGCTTTTATGGCTTTCATTCTGTCAGAAATATATTGATTTTTTCTGACAGATCAAGACCCTGATTGGGCCCTCGCAGCTTGAAGCTGCGGGGTTTTTCGCGCCCGTTTGTCTTCTCCCCTGAACCGCCCGCTCCAAACGAGGCGGCAAGGGGGAAATCATGGGAAAGCGAGTTTTGGCCGGGGCGAGTTCGCGCGCACTCTTGGCCGTCATTCTGGCCTCGACCTCGGCGCTGCTCGCGCCCGCCAATGCGTCAGCGCAACCGGCGCCCTCGGCGGCGGTGCGCATCGACTATGACATCGCCGCGCAGCCGCTCTCCTCCGCCTTAAGCGAATTTGCCCGCCAGTCCGGCGTGCGCGTGCTCTATCCGTACGAACAGCTTTCGCAGGTGAGCGCCCAAGCCGTGCGTGGGCGCCTTGCGCGCGATGAAGCGCTGGCGCGCCTTCTCATCAATTCCGGCTACGCCGCGCACATCGAAGGCGACACCGTACGCCTGGAGCAACTGACGCGCCCCCAGCACGCCAGCAGCAGCATTGATGCAGCGCAAGACGCCTCGTCGCCCGTCAGCACCAGCAGCAGCAGCAGCAGCACGACAACCACGGCGCAAGCCAGCGACGCACAAGCAGCCGACGAAGAGATCGTGGTCACCGGCACCCGCATTCGCGGCGCAGCGCCCGTGGGCTCTGAACTCGTCACCATCAACCGCGATGCGATCCAGGCAAGCGGCGTCTCCACCACCGAAGAGCTCATGCGCACGCTGCCGCAAACATTCACCGGCGGCTTTGCACAACACATCTCGTTTCAGGGCGGCAATATCGGCGGCGGGTCGAGCGTCAACCTACGCGGCCTCGGAGCGGACGCCACGCTTGCGCTGGTCGACGGCCATCGTTTGCCGGTGATGGGTTTGCAGGCGAATTTCGCCGACATATCCAGCATTCCGACCAGCGCCATTGAGCGCGTCGAAGTGCTGCCCGACAGCGCGTCCGCCATCTATGGGTCGGACGCGGTCGGCGGCGTCGTCAATTTCATCCTGCGCCGCCATCTCGACGGCGCCGAATTGGGCGTGCGCACTGGTGGCGTCACCGGCGGCGATTTGCGCGAAAATCGCGTCACCGCGGCCATTGGCGGCTCGTTTGGCGCCCTCTCGCTCTTCGGCGCCTACGAATATCTCGACCGCAGCGCTCTCGCGATGGCGGATCGGCGCTATATGGCCGACAGCGACCTCAGATCACTCGGCGGCGGCAATTTTGATCTGACCCGCGCCAATCCAGCGACCTTGAACGTGTCAGGCCTCGGTCAATTTGGCGTACCCGCAGGCCAAGACGGACGCAATCTGACCCAAGCGCAGCTGCTTCCTGGCGTGGTCAATCGCGCCAACGCCAACCTTGGTCTGGATGCGCTCCCCGATGAGACCCAAAACGCACTCTTCCTCTCCGCCGATTGGCAGCTTGCCGGGAATGTTCGCGTCACCGCCGACGCACGTTATGCTGACAAGACCTTCGAACAGCGCGATGCGCACAATACCCGCCGGCTCACCGTGCCGGCGAGCAACGCCTTTCGAGCGGTCAACAATCTCTTTCCAGGCCACACGGTCACAGCCGATTACGATTTCTATCGCGATTTTGGTCCGCGGCTCGAACAGGGCGAAACCAAAACTCTCGATCTCTCCGCTGTGCTCGATTGGGACATTTCCAATACCTGGCGACTTGAACCCAGCCTCTCCTATGGGCGCGTGGCCAGCGATCACTATCAGCGCAACATGGTCAATACCGCCGCCCTTGCCGTGGCGCTGGCGAGCAGCAATCCCTCAACTGCCTTCGATCCCTTCGGCGACGGCTCTTTCACCAATGCAAGCGTGCTCGACAGCATTCGCGGCTTTGCCCTCAACGCGCTCGTCTCCGAAACTTGGAGCATCGATGCGAAGGCGGATGGCGAACTCGTGCAATTGCCGGCGGGACCAGCGCGGCTTGCGCTGGGCGCTAACCACCGGCACGAATTCTTTGAAATCAGCGACACCGACAATTTGACCTCGCTCGCGGCGACGCGGTCGACGACGACCTCCAACGATCGCGATGTTGACGCAGCTTACGCCGAGCTCCTCATTCCGGTGTTCGGACCCAACGCGCCTCCACCCTTGGGCCGCTCGTTCGACCTCTCGCTTGCCGGACGTTTCGAGCGCTACAGCGACTTCGGCGACACCACCAATCCGAAGGTGGGTTTCAACTGGGGCTTGACCGACGCGCTGAGCTTGCGCGGTTCATGGGGCACCTCGTTCCGCGCGCCAAATCTCGCCGACCTCGACCCTTCCGGCGCCTTAAGCCGCCGCCAGGTTCGCGGCCTCAATATCACCGACACCGGCGCCCCGAGCGGGCGCAGCAACATCTTGCTGATCCTGGGCGCCAATCCGGATTTGAAAGAACAGAGAGCGGAAAGCTGGTCTGCCGGCTTCACTTATGCGCCGCCCGATAGCGGCCTGCGCTTCGAGGCCACCTATTTCGATGTCCGCTTTTCTGATCGCATCTCCAGCATCAACAACATCGCCGCGGCATTGAACCCGAATTCCGAGTTCGCTTCGCTCATCGAGCGCAATCCCGATCCTGCGCGCGTGGCCGCTCTGCTCGCCGAGGCGCAAGCGCTCGGCACCAGTGGCGGATTTAGCGCCTCCGACATCGGCGTCATTGTCGATGCGCGCTCCCAAAACCTCGCCGTCACCGATGTAACCGGCCTCGATGCGGGTCTCTCCTACGCGTTTCCCCTCGCCGGTGGTGATTTGGAATTGTCGGCCAACGCCACCTATCTGTTCGAGTTCCTGCGCGGCGCTTCGCCGCTGCGGTCTTGTCAGAAAAGAAGACGAAGCGGCCTTGAAGCGGCTGCGGGTTCATGCCGATCCAAGCGACGCCACCGAAGGCGACAGCGCCTCCGCGGCGTCAGATGAAGCCAAGCCCACACCACGATTGCCCAAGGCGGTCACGCGCGAACTCACAGCGGCTCGCGCTTCGGCGCTGCGCACAGCCATCTTGTCTCAACCCATCGTGGGACTGGCGGTCGCCGTCTTCGCCCTGCTGCACGGTTGGCGCATGGGACGCGCGATCGGCGTCGAGATCGCCGCTACCCCCGTCGACATCAGCGATGATGGCCCACTTGAGCGCGCCCGCCGCGAGCTCGCAGCCGATCTTCCCGAGGAAGATGCGGACTTGATGCCCTGGTGCTTGTCACAGCCGCCCGAACGCTTGGTTGAAATCGCCGCGTTGACCGCTGCGAGCGCGCTCAATCTCGTGCATGAGGCAAACGACCCGACTGACCGCCGCCGGCAAGCTCTCGCCGACACCTTGGCCTCAGCGCTCGACCTCGACATGCGCCATCATTGGCGTGCAGATCTGAGTTTCTGGTCTCGGCTCTCCAAAAGCACGCTCATGGAAACGATCGAGGCCGCGCCGTCCATCACTCAGCTCGCCGGGCCCAAGCGCGAGAAAGCGCTCAAGGCCCACGCCAAGCTCAAGCGCGACGAACTCGCCAAAGTGGCTGCGAGACTTCTGGCTGACGCGGGCTGGCTGCCCGAGCTTTTGATCACTCCGGCCCCTGCCGGCGCCATCGCACTCACGGCTGCCGGTGAGGCGCAAGCTGCAGCCATCGCCGCGGAATAGGTTTAAGCGCCGCGTCTTGCGTCAGACGCGGCGCTTCTTTTTCGCCCTGTCCATTCTCAAAGCCATGATATTCCCGCGCTCCCAGGCGCCAGCATCATCCTTGCTGCGGCGGTGATCTCATCGCGCCTTGCGATTGCGTTCGTGTGCTTTGTCCATCAGGCGGCCGTCGGGCGGCGGCGCAAGGGGCCGTGTACGTCGGCTGGCGCCTCCGGGCCCGCACCAAGCCCCCGTGCGCCGCCATCGCTGGCGCTCCCTCAAGCGGCCGCTTCCTCATGGACGTCGCGAACGCGATCGCGGGCGGAATGGACCACCCACGCATGGAGCAAGGACAATGGACAAAGCGTCTTTCGAAATCGTCGGCAATGTCGGCAAAACCGAATTCAAGGACATCAGGGGCGGCAAGAAAATCGCCATCCTTTCCGTCGCCACCTCCGAACGCTGGAAGCGTGACGACGGCGAATGGTCCGAGAAGACCTACTGGCATCGCATCGCGGTGTTTGCACCAGCCAAGGTCGAACGCATCGAGACCATGGTGCAGAAAGGCACGCGCGTGCGCCTCGTCGGTCAGATTCGCCCCGGCTCCTATGAGAACGATCAAGGCCATACGCGCTACGTGTTCGAATTCGTGATCGGGCCCTTCGGCGAGGTCGAAATCCTCGCGCGCGCCAAGCCGCGCGAAGAGGACGGCCAGCGCCAGCCGGTTCGCCGTCGAGGCAAAGCCGCCGCCGCAGGCGATGAGACCGCTGCAGGCTGAGCAGTGCGGGGGCCGGTCAGCGCCGGCCCCCGTTTCGAACGCGTCGATGCGCGAGCGCGCCAACACCGGATGCGTCTCTCTCCGCGCTGAACCATTCCGGCGCATGAAGCGGAGTGCGCGTCGTTTGCGCGCGCGCAACGGCTCGCGCCGTCCTCCGCTGCGCTGCGGCCTTTCGGTGCCCGCGCCCAAACCGGACGCGTCCAACTCCGCCGCCTGGAATGGCCCAGCGCGGAGAAGCATCGATGTCTGCATCATCATCATTGACCGACAAGCTCAGCGCGGCGCAGCGCGTCACACAAGCAATCGAGGCCGCGTTGGCGCGGGGCGTGCGCCCCTGGGTCAAACCCTGGAGCGACAGCGTCCCGGGCGCGCCATTGATGCTGCCGCGACGCGGCACTGGCGAAGCCTATCGCGGCGTGAACGTAATCGCACTCTGGGCGATGGCCGAAGAGCGCGGCTTTGCCTCGCCCTATTGGCTCACCTTCAAACAGGCCCACGCCCAAGGCGGGCAAGTGCGCAAAGGCGAGCACGGCGCCTACGTGGTGTTCTATAAATCGGTCCCGAAAACCGGCCAAGATGAAGGCGATCAAGACGATGAACAGACGTCGCGCCGGGTGTTGCGCGGCTACGTCGTGTTCAATCTCGATCAGATCGATGGCTTAAGCCAACGCTTCGAAACCAGTGTCGCAAGGCCCGCGTCTGCACCCGAGCGGCATGCGCGTCTGTTTGCGCGTGTGCCCGCACTGGTGCGGTTCGGCGGCGCGCGCGCCTTCTATTCGCCGGCGACCGATCACGTGCAACTGCCTCCGAGCGGGGCCTTCACCGATCTTCATCAATTCTACGCAACGCTTGCGCACGAATTGGGACACTGGACCCGTCATCCCTCTCGTCTTGATCGCGACTTTGGTCAGAAGCGCTTCGGCGACGCAGCTTACGCGCTTGAAGAACTGGTCGCTGAATTGTGCGCCGCCTTCGTCGGCGCCGTCATCGGTCTTCCCACCGATCATATCGAGGATCATGCCGCCTATATCGGCGATTGGATCGGCGTACTGAGAGACAATCCAAACGCCTTCCTCACTGCCGCCGGCAAGGCCCAGCTTGCCGCCGATTACCTCTTGCGCCTGATGGGCGAGGCGCCGGCAAGCGCCCCGCCCAGTGCATGAGTAGCCTCAAGCAATGGTGGCCGCCGCTGCATGGTCACCGGATGCAAGTCTCAAACACGCTGATCGCGGCGGCGATCGCCGTCAGCTGGTTCGCTCTGGCGCCAGCGTCGATAATTTTGCTTTATAACGGATCGCCCAGCGCGCCGGTTGGCTTTTATCTGCGCACAGCCGATACCCCGCGGATCGGGAGCTATGTCACAGTGCGCGCTGCCTCGGTCGCGCCTCTTTATGCCGCTCTGCGGAATTTTTCCGGCCCACGCGATCGGTTCATCAAACGCATTGCAGCAATGGGTGGGGCGCGGGCGTGCGCGCGCGGGGACCGCGTCGAGGTGAATGGATCAGAGCTCACCCGTTTGCATCGCGACCGCGCCGGGCGGCGATTGCCGGCGTGGCAAGGCTGCCGGCTCTTGGCGCGTGACGAAGTTTTTCTGATCGGCGATACGCCCGACAGTTTCGACAGCCGCTATTGGGGTCCGATTCGCAGGCGCCTCATCGATGGCGTTTGGCGTCGCTTATTTGCACCAAGCCCGCTTGGAAAGCGCCGAACTTGAAACGCCAGGCGGACGCCACTCCAAATGAGTGCAAGCAAACCGCGACGATGCAAATCAGTTAGCTCCGCGAATTCGTTCGTCGCGCTTGCTCGGCCTCATCAGTGAAGCGAACCCGCGACGAACGGCCCGACCTGGCGGCTCACTGCCACTGGCTCGTCAGAAGGCTTCAAATGCCTCGCTCGGGGCCTGTAACCAATTGAGGAAAACCTGATCCGGTTAATCGTGCGAAGCGACGCATGCCGAGTTGGCATGAATGCTATCGCGACTCATACGCTTCCGCACGCGCTCGATGACTTCGATATCCGGCCAGCCGCCAGACGCGGCGGCGATGCGCCAACTGCGAACCCAAAGCCCAGCGGCCGCGCCGCTGAACGCCCCGGCGCGTGCATCGCTCCCGCGAGCTCAGTTGAGGAGGAAACACACCCATGAACAATGCCGAGAAACAAACAGTCCAACGCCGCGATCTCATCACTGGCGGCGCCATCGCCGCCGCCGGCGCGGCGCTCATCGCTGCCGGCGCTTCCGATGCGCAGGCGCAGTCGCGCGCTAGCCGTTCGCCGTACGCCGATCCCGCAGAGCCGGCGTTGCCGCCCAGCAACATGACGCTGACGCGCGGGCGCGTTGCGCTCGTCGTCATCGATCCGCAGAACGACTTCCTCGCCGAAACCGGCGTCGCCTGGGGGGTCGTTGGCGAAAGCGTACGTGAGCAGAACACCATCGAAAACCTGGAACGCATCTTCCGCGCCGCCAAGGCAGCCGATCTGCCGACCTTCATTTCCCCGCACTACTATTACCCACACGATCACGCTTGGCGTTTCGAGGGCGCGCTCGAAAAGGTGATGCACTCGATCCATATGTTCGATCGCACAGGCCCGCTCAATCTCGATGGCTTTGCCAATTCCGGCGCCGATTGGCTGCCGCGCCTGCGTCCGTTCATTGCCGACGGCAAGACCGTGGTCACCTCTCCGCACAAGATGTATGGGCCCGAGACCAACGATCTCGTGCTGCAGCTTCGCAAGCAACATATCGACCAAATCATTCTGGCGGGCATGTCGGCAAACCTTTGTGTTGAGAGCCATATGCGCGAGCTCGCCGAGCAAGGCTTTGAAGTTGCGGTTGTCCGCGACGCGACAGCTGCGGCGAAAATCCCGGACGGCGATGGCTATCTCGCCGCTTTGATCAACTTCCGCATGATGGCCAATGCCATCTGGCGCACGAGCGAAGCGGTCGAACGCATCAACGCGCTGCGCGCGTGAGCCGGCTTAGGGGGCGCATAGTCCCCACCGCGCCCCCTAACTTGCCGATTCTATCGAAAGAGCCATTCGTGAGCATCTCCGACCAGCCGACCCGCGCCGCTCAACCTTGCGCCTGCGCCCACGCAGCCCTCGATGTGGGCGACGATTACCGGTTCACGCGATTGTCGACCGCCATACTTCTGGCCGACATGAGTTTCGCCAGAAACGACCTTGGCCCAGGCGACGCCGTGCCGGATTTCGATCTGCCGACCATCGGCCGCCGCCGCTTCCGCTCACGCGCGCTCATTCATCACCGCGCCACGCTCATGGTGTTCGGTTCGAGCACCTGCCCGATGACCGACAATTGCGCGCCGGGACTGAAACAACTCCACCGGCTTTATGGCGCGCGCGTGGCGTTCGTCATGGTCAATGTCCGCGAAGCCCATCCCGGCGCACGCCTGTCCCAACCAGACAGCATCGAAGACAAAATAGCGCACGCACGCTATCTGCGCGACCTTCACGACTTGCCTTTCGATGTCGCCGTCGATGACATCGAGGGCAGCTTGCATCGCGCCTTCGGCGCAAAGCCCAACGCCGCGTATCTGATTGGCCTCGACGGCGTCATTCTGTTCCGCGCCCACTGGGCCAACGAGACCACGGCGCTGGAGGGCGCATTGAAGCGGGTCGCGG
The DNA here is from genome assembly GCA_016195245.1 of Pseudomonadota bacterium. Lineage (GTDB taxonomy): Bacteria > Pseudomonadota > Alphaproteobacteria > Caulobacterales > Aquidulcibacteraceae > Vitreimonas. The sequence goes on from JACQAC010000105.1 coordinate 13,180, forward strand.
CCGGACAGAAGCTCAAGCGACGCAAGTCCTCCGCAATGATGGGTCCAATGATACGCATGTTGGGCGACATCGCGCCCGTTCTCGACCGCGCTGGCGCAGGCGCCTGGAGCGACTTGTGGCGCGCAGCCGCGCCGCTTGCCGTCATCGCCGCACTTTTTTCTCCTTTCAGCCGGCGCAAGCCGGCGTGATCCGAAGAGGACTTCATGACCATCTCGCTCACCACCGACACGTTCAAGAGCACCATTCTCGATTCCCAGAAGCCGGTGCTTGTCGACTTCTGGGCAGAGTGGTGTGGACCCTGCCGGACGCAATTGCCGATCCTCGATTCTGTGGCCGCTGAGATCGGCGAAGGCGCCATTGTGGCGAAGGTGAACGTCGATCAGGAACAAGCCCTGGCTCAGACTTTCCAGGTGCGTTCGATCCCCACCTTGCTGTTGTTCAAGGATGGCAAGGTGGTCATGCGTTATACTGGCGTCACGTCGCGCGATGAATTGCTGAGGGCGCTCCGCAGCGCGTGAACTCCAAGAGCAGAGCCGCGACAAATCCGTGGCAACCTTTCAGACCGCCAGAGCGTCGTTAGCCTTGCGATCGCCTCACCCGCCGCCAACTCCAGCCGGTCGGGCGCAACGACATGATCGACAAAGCCCGCGGCCATCGCTTCCAACGATCCAAACATTTCGCCAAGCGTTGCGGTGCGGTTCAACCACGCTTATCGGGAGCGCCAATTGATCACCCGCCCGCCCCTGCCGCCGTTCGCGGCGGAATCAGCCATCATCAAGGTCCGCGCTGCCGAAGATGCCTGGAACGGTCGCGATCCAGCGCGGGTGGCGCTCGCCTATACGCCCGACAGCCGCTGGCGCAACCGCGCTGAATTCATCAATGGGCGCGCCGAGATCGAGTGCTTTTTGACGCGCAAATGGACCCGCGAACTCGACTATCGCTTGATCAAGGAATTGTGGAGTTACTCCAATCATCGCATCGCCGTGCGCTTTGCATATGAATGGCGCGACGACGCCGGCCAATGGTTCCGCTCCTACGGCAATGAGAATTGGGAGTTTGCCGACAATGGGCTGATGGCGGTGCGCATCGCCAGCATCAATGATCTGCCAATCGCACCGGAGGCGCGCCTCTTCAACTGGCCGCAAGGGCCGCGCCCGCCCGGACATCCAGGACTGAGCGAGCTCGGACTTTGACGCACACCTTGGCGCTTAAGCGCGCTGCCGGCGTGACGGCGCGAGCCAAAGCTCGCAACAATTGCCAGCGCCCCGCGCCAAGTGCGGAGGTCTTGTCCAAAAAAGCGCGGCGGCAATAGCCCGCCGCGCCTTTGCCGGTCCCATCAGAAAGCGACCAGCTGGTAGCCCTCATCAAGGTAACGCGAGAGATCAAGAATGCCGTTGGTGCCGGCGATCGCCTTGTCGCGCACGACCTTCACATTCGCGCCCTTCAGCCCCTCGCTTGCGCCAAACACATCCGCGCAGCCGCCGCAGACGCCCGCGAGCTTGTCGCGCACCGCATTGTAGAGCGCATTTGCTGGATGATCAGGCTTCATCAAATCCGCAGGCCAGCGTGTGCCCGCGCCCTGAAAGATCAGCGCCACCTCGCGCTCCTTCTCCTTCAGTTCAAGCGTCAGGAACATGGCGTTGAAGACGCGGCCTAGCGCCTCTTCGCCAGCCTTAGGATCGGAAAATACAACGATTGCCGTCTTTGACATGAGAGAACATCCATCAAGATTGACATTACCGAACGTTCGGTTAAATCTGAGTGCCACACGCTATGCGTCCGGTCAAGATATTTGACCGTTCGTTCTGTTATTAATGGAGACCCGCCCGTGCCAAGGCCTGCCAGCATCGATGAAGGCGAACTGATCGCGCGCTTGTCCGGCGTCTTCCAGGATGTGGGCTATGAAGGCGCGTCACTAGCGATGCTCTCCGATGCGACCGGGCTTCAACGGGCAAGCCTTTATCATCGCTTTCCTGGCGGCAAGCAGCAGATGGCCGAGGAAGTGCTCGCGACTGCGATCGGGTGGGCGGTGGCCAACATCGTGACGCCGCTCAGAGCCAAGGGCGATCTCACTCAGCGGTTGGCGCAGGCGCGCGCCAATCTCAACGAGCTTTACGCCTCGGGGAGCAAGTCCTGCCTGCTCAACATGCTGATGGCGCCGCGCAATCTGAGCGGCCCGTTCGCGCCGGCGATCAAATCAGCGTTCGAGGCGCTCATTGACGCCTTTACACACTTCGCGCGCGAGGCGGGCCATCGCCCAAGCGCGGCGCGAAAAGCAGGCGAGCGCGCGGTGATGCTCATTCAAGGCGGTCTGGTTCTGGCGCGAGGACTTCAGGATCCCAAACCGTTTCGCGAGGCGCTCAATGCCCTGGAGCAGGAGCTCTTTCCGTGACCGTTCGCTTCTTCCAAACCATGTTCACGCCGTCGGTTAAAGCGGCGCAAGCCCAGTATGGCAGCAGAGGCCCCTATTCCAGACACGATGATGTCGCCACCGAGCCCGATGCGCTCACCGAGCAAGAGGCAAGCTTCATCGCGTTGCGCGACAGCTTCTGACAATCGCGCCGCCTTCTTCTTCATCGATTATCCAGCCCGTACCCGACTCAAACTGCTGGGCCGGCTCAGTGTGGTTCCGGTCAACGAGGCCCCCGACCTTGCCGGACGCCTCGTCGATCCTGGCTACAAAGCCAATGTCGAGCGGCTGATGGTCGTCGAGGTAGAGGCGTTTGATTGGAATTGCCCCCAACACATAACGCCACGCTTCACCCAGGCTGAGATCGCGCCGGGCATCGATGCGCTTAAGGCTCGCATTGCGGAGCTTGAATCCCAGCTGAGCGAGCGCCGGTGATGGCAGGCGCTGCCCGTATGGACGGCCCGGACGCGGTCGAGATCATAGAACGCCTGAGAAGGAGCGCCGGTCCCGCCATCGGTAATGACGCGCAGTGGCAGCGCCTCGCTCGCCTGTTCGGCTCGCCAACGTTCGCCTTGCGCGCGCAAGCATCCATTTTCTGATTGAGGTCAAGCGATTCAAAACAAACGAAAACTGAGAGAGGGCAAGATAAAGCGCGCTTCGCGCGGATCGCCAGTCGCCTGTATGTGCTTGTGAAAATCCAATGTGCGCGGTGACATGAAAATGTGGGGACACATTGGCCGCCTCACAGATTGATTTCGATGTCAGCAACCAGTTTCAATCAGCTCTTCGGCAACAGCTTACTGCAGCGTCCGGCGCACGCGCTGCCTTCGATCGGCCCGCGCGGCAACAGGCTTCACGCTCTCCTCGATCGCGACGAACTTCGCGGCAAAGTTCAGCGCGGACACGCAAACCAGAGTGGCGGCACTCCAAAACTCTCGCAGGGTTTGGACAAGCGCCTTGGGGCGGCGCGGCGGTTTGGCTTTCGCAAAGCGAGCGAGACCAGTAGTGGCGGGTTCGACAGCCGCCAGCGCGCGGTGGTGAAGGTTCACTATTTCGGCCATAGCGGCGGGGGGGCCGCCGCGCTCAAAGCGCACGCCCGCTACGTCGCCCGCGACGCGGCGAACCGGGCGGCAAACCCCGAACATGCCCCCCATCAAGAGCAACGAATGCGAGAGGATCAGGGGCGCGCCCATGTCGATTATCTGGAGCGCAGTGATGGCCGCTCGGTGTTCTATGACGCGCGCGACGCCGGCGTTGACGGCGCCGCGCGCGCCGCTGCCTGGGCGCGCGATGACCGGCGCCATTTCCGTGTGATCCTCGCGCCTGAAAAGGGCGCCGAACTCAAGGACATGAAACCCTATGTGCGCGACGTGATGGCGCGTGCGGAAGCCGCGCTGGGGCGGCGCCTCGAATGGTTGGCAGTCGATCACTGGGACACCGACAATCCCCACACCCACATCATTTTGCGCGGCCGCGCCGCGGGGCGCGCGCTCGTGATCCCGCGCGACTTCATCAAGCACGGCTTTCGCAACGCCGCACGGGACGCGGCCACCGAGCGGCTCGGACCGCGCACCCGCGATGACGAGCGTTTGGCGCTCCACCGCGAAGCCCGCGCGCACCGGCCGACCCGGCTCGACGCCATGATCGCTCAGCAAATGCGGTCGAATGGCGAAATCCGACTCGCAATGCTGGAAGCGGCCAACAACGATCCTTCCCTGACCGACGCACTCAAGGCCCGCACCAAGGAGCTGGCGCGCTTGGGCCTCGCCATTGAGGTCCGGCGCAATGTGGTTTCGTTTCGCGACGGGTGGCGCTCGCAACTGGCCGCCATGGAAATGCACCTCGATGTGCGCAAGCGCTTGCTGCAGCAGCGCGCGGTGCAGCAGCGGTCCAATCCCGGTGTGGCGTTGAGCGATAAAATGCGAGGGCCGCAGCGTTAGTCACGACCCGGTGGGCCAAACCGAGGGGCGTTTGGCTACAGTCTGCGCTCCACCGCGATCGTGAAGCGTACCTGGCTATCGGCCTCGTCGCGATCTGCGCCGACTGCGGCCAGCCAACCCGCTTCGACCTCGATCTCGATTGGCGACGATCCGGGATGGCCTTCCCACCTAAGCTGAGGGCCGACATAGGCGCCCTCCCGCCCGATGCCACGATCGTCGCCCAAATCACCAAAGGCTTCGACACCCACGCGCAGGGCCCCGAACGTTCGCCACGTGGCTGATGCAGCATACCCATAGGACGCGAAGTCCTCGCTGGCTGGCGCGCCGATCGGTCTTTCAACGATGAAATTGAACAAAGCTTGGAAGCGATCGATGTTCTTTGCGAGCAAAAGCTTTGCTTCAGCCGCGTCGTCTTCGCCGTTGAGCCCGCCAATATATTCCAGATAGAGCCCGACATCGACGCCGGTGTGGGGAATTTGACCGAGATAGGCGACGCCCTCCAGTCCAACGCCGTTGAGATGGGGCGAGCCGTCCGGCTCCTGATGGATGTTGGCGACGAGCGCCAAGCTTACGTTGTCATTGAGGCCGTACTCGGCTTCGATCACATCGCTCTGGGCCCTTCCCAAGGGACCGCCGATTTCGCGGCCGCGTCGCAATTCCAGCTCAAAGACATGGTTTTGGACGTAGGGCGCATAGACCTTCTCATCCAAACGCGGGTCCGCGAACGCAAGCGGTGGGCCGGCTAATCCAGCCGCACACATTATTATTAGTCCAAGCGCGGTGCGATTCACGGTCCCCTCCGCTTCTGCGATGCATTTGCATATTACTTCTTGCGATTAATTGTCAATTGCGATATCTGACGTCATCCGATTGAGGTCATAGGGATGGTGCGGATGCGTCTTACTCAGGCAGCGATCATCGCGGCGCTCGCACTCACCGCGCCCTGCTCCTGGGCCTCAGCGCCGCCTTCGACTACGATCACGTTGACGCTCGCCGACCATCGTTTTTCGCCAACCTCGATCAGCGCGCCGGCTGGCGAGACCATCCGCATCGTTCTGATCAATCACGACGGCGCCACAGAAGAATTCGATTCTCATGATTTGCGGGTTGAACAGCTGGTCACGCCGCACGCGCAAATCAGCTTCAACATCGGTCCGCTTCGCGCCGGCCGTTACGCCTTCATGGGTGAATTCCACCCCGAGACCGCGCAGGGGCAAATCATAGCAATAGAGCGCGCGAGGTGACATGCTCGCCGCCGCGCTCATCGTCTTTCGCGAGGTGCTCGAAGCGGGCCTCATCGTTGGCATTATTTTGGCGGCTACTGAAGGCGTCGCCGGGCGCGGGCGCTGGATTGCCAGCGGCGTCGCTGCCGGCATTGTCGGCGCCTGCATTGTCGCCGCGTTCGCACAGAGTCTCGCGCAAGCTTTCGCCGGCGCCGGTCAGAATGTCTTCAACGCCACGATCTTGATCGCAGCTGTTGCGATGCTGTCTTGGCATATCCTCTGGATGTCGGGCCACGCGCGCACGCTGACGGCGGACTTGAAGGCGCTCGGCCGGTCGGTGACGCTTGGGGAGCGAACCCTATTGGCGATGAGCGTGGTCGTCGCGGTCGCAGTGCTGCGCGAGGGCGCCGAGGTCGTGCTCTTTCTCTACGGCATAGCAGCCTCGGGCGGCGGCGCGCCGCTCGCCATGTTGTCCGGCGGAGTGCTCGGCGTCGGCGGCGGAGCGTTCACATCCTGGCTGCTCTATCGAGGCCTGGTCGCCATTCCGATCGGCAGGCTGTTTTCGGTGACCAATGCGCTGGTGGCGCTGTTGGCCGCTGGAATGGCTGCGCAGGCCGCAGGCTTTCTCGCGCAGGCCAGTATCTTGCCGAGCCTCGGCGATCAGGTGTGGGATACATCCGCTCTGCTCCGCGATGACGCAATCATCGGACGCGTGCTCCACACCTTGGTGGGCTATGTAGATCGCCCCATGGGCGTGCAAGTCGTTGCCTACCTCGTCGTTCTTCTGGCGTTGGCCGGACTGAGCCGGCTCGTATCCACCGCGCCGCGCGCGATGGCGCCGCGGGCAACTTAAGTCCTGCGGAACTGAGGCAATTCGACAAGGCCGATGCTTGCCGGCGCGCGCTCAAATGAGGCCCTCGAACTCGAACACTCGACCCTCGCTCGACAATGGCGCTGCTTCGTCGCCGATCTCCGCGAACAGCCGCCACAATGGCGGCAAGCGCGCCCGGCGGCTCGGGTGCGAAATCGCTCCTCTCATATTGCTTCTCCGATTTCGGCTGCCATGCGGTGCTGAGCGCGCGCCGCACGCGCTCCGGCACGGCGCCGGATCAGCAAATAGGCCGCGGGAATGACGAACAATGACAGCAGCGGCGCCGACAGCATGCCGCCCACCAAGGGCGCCGCGATACGGCGCATGATTTCCGCGCCGGCGCCGCCGGTCCAGAGAATGGGAATGAGACCAGCGAGGATGACAGCGACCGTCATCGCTTTGGGGCGCAAGCGCAGCAACGCCCCTTCCCGCACGGCTTCAGCGATGATCGCGGGCGTGATGGCGGCGCCGCTGGCTTCGCGTTCGTTGAGCGCGTTCCTCAGATAGATCAACATCACGACGCCGAATTCGGCGGCCAGCCCCGCAAGCGCGATGAAACCAACCGCGACCGCCACCGAGAAATCATAGCCGAGTGCAAACACCAACCAGATGCCGCCGGTCAAAGCGAAGGGTATGCTCGCCATCACCAAGGCGGCTTCGTCGAAACGACGGAAGATGAAGTAGAGAAGCGCGAAGACGATCACGAGCGTGGCTGGACCAACCAACATCAGCCTTTGCGCCGCGCGCTCAAGATATTCGAATTGCCCTGAATAAGTGAGGCTAACGCCCGCTGGCAGCACGACGCGTTGTGCGATGGCGCGGCGAAGATCGCCGACGACGGAAGCCAGATCGCGCCCGCGCACGTCGACATAAACATAAGCTGAGAGGCGCCCATTCTCGCTGCGGATCATGGCGGGACCATCAGCGATCGAAACCCGTGCGACCTCGCCCAAAGTGAGCCGCAGGCCTTGGGCGGTCACGACCGGCAGCGCCGTCAAACGCTCCAGCGTGTCGCGGACTTCGCGCGGATAGCGCAGGCTGATCGGATAGCGCGCGCGTCCATCCACCACCTCGCCGATGGTTTCTCCGCCGATGGCGCCGGAGACGACTTCTTGCACATCGGCGATGTTGAGCCCGTAGCGTGCGGCCGCGAACCGGTCGATGTCGACGTCGACATAGCGCCCCCCCGAGATCCGCTCGGCGATCGCCGAGGACACGCCTGGAACGGTGCGCGCGGCGGCTTCGATGGCGCGTGCAGCTGTGTCGATGCTGGCGAGATCCGGTCCACTCAATTTGACGCCGATCGGGCTTTTGACGCCGGTCGCCAGCATGTCGATGCGATTGCGGATCGGCGGCGCCCAGACATTGGTGAGACCGGGCACGCGCACCGTGCGGTCAAGTTGTTCGATTATGCGCTCGGGCGTCATGCCGGGACGCCATTGCGAGCGCGGCTTCAAGCGAATGGTGGTCTCGAACATTTCGAGCGGCGCGGGATCAGTGGCGGTCTCGGCGCGGCCCGCTTTGCCAAAGACGCTCTCAACTTCTGGCACGGTGCGAATAAGGCGATCGGTGACCTGCAAGAGATCGGACGCCTCCGCCGCGGAGAGACCCGGCAACGCGGTCGGCATGTAGAGGAGATCGCCTTCATCCATCATCGGCATGAATTCCCCGCCGAGCTGAGAGAGTGGAATTGCCGTGCTGGCGAGCGCGAGTGCGGCGATCACAAGGATGAGCCGCGGCTTGGCCAAGGTAAAGTCGATGGCCGGCTGATAGAGGCTAGCGAGAAATCGATTAATCGGATTGGCATCCTCGGAAGGAATGGCGCCCCTGATCCAAAAACCCATCAGAACTGGAATGAGCGTGACCGCGAGCGCAGCGGATGCCGCCATCGCATAGGTCTTGGTGAACGCGAGCGGCGCAAACAGCCGCCCCTCCTGAGCCTGCAGCGTAAACACCGGCACGAACGAGAGCGTGATGATGAGCAAGCTGAAGAAGAGCGCGGGACCGACCTCGATCGAAGCGTCGGTAATGACGCGCCAGTGGTCAGCGCCCTTGGGCATTTCGCCGTCGTGCTCGCCACGCCATTGTTCTAATCGCTTGTGCGCGTTCTCGATCATGACGATGGCGGCGTCGACCATGGCGCCGATGGCGATGGCGATGCCGCTCAAGGACATGATATTGGCGTCCACGCCTTGGACGCGCATGATCAGGAACGCGGTGGCGACGCCGAGCGGCAGCGTGATGATGGCGACTAAAGCTGAGCGGAGATGGAAAAGGAAGAGAGCGCAGACCAGCGCCACCACGATGAATTCCTCGCCGAGCTTTTGGGTGAGATTCTCCACCGATCGGTCGATGAGTTGGGAGCGGTCGTAAGTGGTGACGATCTCGACGCCAGGCGGCAGGCTTCTGCCCAATTCGGTGAGCCGCGTGCGCACCGCTCCAATGACTTCGCGTGCGTTAGCGCCAGCGCGGATGATGACGACGCCGCCCGCGACTTCTCCCTCCCCGTTGAGCTCGGCGATACCCCGGCGCATTTCCGGTCCGATCTGCACCCAGGCCACATCGCCCAAAGTGATGGGCGCGCCGTTCGCGCCGAGGCCGAGTGGAATGGCGTTGAAATCCTGCAGCGTGCGCAGATAGCCTGAGGCGCGCACCATGTGTTCGGCTTCGCCCATCTCGACGACGCCGCCGCCGGCTTCGCCATTGGCGTTGCGCACGGCTTCTGCGACGCGCGATTGGTTGACGCCATAGGCCGCCATTCGGTCGGGATCCAAGACGATCTGATATTGCCGCACCATGCCGCCGATCGAGGCTACCTCGGCAACGCCCGGGACCGTCTTCAACTCAAACCGCAGCAGCCAATCCTGCAGACTGCGCAATTGACTAAGGTCGTGACGGCCAGTGCGATCGACCAAAGCATATTGATAGACCCAGCCCACACCGGTGGCGTCTGGTCCCAGTGACGAGTGCGCGGTGGGCGGCATGCGCGCTTGCACTTGGTTGAGATATTCAAGCACGCGCGAGCGCGCCCAATAGAGATCGGTCCCGTCTGCGAAGATCACGTAGACAAAGGAATCTCCAAAGAACGAAAAGCCGCGCACCGTGCGCGCGCCGGGCACCGACAACATGGTCGTGGTCAACGGATAAGTGACCTGGTTTTCGACGATTTGCGGCGCCTGCCCCGGATATGAGGTCCGGATCACAACTTGCACGTCGGAAAGATCGGGAAGCGCATCGACCGGGGCCGACTTGACGGCGATGGCGCCGGCGATCGCCACAACCAAAGTCGCCAGCACGACCAGGAAGCGGTTGGCGACCGACCACCGGATGAGTGCAGCGATCATGGCTGCACCCCTGTCTTGGCGATCTCCTCAATCACAAAAGCGTCGCCGTCTTGCCGGAACCGGAACGCGACCCGATCGCCTACGTGCAGGCCGCGCGCCAGTTCAGCCCGCGCTAAGCCAAACTGCCTGCTCATGGCCGGCCAGCCAAGACTGGCCACTGGTTCGTGCGCGATGGTGAGCGAGCCCGCACGCAATGCCGTGATGCGACCCGCGGCGTCGTGCATGGCGCCGGCTGCGGTGTCAGGCCCTACACTGGAATCTTGCAGACGCTGCAAGGCGCCCGAAAGGCTGGCCTCTGAATCGATCAAGAATTGACCCGAAGCAACGACACGCTGTCCTTCACTTAGCCCCCAGCGCACCTCGACATCGTCACCGCTCTGGCGGCCCAACACGATTTCGGTGGGCGCGTAACCGCGTTCTGTAACGACGATGACCATCGTGCGCGTGCCAGTGCGGATGACCGCCTCCATGGGCACGATGAGCGAGGGGGGCGCGTCGCGGGCTTCAAGGCGAACCTCGGCGGTCATCCCCGGACGCAGGCGACGCTGCGGATTGGCCAACGCAATGCGCACTTCGATGGTGCGGGTAGCGGCGTCGGCTGCCGGAAGCACGCTTTCGATGCGCCCGCTGAAAGTCTCGCCGGGATAGGCGGCCAAGCTCGCCCGAGCATGCGCGCCAAGTTGCGCAGCGCCCGCTTGGCTCTGTGGCAGCGAAACAATCAGCCAAACCGGGGAAAAGCCACTGATGGTGGCGAGCGACGCGCCCTGAGCAATGGTCATGCCTTCGCGCGCGTCGAGCGCGGTGATGGCGCCCGCGATCGGCGCAGTCACGGTGAAGACCGGGCGCGGGGCGCCCTCCTCTTCCACGCGCGCGATCAGCGACGCGGGCATGCCCAACATCAGCAAGCGATTGCGCGCGGCGTGTGCGATCTCGGGGTCTGCTCCGCGCACGGCTAGATACTCTGCTTGCGCCGCCGTCCATTCCGGCACGCGAATATCGACGATCGAAGCGCCCGCGGCGACCACATCGCCGATGGCGCGATTGTGCCCGCGTTCGACAAACCCGCCCGCGCGCGCTTGTACGATCGCCAAGTTGCGGCCGTTGAATTGAATAATGCCCGCGGCGGTGATCGCATGGGCGACGGACGCGCGTTCCACAATCGCCAAACGAATCCCGAGGTTTTGGGCGACGCCCGGATCGATACGCACGCCAGCGGACGCCTCGTCAGCGTAACGCGGGATGAGATCCATGTTCATCGACGATTTTCCCGGACCCGGGTAGCGCTCATTCGGCAACATCGGGTCGTACCAATAGAGAATGCGGCGCGCTGCTTGCGTTGGCGCAGCAGCACTCGTCGCTGTGCGCTGCGTTCCCACCCAATAGCCGCTGCCGGCAGCAGCGAGTGCAACGATCGCCATGCCGGTCGCGGCAAGCGCGATGCGTGGAGCGCGAGATTTGGTCTGGTTCATCGCGCTTGTTCCCCATATTGCAGCGTCAACGCAGCGCCTAAGCTGGCAATGCGCTCTTGCAAGTCGATCACTTCCATCTCGGCTTCGAGCGCTTGCGCGCGCGCAGCAATGAGGCCCGTTGTCGACAGCGCGCCGGCGGCGTGAGCCCCGGCAGCTGCTGCTGCGCGGCGTTGGGCGAGAGGCAGAAGCGTTTCTCGCGCGCGGGCGAGATTGGCGGCGAGCGCCTGATATTCCGCCAATTGCGATTCCAGCCTGGCGAGATGTTCGCGAACCGCTGCGGCGCGCTCGGCCTCCGCCCGCGCAAGGTCGGCTTGACGCGCTTGGATCAACGGACGTTGGCGATCGCCTTGAAACAGCGGCAAGCTGACGCGCACTTCCACCGAGGCCATGTCGCCAAAGCTCGGATCTCGCCGGCCATACGCCACCTCCCACGACCAATCGGGATGCGTTCGGGCGCGCGCCAAACCGATTTCGGCCGCCGCATTTGCGCGCTCGGCGCCAAGCGCCGCCAGCTCAGGATGATGGTCGAGTTGTTCTCGCAACATGTCGGGATCGACCGCGAATACTGGCGGTACGTCAGACAGCGGCTCTTCCCCTTCAGGTCCAATCCAACGTTCGAGATCGGCGCGCGCAGCAGCCACTGCCGCATTCGCCTCACTCTCGCGATCTTCGACCCGTGTCGCGTCAATCTGCGCCGCTAAGGCGTCATCGACGCCCGAGCCTCCCGCTGCGAGCCGCGCCCGCGCCGCCTGCGCCGATGCGCGCGCTTCCACTGCAAGACGGTTGAACACCGCCTGCCTGCGTGTCGCGAAAAAAAGTCTGATCCAGGCGTCAGCAGCGCCCACGCGCGCGGTAAGGCGAGCCACCCCAAGTTCTGAAGTTGCGCGTTCGGTATCCGCGTCCGCGGCAGCGCGCTCGGCGCTCCGGACCGCAGCGCTCGGCATCGACTGCATGACGCCCACCCGCGCCATCGTCATCTGATCGCGATCCAACCGGTAACGGTCGGGCCCGCTGACGGGCACGTTCTCGAGACCGAGCACCAATTCGGGATCGGGCAAACGACCGGCCGCGCGCCGCGCATGTTGAGCGGCGCTGAGCGCGGCACTGCCTGCGTCGATGGTGGGACCGCTCGCGGCCGCTTGCGCGACGGCGTCGGAAAAACTCAATTGTTGAGCATGAGCGGCCGGCGCCAAGCCGATCGCGCAGCACAATAGCCACGCTCTACGCATATCTGACTCCAGGAAAAACGGGACGAGCCCAGACGCACGCGCGCTACCCGCGCGAACGCGTTTATTCCGATGTCAGATGTTTCGTGGAGGCCGGAAGAGTTGTTGCAGGGGGCCGCTGGCTGGCGCCGGTTCACCCAGCATCGGCTGTGAGATGAGGATTATCGCCTGCGGCACGCGCACAGATTCTAGCATCGGTGCGACGGCGGGTGCTGTCCGGCACACCATGCCCATCGTACAGCCGGACATGCTCTTGGAAGTGTCGTCGCCCGGCTTGCCCATGGGCGTTCCATGCTCATCGCAGCAGGCGTCGGCGCTCACTTGATTTCCTGAATGCATTGGGCATGCCGACGCAGCCACGGCGTTCGCCATTCCGCTCGCTACCAGAGCGACTGCCATCAGCAGGGTTAACAGAGCCCGATGCATGCAATCATCATATTCGTTGCTCATGGCCAATTCGTCAATTCGCCTCGCCTGGGCGCTAAGGCCAAGCGGCGGTGCACGCCGCGCCGCCCGGCCTAGAAGACGAGCGTGCGCGCCGCCGCGATTGTCTCCTGCGCCAGCTCATCCATCGTGCTGCGTTTGGCGCCTTCCAAGATTTCGCCGTCCTTCAGGCCGCGCGCCTCCATGCAGGTCCCGCAGAGCAGTATTTTGCCTTTGCCGGCGAGCACGCGTTTCAGCATGCGCTCGATATTGTAATGGCCTTCGGGCGTCTTCTGGTTCGTTTTTGCAGCGGCGACTCCCGTCGGCCATCAGAAAGACGGGTCGTGCTCTTGCAGCGCGTAAGCGAGGCGCGACGCATTGTAAGTTTCGCTCATCGCCGTAGGGCGGCCCGTTCAGGATCAGCAGCGATCTCATCAGAGGTATTCGTAGAGCGCTCACGGCACAAAGCCTTGATCGCAATCAACACGCCCAGGCGGTGTCATTGCGGCAATCGGCGCTTGCCCCGCGGCGGCCCCGACAGCGTTTCAATGATCGGGCACTCGGGCGAAGCGTCGCGCGCGCACGCAGCGGCCGCAGCCGAGAGCGTTCGCTCCAGGCGTCGCAGATCGGCGATCTTGCGCCTAACCAGTTCAAGATGCTGGGATGTCAACGCATGCACGTCCGCGCACCCGCCACCGCCGTCTTCAATAGTGAGCAGTGCGCGGATTTCCTCAATCGAGAAACCTAATTCGCGGCTGCGCAAAATGAAGCGCAGCCGCCGGACATGCTCACCGCCATAGAGACGATGGCGTCCCTCGCTGCGCGGCGGCGGCGGGATTAGTCCGATACCCTCATAATAGCGGATGGTTTCCAGATTGCAGCCAACACGCTGAGCCAGTTCGCCTCGTCTCAGTGCTTGAACAGTCGAATGTCCGACACCCACTGAAAAACCTCTTGATCCTGTAGTCACTACAGATTGTAGCATCCAGGGCATGTCGACTCCAAGCCCCGTTCAACCCCCGCCAGATTCCGCCCGCCGTTGGTTCGCGGTCGGCGGGGTCGCGGGCGCTGTGCTTGCGTCTACGTGCTGTATTTTGCCGCTGGCGCTGGTCACGCTCGGCGTGTCGGGCGCCTGGATCGGCGATCTCACTCTGCTGGAACCATACAAGCCGATTTTCATCGCCGTCGCGGCGACATTCATCGCCCTCGGCTTCTGGCAAGTTTATGTCCGGCCAAAGCCCAAGTGCGAGGACGGCTCCTACTGCGCCCGGCCGGAATCTTCGCTCATCACTCAAATCGCGCTCTGGCTGGCCGCGGCCCTCGTGGCGCTGGCGGCCACGATCGATTGGTGGGCCAGGTTTTTCTATTAGGAGGCTATTGGTGAAAAGGTATCTGCTCATCAGTGCGATTGCGGCCGCACTCGGCTTGGGGATCATTGCAGCGCTCGCGCCGATCGAGTCAGCAGCACAAGCGGGCGCCGCACAATCGGCCGCGCGCTTGCGGA
>JACQAC010000106.1:0-7500 GCA_016195245.1 Pseudomonadota bacterium
GCGGTGGCCTCCGCCTCGGCCTTGCTGTTGGCGTAGGTGATGACCACCGCCTTGGCGCCGCGCGTCGCCGCGCCGACGGCGAGGGCCGCACCCAGGCCGGTCGAGGCGCCGGTGACGAGAACGATCTTGCCGTCGAAATCGCGCATGGAAGCGCTCCCCAAATGACGGCCTCCGGCTTGCCACCACGCTGCCACGCCTTCAAGTGTATCATCGGGTGAGGGACGTACATGCCAATCTGGTTTCAGATCGCGAGCGGACTTGCGCTGCTGGCCATCGGCGGTGAGTGCATCGTGCGCGGTGCTGTCGGCGTCGCGCGGCGTTTCGGCGTCTCGGAGTTGCTCATTGGGCTTACGCTGGTCGGCTTCGGAACCTCAACGCCGGAATTGCTCACCAGCATCAATGCGGCCCTGCACAATGCCAATGGACTAGCGGTCGGCAATGTCATCGGCTCCAACATCTTCAACATTTTGCTGATCGGCGCCGTCGGCGCGCTCATTACGCCAATCGCGGTAAGGACGCGCACGGTGGTGCGTGACGGGCTAGCGACGATCGCCGTGACCGCCGGGTTGGCGACCTATGCCTATTATTTCCCGAGTGTCGGCAGGCTAGCCGGTGCGGTCATGCTTCTTATCCTGGGCGCCTATGTTTTCGTGGCGTGGCTGACTGAGCGATCGACTTCGCCCGGCGCTGGCGAAGCGCCAGCAACGCAGCGGGGGTTCGTGGCGTCGCTGCTTTTCGCCGCGATCGGCTTGGCGGCGTTGATCTTTGGCGCCGATCTACTGGTGGATGGCGCCAGCGCCTTGGCGCGCGCTATGGGTCTGTCGGAAACGTTGATCGGGTTGACGATAGTCGCCATCGGGACGTCGCTGCCGGAATTGATGACTTCAGTGGTGGCGGGCGTGCGAGGCAGGTCCGGGGTCGCGCTTGGCAATGTGCTTGGCTCCAACATCTATAACGGTCTCGGCGTTCTTGGTGCGACAGCGCTGGTGCGCCCGGTGACGTTTCCGCCGGACCTCGGCGTCGTTGACTGGTCGGTATTCGTCGGCTCGGCGATCATCTTCGTGATCTTTGCCTCCACTCGACAGCGGATCGGCCGAGGCGAAGGCGCGCTGCTGTTGCTGGGCTTCGCGTGCTACATGACTTATCTGGTGGCGCGCGCGTCCTTAGTGTAGCGGGAGTTATGAGCACAGACGCCAAGGGCCTGACGCAGCTGGGCCAATCCACCGCCGTGCCGTCCAATCCGGACGCGGCAAAACTTGAGCGCGTTTCCAATCCCCAACCTGGAACACTCTATCTCGTGCGCTTTGCGGCGCCGGAATTTACCTCGATTTGTCCAGTGACAGGACAACCAGACTTCGGGACGTTGATCATTGACTACGCGCCGAAGGAGTGGATCGTGGAGTCGAAGAGCTTGAAGCTTTATCTGCAGAGCTTCCGCAATCACGGCGCCTTCCATGAAGACTGCACACTATCGGTCGCCAAGCGCATAATCGACGCTATCGCGCCGACGTGGCTGCGTATCGGCGGATACTGGAATCCGCGCGGCGGCATGCCGATCGACGTGTTCTGGCAGACTGGTACGGCCCCGGAGGGCCTGTGGTTGCCCGATCAGGGCGTCGCAACTTACAAGGGGCGTGGGTGACGCTGCTTTCGCCCGTGACGCCTGTATGAATGTGCCGCCGACGCATTGATGTGATGGTGATGCGCTTCCCCATCCGCCACTTCCGCTCTAAAAGCGGGTGGCTGTGGGAGCGCGGGTGGGAAACGCGCCGTGGAAGATGGCAGTTACAGTGCAAGCGGCGCCAAGCGCGCCGTGGATTGGTCGATAGGACTCGACTTTGGGACCGCTTTTTCGAAGGCGGCCGGCACCGTGATCATGTCGACGGAGGCGGCGACGCTGCGCCAGGTGCGCCCGCTCCGCATTGGCGCAACCGCGGGCGGCAATCGGCCTTATCTTGTGCCATCCTCGATATTCTTGGACAGGCAGCGCATCCACTTCGGTCCGCGCGCGATCACGCGATTAGTCGCCGCAAATGTGGAAGACCGCGAGTTGGTGCGCTCCTTCAAGCGTGTGCTGGGCGCCAACGATCCAGAAGACGCACTTAATCGTTTTCCGCGCGCTTCCGTTGATCCAGACCGCATGTTTAGGCTGCGCGAGCTGATCACCCTTTATCTCGCCTACCTGTTGGCCCTGGTGGACACGACCATCGCGGGCGCGACAAGCAGGTCGCGCCTGCGGTTTACGCGGCCAGGCTGGATACCTGATCGCATAGCCGCTGCCCACGAAGTGATGACGGCGCTCTTCAATCAGGCTCACGTCGTTCACCAGATTCTGGGCGACCGGTTGTTGGCGCCCGACGGCCTTGAATACGCGATTGCGCGCGACGCGTTGGACCGCGCGCGTGATACCTATACAGGCTTTCCCGCGCTTGACGGCGGCATCTACGAGGCGAGCGCGGTAGGTCTTTGCCACTATAGCGACGCGATGACCCCCAACTACCTGCTGATCATGGACGTGGGGGCCGGCACCACTGACGTAGCGGCTTTGGTGCGCGCGCCTTACGACAATCAGATATGCATTGTGCGCGCGGGACGCCGCACGATCGAGACGGCCGGCGATCATTTCGACGCGGCGCTCGTCGATTTGCTGACGGCCAAGGCGAAGCTGAAGGCCGATGGCGAACGGACCGCGCTCCGCAACACTGTTCTTCCAATAATCCGTGAGTTGAAGGAAGACTTGTTCGCGAACGGAACGCTGCAAGTCTCGTTTCGAGGCAAGAAATTCGCATGCACCGCGCGTGAGCTCGAACGCCGGCCGATGTTTCGAACCGCAATCAAGGAGATTAATGCGCTCTTTGATGAGTGTCTGGCGGAGTTGGTCCAAGCCGCGCAACGCGATGGCGTGCGCAGCATCGGCATTGTGCTCGCCGGTGGGGGTTCACGCATTCCCGCGCTCCGCGAGGCGATCACAAAGCGGCGTTGGACGGGACTGGTGCGCATCAGGCACTTGGCGAGTACGCCCGCCTGGGTGCAGGCGCTCGGCGCAGAAAAGAATTTCGACTACGAGCCGCTGTTTGCTCAAGTGAGTGCCGCCTTCGGCGCCGCGATCTCCGCGCCCGAGCCGCCAACGTCCGGCGAAGCCGCCGACTCCAAGGACACCGTGACTCTCTGAAGGTTCAGAACCTGGAGACACGCGATGCAAGATCAGCGCGGAAGCGTTCCGTCGCCTGCACGCTCGGCGTGCCGAGATAGACGAAGCCGGCGATGCGCTCGTGCTCCTTCAAGTTCAACGCCGCGCGGGCGCGGGCGTCGTAGGTCGGCCACTCGGTGAGCCAGCAGCCGGCAAAACCCATTGCGTGCGCCGCGAGCAGCAATCCATAGCACGCCGCCCCGGACGAGAGCTGCTGCTCCCACTCCGGAATCTTTGGGTGTGGCGCTGCGGACGAAACCACCATCACGCACACCGGTGCTCGCAGGAGCAAACCACGCGCCGTGGCAAGTCGCGATTCGTCGACACGCTCATCCTTCGCGATCACGCCTGCGAGCGCCTCGCCCGCGCGAGCGCGTGCTTCGCCGGCAATGATCACAAACCGCCACGGCCCAAGCTTGCCATGATCCGGCACGCGCGCGGCGAGCCGGAGCAATGCGTTGACCTGTTCGTCGGAAGGTCCTGGTTCGATCAAATGGCCAACCTTGGTCGAGCGCCGCCGCGCCAGCAGCGCCAGCATCTCGCGGTTCTCGTGAACGGCCTCTGCGGTCTCGTTCTCTTGCGGCGGGGCGGGGATGGCGGAAGCAGGAAGCGGCATGTGGTCTCCGTGGCGCGTTTTGGCGCGCGAAGCTAGAAACGTAGGATGACACACGTTCCGAGCCAAACCTGGGAAGAGGACGGCGACCCGTGGCGGATAACGGCGTCGAGCGTGCCCTTCCGCAATGCCTGGTTTCACATCGACAAGAATGACGTGATCCACCCCGACGGCAGCCAAGGCGAATACACAGTGGTGCGCTTTTGGCGCACAGCGGTAGGCGTGTTGCCGATTGAGGCCGACGGCAGCGTGCATTTGGTCGGCCAATGGCGATTTCCGCTTGGCCGTTATTCCTGGGAAATGCCGGAGGGCGGCGGCGAACCGGGCGAAACACCACTCGTGTGCGCCCGGCGCGAACTGGAAGAAGAGACCGGACTGCGGGCCTCGACGTGGGCGCCGATTCTCGAAATGGACTTGTCCAATTCGGTGACCGACGAGCGGGGCGTCATCTTTCTGGCGACCGGTCTTGAGAGCGGCGAGAAGCGGCCGGAAGCCACGGAGGTGCTGAGGCACCGCCGCGTGCCCTTCGCGGAGCTATTGGCGCGCGTGCTTGACGGGCGCATTCGCGATAGTCTGACGGTTGCCGCCGCACTCCGCGCCCACCACATGGCGATCACGGGCGAGCTGCCGGAGTCTCTAGCGGCGGCCATGCTCGGAAAAGGGACGGGATCATGAGCGAATCTTCTCCGCGCTTGTTCGAAGCGTCCGGCGGCGTCTGGGCGCAGTTGCGTGTGGAAGCCGTGCAGGCGGCGGCGGAAGAGCCGCTGCTGGCGTCCTATCTGCACGCTTCGATCTTGCATCACGACCGCATCGAAGAAGCGCTCTCGTATCATTTGGCGCAGAAGCTCGGATACGGCGACCTGGGGCCTCTGCAACTCCGCGAGGTCATCCGTGAATGCTACGCGGCGGATACCAATCTCGCCGCGCAAGCTGCGCGCGACATGCGGGTCGTTCGCGAGCGCGATCCGGCCTGCCGCACCTATCTGCAACCGTTCCTCTACTTTAAGGGCTATGGCGGCCTGCAAGCGTATCGCATCGCGCATTGGCTATGGGAGCAACAGCGCGAAATCCTTGCCTACCATCTGCAAAGCCGGATCTCGGAATTGTTCGCCGTCGACATTCATCCCGCCGCCAAGATCGGTTCCGGCGTGTTCGTCGACCACGCCCACGGCATCGTCATTGGCGAGACCGCGGTCGTGGAAGATGACGTCTCGATGTTGCATTCGGTGACGCTCGGCGGCACGGGCAAGGAAAGCGGCGATCGTCATCCAAAAATCCGCCGCGGCGTCTTGATCGGCGCCGGCGCGAAAGTGCTGGGTAATATCGAGGTCGGCGAAGACGCGCGCATTGCGGCGGGATCGGTCGTGCTGGAAGATGTCAAGCCACGCTGCACCGTGGCCGGCATTCCGGCCCGGCCTGTGGGTGGCGCTTGTTGCGAAGGCCTGATGCCGGCCAACGAGATGGATCAGCGCTTCTTCGAGCCTGGCATCTAAGCGACGCAGCGGGAGCAACGGTTTGACCGACGGGTACTATGATCGCCGGCCGCAGACGCCGCTTGTCGTGCTGCTGCTGGCGGGCGCGATTGTCGCCACTTTCCTGCTGACCGGCCAATACGATCCGGAACGCCACCAAGATATCTTCAATTTGCTGGCTATCGTGCCCGCGCGTTTCGACGCGTCGTCGCCAGATCACTACCAATCTTGGGCCGACGCTGCGTTCCCGCTCTTCGGACATGTGTTCGCGCACTACGGCTGGCCGCACATCCTGATGAACATGCTTGCCTATTTGCAGGCGTCGCCATTCTTGGCGCGGCGCATCGGCGGCGCACGCTTCTTGCTGTTGTTTTTTCTTTCAGCGCTTGGTGGAGCAGGCGCGTTCATTCTCATCAACGCGCACGCCAACTATCCTGCTGTCGGCGCTTCCGGCGCGATTTGCGGCTTGTTCGGCGCGTATTTCTTGGCAGTGCGGCCAACGCCAACAGCAGCGCTTGCCGACCCGCAAGTGCGCAACGCAATCCTTTCATTCCTCGGCATCAACGTCGTACTCATGGGCTTCCTCGCCGCCGCCCACATTCTGCCGATCGCGTGGGAAGCGCACTTGGGCGGCTTCATCGTTGGCGGGTTGGCCTATCTGGTGCTTGCGCCAAAGAATACTGCGGTCCGAGGACCTTGGGGCTGACTACAGCCAGTTGAGCTCAAGCCGCTGATTGTCGATGACAAGGCCTTTTAGCCGCGCAATGCCGTCCCGACCCACCGAGACAATCGCGAGCACACGCCGCGACGCATCGTTGCGCTGAGCCGCCAAGGCGGCCTCGATCCGCTGGGCTTCTGCTTGGCTGACGTAAAAGCGGTCAATGCTGAGATCGAGGTGGACGTTGCCGGGGGCGCCTGGCGCGTCGTTGCCGGTTGGCGGCGAGGGCGGTGAGCAGGTGTAGCGCGCCTTCACAAGCACGGGTCCGACCTGCTCCGCTTCCGCGCGCGAACCCGCGCCGCCTACCACCACGTAGATGTCGCCACGCGAGCGCAGCGCTGCCCAGTCACCGTTTTGCGGAGCGGGGCAGTGCTCGTCAGGATCAAGCCGTTGATTGAATGCGAGCTGGACATAGTGGCCGCTGAGCAGATCGCGGGGATCAGTGCCTTCGACAGGCATCAACACTTCCTGACCGTTCGCGCGCGCCGCGCCTTCATTGGCCACGAAGCCGATCAGGATCACCGCGCACGTGACGGCAACCGCCAAGATGCGGGGAGCGGCGTCGATCTTCATGTCGCTTTCGTCCGTGCGCGCAGGGCCAAGCCCCCGACCAGCGCTGCAAGTGCGGAAACGAGAAAGACGCCGGCCGACGCCATCAGGTTTAGTCCGAGATCACCGAGAGTGCCGATAATGGCCCCGATGAGGCTCAGCACCGCAACCGCTGTCGTCATGCCGTGACGATCATGCCGTCCAAGCGCAATCAGCGCGCCAGACGCCGCGAGCCAAACCAAGCGATGTGTAATGCCTCCGTTGGTGTCGCCGAACCAAGGCAAGTAGCCGCCGATAGCAAAAAACATGAGTGCGGCGAGCGTGAACCAGCCATAGAACACGGCTGCAAATTGACGTTCATGCGCGCGCAGCCAGCGCGCGCTTGCAGCCAGCGCGCCCAACACGAGCGCCAAGACAATGAAGGTGCTCGCATGAGCTTCAGTGCGCGCCGCGAACCAGGTGAAGCAATAAATAATGGCGAACGCCGAGATATGCGCGAGCGGCGCCGAACCCCATCGCAACGCGAGATATGCGCCAAGCGGCGAGGCAAACAGCATCCACGGCAAGTCTCGGTCCTGCCCCGTAAACCAACCGTGTTCGGTGAAATCGCCGAACCCGATGAGGATGAGTGCGACTACTGCTGCGCCTGTCGAGCGGCCCGCAAGCGCTAGGCCGTAGGCGGCGAGACCAGCGCCGTAGCAAGCGGCACGCGTGTCACTTGGCAAGTCGAAGATTTGTGCAGTCAGCCCCACGGCCGCAGCGTAGGCGATCGCCGCCAGCATCATCAGCATGTTGGTGAGTAGTGGGCGCTGCCTGTACGCGGCCCAAGCGCCGGCGCCAGCGAAGCCCAAGAATGTGGCGACGATGATGGTGAAGCGAAGGATTGGCGTCAGCGCGTCCCAGTTGGCGGCGACGAACGCCACCAACGCCACACCCAGGAGGACGCTTCCCACCCACG
>JACQAC010000107.1 GCA_016195245.1 Pseudomonadota bacterium
ATTGGCATTGCGGTTCTCGCGGCCGTTTGCGGAAACATCGCACGCATAGTGTTGTTGGCCGCCGGTGTTGCCGCCGGGCCGACGCGGCTGGGCTTCGACGTTATGGCCGAACCTTGGCACGGCTTGGTCGGGCTCGTGACGCTGGGCGTGAGCTCGCTGCCGCTCATGCTTTGGGCCAATGCGGTGCAACCTGCAGCGGTTGAGAGTGCGCGGTTTCGGCCGGCCGTGCGAATTCTCGGCATTCGTTCCGCGGCAATGTTCTGCGCTGTTGCCACGATTGTCGTGGCCGCGCCGCATAGGCCGCTCGATGTCGGCGCACGCACCGTCTCGATCGAGGCGCCGGAGCGCATCGGCGTCTATCGCGCCGCAAGTTCACCCCTGACCTCGACCGAGCGGGCCTACTTCGAGCAATACGGCGGCGCCGCAGTGAAAGCGCGCTACGGTCCGTACGCACTGTTGCTCACGCGCACCACATCGCCGCTACGGCATCTTCACGCACCGGACGAGTGCCTTCGCGGTCTTGGCTATCACGTTGAGTATGTAGGCTTGCGCTTCACGCCTGCGCCCTCGGCGCAATACCGCGCCATCGCACCTGATGGGCGCGCCTATGACATCGAGACCAGATTCATCTCCAACACCGGCCGCGTCGCCGCCAGCGTGTCCGAGGCCGTGTGGATATGGATGGCAGACCGTTCGACGGTCTGGACCTCGGTTCAGCGCATCGCCCCTGCGGGCCGCGATACACTGGCGCGCGCTGCGTTCGACGCAGGCCTCGTCGCCGCGCTCGACCTTCATTCGATCCATCAAACGTTCGCACAGAGGGAGTGAGATATGCTGTTCAGGCGAACACTGCTGGGGCTCGCAGCCGTGGCGCTGGTGTCTTCATCCCGAACATCGGAAGCCCGCGCCGTCGGCGAGGAGCTTGGCGGTCATCTTGAAGCGACGGTCGACGGCCGCGTCGTGCCGCTGCCGATGCTGCACAGCGACTTCAGCGTCAACATCGATGGCGACCTGGCCGGCGTTACAGTCGTGCAAACCTTCGAGAACCCAACGCGGCAGCCCCTTAACGCAACCTATCTGTTTCCTCTGAGCGAAGGCGCGGCCGTCGACGCCATGACAATGCAAGTCGGCAATCAAACTATTCGCGCGCAGATTCGCGAGCGCGACCAAGCGCGCCAGGAATATGAGCAGGCGCGCAGCGAAGGGCGAGCCGCCGCGCTCTTGACGCAGCATCGGCCCAACATGTTTACGCAGCAGGTCGCTAATTTGATGCCGGGCGCACCCGTTCGCGTAACCATCCACTACGCCCAAGTCGTGCCGCGTGTAGACGGCGCCTATGAACTCGTTGTGCCGATGGTGGTTGGCCCGCGTTACAACCCGGCGCCGTCGGCTTCGTCGCAAGCGGCCTCGGAGCGACCGTCTCCCGCGAACGGCGGGTGGACCATTGCGCCGCCGCCAGCCTATCCGCACGCTGTGTTCGGCTTGACCTTGCCGAACGTCATCCCGCCGGATCGCGTGTCCATGCACGTCAGTCTCGCGGCCCCGTTTGCGATCGCCAGCGTGACCAGCGCCACGCATCCGCTCGCCGTAAGCGGCGCAGGCGATCATCGCGCTGTCAGCTTTCAAGCCGGTAGCGCCATCGACAACCGCGACTTCATCCTGCGTTACAGTTTGGCGGGCGGCGCCGTGCAGACTGGAGTCATGACGCACCGCGATGCGCGCGGCGGCTTCTTCAGCTTAGTGGTTGAGCCGCCAGCGGCGCCCACCGACGCACAGATTACACCGCGCGAAATCGTTTTTGTCCTCGACACGTCTGGATCCATGGACGGCGAACCGATCGAGGCGAGTAAAGCGTTCATGCAGGACGCGCTGCGCACGCTGCGGCCCACAGATTATTATCGCATCGTCCAGTTTGATTCGACGCCCCGCGAGTTCTCGGAAGGACCAGCGCCGGCGACTGCGCAAAACATCGCCGCCGGTCAGCGCTTCGTATCTGGACTCACCGCACAAGGCGGTACCGAGCTGATGCCGGCGATGCGCCAAGCCTTTGGTGCATCGCAGCAGCCGAACACGCTGCGCATTGTTGTCTTCCTGAGCGATGGTTATATCGGCAACGAAGCCGAAGTGCTTTCCGATATGAGCCGCATGATGGGTCAGGCGCGTGTCTATGCGTTTGGCGTCGGCACATCGCCCAACCGGTACTTGCTGTCGGAAATGGCGCGCCGTGGCCGTGGCTTTGCCCGCTATATTGACCCGACCGAAAGTTCGCTCGAAGCCGCGCATGCGTTAGCGCAACGCCTTGATACGCCTGTCTTGACTGACATTCGCATCGATTGGGGCGCGCTCAACCCAACTGAAGTCACGCCGGCCATCCTCCCCGATCTTTTCGCGGGTGAGAGCTTGCGGGTGATGGGCCGTTTCGGCGGCGCACGCGAAGCTACCGTCATGGTGAGCGGCAATGTCAACGGCCGCCCCGCGAGCCTGCCTGTGCATGTGCGGTTGACGGATGCAGCAGACACGCAGGCGTCAGCTTCGGCGATCCCTGCGATCTGGGCGCGTTCGCAGATCGAAGACCTGATGCGCGATTACACAAGCCCTGCTGAGGTGCGCATCACCCACGCTAACAACGATGACCTGCAAGCGCGCGTCACACGTCTCGGTCTCGACTATGCGCTGATGACCAACTGGACCTCGTTCGTCGCGGTATCGCAAAATGTGGTCAATCCGAACGCCGGTTCTGCACAAGACGCGGACGTGCCGTTGCCGATGCCTGCCGGCGTTGGGCCAAACGCCTATGGCGAGACCGTCGGTGGCAGTAGCTTTGGCGGCGCGCCGGCGCCGGAGCCAGCTGAACTGGCGCTCTTTGCACTGTTGCTCGCCATCGCCGCCGCGATGTTCGTAGCGCGACGCGCGCGGATCGGCGGTGCGCCATGAGAAGCGCATTCAGGACCGCGGCGCTCGGTCTTAGAGCCTTCGTAACTCAGCGCAAGCGCCTCGCTCTGACGCTTTCGTTCCTGGCCATCGCGTGGCTCGGCTTGGCCCTCTATGAAAAGGCGCTGGGCACCAGCATCTTGGTCGCGCAAGGAGGTTTGGCCTGGATACCCGTGGACGAACACACGCCATGGCTTGACCGCAACGTGCGTCTGGCCATGCACCGTCCGGCGCCGGTAGCTGTTCCCGGCCGCGTGGGATGGCGCGCTCTGGCGCCCGGCTTCGAAATCGCGGAGCTTCCGGCGTTGGCGGGGGGCGAGGAGGTTGATCGCGTGTTCCTCGCACGCATCGATCCCGCGCGCTTTCGCTTTGTCGTGCGCAACGATCGGCGCAATCGCACCCCGCTTAGCGCCTGGATGCGGCGGCTCAACGCGGCGCTGGTTGTCAACGGCAGCTATTTCGCGCGCACCGGCCTGCCAGCCACCCCAACTGTTATGGACGGCCAGCTCTTGGGACCGAGCGCGTACACAAGCACGCACGCGGCGTTCGTCTCAACGGTTGGTCACGCCGAAATCCGGGATCTTGCGAACCGGGATTGGCGCGCCGAGATGGCAGGCGCGCAGACGGCCTTTGTGTCGTTTCCTCTGCTTATTGCCCGCGATGGCTCGACGCGCGTGGCAGCTGATAGCGGTTGGCTCGCCAACAGAAGTTTCGTCGGAGGGGATGGAACTGGTCACATCATTATTGGCACCACGCGTGGCGCCTTCTTCACGCTCAATCGCTTCGCGGCGTTTCTGCGGGCCGCGCCGCTTGATCTGAAGATGGCGCTCAATCTCGACGGTGGTCCTGTCGCCTGTCAGGGCGTTCACGTCGGCGGAACGGACCGCCGCACCTATGGACGCTGGGAGCTGCAGATGGATGCGCGAGGGCAAGGGCGATTGTTGGCGGTGAAGGTTTGGCGCGAAGAGCCGATGCCAATTGTGCTGGCAGTATTGCCGATGATTTCTGGCGGTCGGCGACCAGCCGACCACTGAGAGCGCCCTAGAGCCTCAAGCGGACAGCAAAATCTTGCCGGGGTTCATGATGTCGTGCGGATCGAGGGCGCGTTTGATGGCGCGCATAACCCCAACGGCGCCGCCCAATTCTTCGCATAGAGCTTCACGCTTTCCGACGCCAACGCCATGTTCGCCGGTGCAGGTTCCGTCGGACGCCAGCGCGCGCGCGACGATGCGCTGATTGATGCGCATCGCCGCCGCCACTTCATCAGCGTTATCCGGATCAGCGAGAAGGATGGCGTGGAAGTTGCCGTCGCCGATATGTCCGAGCACAACGGACGGAAATGGCGCCTCGACCAAATCCACCTTGGCGGCGAGAATGTTCTCGGCGAGGTGACTGATGGGCACGCACACATCGGTCGACCATGGCCGGCAGCCCGGGCGCGACGCGGCCGCCGCAAAGCCCGCTTGGTGGCGTGCGCGCCAAAGCGCGTTTCGGTGTTCGGCTTCAATCGCCCATTGAAAGGCGCGCCCACCGCGGGCGGCGGCTATGGTTTCAACGCTTCGGATGGTCCGCTCAACCTCTTCAGGTTCGCCGTGAAACTCCAAGAACAATGTGTCCGCGACTGTGTAGGAGAGGGCGAATGTACGATTGACAAGATCAATCGCCTTGGCGTCGAGATATTCGGCGCGAGCGATCGGTAACCCGGCCTGAATGGTTTCTACCACGGTCGCGACTGCGCTCGCTGTGTCCTCAAAGCAAACAACCGCCGCGCTGGAGGCTTCCGGCATCGGATGCAGGCGTAGCGTGAGGTCGGCGATAATGCCAAGGGTGCCTTCTGCGCCGACGAATAGGTGCGTGAGATCATAACCGGCGGCTGATTTTCTGGCTCGCCTGGCGGTACGGATAATCTGCGCTTCCGGTGTCACGACTGTAAGTGCGACAACGTTCTCGCGCATGCCGCCGTAGCGGACCGTGGTGGTTCCCGAAGCGCGCGTCGCGGCCATACCGCCCAGAGTTGCGTCGGCGCCCGGATCGACGGGAAAGAATAGGCCGGTGTCGCGGAGGTAAGAGTTCAGTTGAGTTCGCGTGACACCGGCTTCAACTGTGCAATCCTGATCGTCGTTGGAGACGCGCAAAATCTGATTCATGCGGCTCAAATCAAGGCAGACGCCGCCACGGAGCGCGCCGACATGGCACTCCAGGGACGTCCCGGCGCCATAGGGAATGATTGGAGTCTTGAATGTACAACAAGCCGCCGCGACACTAACGATCTCTTCCAGCGTTTGTGCGTACGCGACGGCCTGCGGCGGCAGTGGCGGCAGATGCATGCCCGCGCCGCTATGTTGATCGCGGACCGCCTGAGTTGTTGTGAAGCGCTCGCCAAATCTCGTTGCAAGCAGCGAGGTTAGTTCGATGGGGAGCGCTTCCATCATTGTGGGAATATCGCCTCGATCAGCATGGGGCCCGGCGTGGCGAAGGACCGATGCAACGCCGCTTCAAGTGCTTTCGCGCTATGTACTTGAACGGCGGGCATCCCGAAGCCACGGGCGACGCTGCAGAAGTCGATCACCGGACGGTTGAGATTGAAGAGCTCGCGCGCCGCGTGCGAGTCGTTGGTCACTCCTGTGCGCATGAGTTCAAGCGATAGGATGGCGTAAGCGCCGTTGTTTAGGATGACGTTGGTGACGTTGAGTTGCTCGCGTGCTTGGGTCCACAACGCCTGTATCGTGTAGAGTGCACTGCCATCGGCCTGTAGCGCAACGACGCGCCGCTCCGGGCAGGCAACAGCGGCTCCCGTGGCAAGAGGCAAGCCTTGACCAATGGCGCCCCCGGTGAGCGTGAGCCAGTCGTGGTGCGCGGCGCCCGCCGCCATGTCGAAGGCGCCTGCCCCGAGAGTAATTGATTCATCGGAAACGATTGCGTCCTCAGGCAAGGTTGCGGCGAGCGCTTGCGCCAGCCGTAAGGAGTCGAGTGGCGCATCGGTTGTTTGCAGAGCAGGGCGCTCGGCCGCCGGCCGCTCCGCGTGCTGCTTTGCGCCGAGAACTTCTGCCAGTGCTTCGAGCACAGCTTCGCTGTCATCGATCTTCTCGGAGAGTTGCAAGAACTGAGCTGTGTCCGGCGCGAGACGTGTCGCTCGTTCTGGAAGGGCGAAGAACGCGACCGGAGGGCCGGCGCCTACGCCGATTATCGTTGCCGCGTCCGCTAACAGACCCACTGCCATTTCCGTTAGATAGGGCAGACGAGCAAATGACCGGCGCCCGGCGCCGCGCGCAATGCGCGCGGGAAAGGTTTCAACGAAAACGCGGGCCCCGGTTGCGTCGGCAATTCGACCCGCGGCTTCGCAGGCGCGGGCGCTGAGATTGCGCCCACCGATCAAGAGCACGGACGGCTTTGTCCGAAGCGCCGCCGCAGCCGCGTCAAGTCTCACAGTCCAGGCTTCGCTCCGAGCTTGGGTAGAAATGTTTGGCTTTGCTGGCTGCGTATCGGACCAAGCGATGTCGGCGGGAAGGATGAGCGCGGCAGGGCCCTCGCGGCATGCCGCGGCAAAGGCCTCGGCGCCAAGGCTTGTCAGAGCGTCAGCGGATTCAACCGTACGCAACCAGGCAGAGACCGGGCGCGCAAGAGCAGCGATGTCGCTTGCGAGGGGAGGGTCGTTTGATCGGTGGTACGTAGCGTGTTCGCCGATGAGCGAAATCAACGGTGTTCGTGCGCGCCATGCGTTATGGAGGTTGGCGAGACCATTCCCGAGCCCGGGACCCAGATGCAAGAGTGTCAGCGCCGGCGACCCGCTCATGCGGCCGAATCCATCGGCGGCGCCGGTGGCGACGCCCTCAAAGAGACACAAGATTGGCCGTATTGTGGGAGCGCTATCCAGCGCCGCCACCAAGTGCATCTCCGACGTACCAGGATTGGCAAAGCAGGCCCTGACGCCAAGCGCAGACAGGTGCTGTAGCAGGTCTTGAGCGGCCTTCATGCGGCGCGCCGTGTTGGCTCTGAATGCTTATTCTCCGTCGCGGACAGCCACGTCTCGATCGCATGTTTGACCGGTGTCGCCGCATTGAGCGCGCGCAGTCCGAGGGTTCGTGCGACACGCGCGGGACCACGCTCATCGGTATAAAGCGATGCGAGCGCGTTGGTTGCGAAGAAGAGCGGCGCCGTGGCGCGCCGATGTCCGCATTCGTAACGCCTGAGCCCACGTGGGTCAGCGATGTCGCAGCCGGCGCGTTGAGAGGCAAGAATTTGCGCAGCGAGACGGCCAGCGCCGGAGAGCCCAAGATTGAATCCGTGTGCTGTAACAGGATGCATGCCCACCGCCGCGTCACCAGTCAGCGCAAAGCGCGGCGCAACGAAACGATGGGCGAAGACGGCGACCAAGGGATAACGGAAACGGGCGCTCGCCAATGACAGCGCTCCCCAGCGTTGCTGCGTGCGTTGCTGAACCTCTTCCGCAAATTGTGTTTCGCTCAACTCCATCAGCGCGGCGATCTGTGATTCAGGCAACGTGATGACGAACGAAGAGAGATTGTCTTGCAGCGGCAACATGGCGACGGTCTGATTGTGGCCGAACCATTCCGTCGCCACGCCGTCGTGCGGCTTCTCATGGTGAATTCGGCACACCAACATGGTCTTGCCAAATTCATACATGAAAGCGCCGATCCCTTGGCTCGCGCGTAGCGCTGAAAAGCGAGTGTCTGCCGCCACCAGCAAGCAGCTCTTCAATGAGGCGTCCTGCGTCTGAATTTCGATAGTATCCGCGGCCGCGCGCGCGCCGGTTACGATTGTCTCGTCGCGCAAGGTGATATTGCCGTGCTGGGATACCGCCTCATAGAGCGCGCGCTTCAGGGCGGCGTTTGAAACCATAAGGCCAAGTGGTGATTTGGAATCGCGCACGTTGCGAAATTCAAGGGTGTGGGAAGACGAACCATTAAACACGCGCGCCGAACGAAGCGGCGCCATATCGGCCTCTGCAATGCGTTGGAGCACGCCTAGCCGTCCCAACGCGGCGACGGACGAAGCGGTCAGCGCGATTTCACGACCATCATAGGCTGGGTTCTTCAGCGCTCTCTGCGGCGCCCGTTCCAAAATCAAGACCGAGAGCGACGTACCAGCCAAGGCCGCAGCGAGGCTCAGGCCGGCCGGGCCGGCGCCAGCGATGACGATGTCTGCGTCCACAGAACCCTCACTAATCAGCCTGGAGCCGTCCCAGGCGCAAGGCGACACGTGTTTGAGTTTCC
This sequence comes from Pseudomonadota bacterium, assembly GCA_016195245.1. Lineage (GTDB taxonomy): Bacteria > Pseudomonadota > Alphaproteobacteria > Caulobacterales > Aquidulcibacteraceae > Vitreimonas. The sequence goes on from JACQAC010000107.1 coordinate 8,166, forward strand.
CTCCGCTCGGGCTGGGAACAATTGATCGCTGTCAACCCGCCGAACCGCGGTCGCGAGCTTTTTTGAGCATGGATGCTGCGGCCGCCGGAATCGAACCTCGTCTAGGGGGTGGGAGCTTTAGATTGTCCCTGCGTCAGCTCCATTGATTGAGCTTTGCGACATCTGCAGCCCGCGTAAGTTCGCGGGGTCTTGTCAGTAGATCAGTTCATCCTCGCTGCGACCTTGAGCGAGCATCAGTTCTCCGCGCGCTGCGAGGTCCTTGGCGAGGGCTACGATCTTGGTCTGCGCGGCATCGACATCCTTTAGGCGCACGGGCCCCAGCGCCTGCATTTCTTCGCGCAGCAACTTCGCGCCGCGCTCGGACATGTTGGAAAGGAAGAGCGCGCGCAGGGCTTCGGATGCGCCCTTGAGCGCGAGCGACAAGTCCGACTTGTCAGTTGCACGCAACAGCGTTTGCACGCCGCCGCTATCGAGCTTAGCGAGGTCTTCAAACAAGAACATTAGTGCGCGAATGCGCTCAGCGCTTTGCTGATTCTTGTGATCGAGCCCTGACATGAATCGAGACTCGGTCTGTCGATCGAAGTTGTTGAAGATCTCGGCCATGATTTCGTGGCTGTCGCGCTTTGCACTGCGCGTGAGGTTCGAGATGAACTCGTTGCGGAGAGTAACCTCGATCTGTTCGAGAATGTCACGGCTGACCGGTTCGGCCGCCAGCATCCGCCCAATTACTTCTTGGCCAAACTCATCGGGCAGCGAACCAAGCACGCGTGCGGCGAAATCCGGCTTCAGCTTCAGCAGGATGATGGCGACGGTCTGGGGGTATTCGTGCGCAAGGTAACCGGCAAGCACCGCCTCGTTGACGTTGGTGAGCTTTTCCCAAACGCTGCGTCCAGCCGGACCCCGCAATTCTTCCATGAGAGCGTCGACGCGCTCTTTGGGGAGCACCGAGGTCAGCAGCCGCTGAGTGTGTTCATAGGAGCCGATAAGCGTGCTGACGTTGGTCAAGCGATCGAAAAAGTCGATCGTCACGGCCTCGACGATGTTGTGTTGAACGATCCCCAGGTTGGCAATTGTTTCGGAGACGAGTCGAACTTCCTCCTCATCCAGTTGGCCGAGGATGGTTGCAGCTTGGTCGCCTAACGCAAGCATCACGACGGCGGCCTTTTGTGGGCCGCTTAGCGTGTCGGAGGCTTGCTCCTTGGCAATGGGGCGAGCAGGTAGGGCGGGCTGCGACATCTGTTTCGTTTCGGCGCGACTAGGTGACAGTTCGCAAGATTCGACAAGTCTGAACGCCAGCCTCGTTCAGCAAGGTTACTCAATTCCTTCGCCGCCCGGATTAGTTTGGACTGGGAAAGCACAGGGGCGCGAAGGAGCGCCATGACGTTTCGCAAGAATTCGCTTGGCGCGGGAGGCGGCGCCGCCCCCGTCAACGCGTCGTTGCGCGCACAGTCTCGCCAGCGGTCAGCCGCCAACCGGTGTGGATCGTGAATACACCACAACCGCGGCTGCGGCCGAGCGCGCCGTTGATCGGCGCGCGCATCGAACTCAACACTTCGCCGTTTGGTCCTAGCCGCTCAAGTTCGATCGCGAAGGGGCGCAACGCCGCTGATTCGCGGCGGCAGAGGAGACCGTGAGCGACGACGAAACCGTGAGCATCGCTTGATGCAGACGCAGCTGTGGTGAAGCCATTCGGTGTGCTCACGGCGATGGACTCTGCTGCCGCCGGGAACGCTGCACCCGCAAGCCCAACCGCACCTGCGATGATGACCTTGGCGATGCTCACCCGTTTACTCCGACTGTCCGTGTCGTGACGCAAGACCCGCGCCAGCTCGGCTAAATCGTCGTTAACCCAAGTTCGGCACAACCGCTATCGGGGACCCCCGAGAATGAGTGCTGACGTACGAATACTTGGGTTGCGCGCACGCGCGGGCGGTGCAGCCGCGATCGCGGCGATGGGATATGCGGCGGTTCCATTCGGCGCCGACGCACAGGAATCGCCGCTCAACTGGTCGCTTTCCTATCAATCGGATGTCGTCGCCGCGTCGGGCGACGGGGTTAATCGTCACGGCCGCTGGCTGGACAGCTTACATGCGACACTGGATTTTGACGCGGCAAACTGGATACGAGGCGGCGCATTCCACATCGACTTGAACAACACCGCGGGCGCCGCGCCCAATGATGACGCCGCCACGCTGCAAGGCGTCGACAATATTGAGGTGGGTGGACAACGCCTCCGTGTCTATGAGCTTTGGTACGAGCAAAGCGGATTCGATGGCCACGCTGCGCTGAGAGCGGGACTGCAGGAAGTTAACGCTGACTTCTACGCGACTGACGCGTCAGGCCTCTTGATGAATCCCTCCTTTGGACTCGGCCCAGAGTTCTCATCGACTGGCAGCAACGGTCCCTCAACCTACCCGTCCACGTCGCTTGCTGTGCGCGGGCGCGTGGTAGTTGGCCCCAGTGTTGACCTGCGCCTGGCCGTGTTTAACGCCCGAGCGTCGTCGCTGGGCGATCCAGGCGGCGTCAATCTTGACTACCCAGAAGGGGCGATAACCATTGGTGAAGTGACTTGGAATGGTTGGGGTTCGCTCTCACTCGGCGCCTGGCGCTATACCCGCCGGCGGGACGATATTCGCGAAGTCGATGGGCTTGGCGCTCCGCTACGTCGCCATGCGCAGGGATTTTATGGGTTAGCGCAAGCGCGTTTGTGGGGCGGTGAAAACGATGTGCGCAGCGCGGTGGCGTTCGTGCGCGCGGGCTTTTCCGAAGGCAGAACAACTCCGTTCCGGTCGAGTTGGCAAAGCGGCGTTCTCCTCGAGCATGTTTTCGCGGGCCGCCCAGACAGTGTGTTGTCTGCCGGTATTGCCAGCGCAGCGCTGAGCTCTGGCTTCCGCGCCAACCTGGAAGAGCTTGGCGCGAGGACTTCCACACGCGAAACGATCTTTGAGCTCGCATACTCGGATCGGATGTCGCCCTGGGTGTCGATTCAGCCGGATATTCAATTCGTGTCGAACGCCGGGGGCGATCGCGACCGCGAAGCATTCATCGCGGGCATCCGCATCAGCGTCGATTTTTCCTCCGACCCAAATTGAGCATAGGCCAAAGTGCGTATTCGCAGCTCGGGATACGTACGATTAACCACCGCGCCCGTATCGAAAACGAATAGTTTTGCGAGACGCGTTATGATCTGCGGGATTCGGTCACGATACACGCGCCTGCGCGCTGAGCCGCCCGTTTTGTCCGAGATTTTGATGCTCGAGCCCGATGGAGACCGGGATCGCGCGAGCAAGTCGTGTCTCCGTTTCAATCTCGAGCATTCAAGCGAGGCAAGGGGCTAGCCCATGTTCAGCAAGTTCAATTCTCATCTTTCCATCGGCACGCGACTGGGCGCCATCTCTGGCGTGTTTGCCTTGACCGCGACAGCGCTCACTGGTGCGATCATCTCGCAGCAATTGCACGACGTTGGCTTTGCAAGCAGCGAGCGCGACGGCGTCCAGTACATGCGCGAGGTCTGGAGCGCACTCAATTCTGAATCTTGTTGCACAATCGCCGATCACGAACAATGGGATGCAAAGCTTCACACTGCGGAAGCCTACACCGCGTTTGTGAATTCGCATGCCGGCACGGAGCGCATGCAGGCGGCGAGCGCATTGCTGTCGGCGATCGCTGATGGATCTAAGATCACCCTCGATCCAGAATACGTGACCTATTATCTGGGAACGGCTTTGTCCTCGGGCCTGCCGACGATGATGGCGCGGGAATCAATGCTGGACAATGCCGGCGATGCGCCGGCTACAAATCCACAACAGCACATGGTCAACGTGCTGAGCGCGATTTCGAATTTCGAAACCGATTCCTCAAACGCAGTAGCCGCCATGCGGTCGGCGGTGCAACACGCCGATGGAGACAGTTCGGTCGCCGGCTATGCCCGCAACGCGGATGCGGTGGCGGAAGTTTCCGCGCGCATGGTGCGCGAGGAGCGCGGTACTGCCCTCGGCGAACCGAGAGCCGCCAACTCGACTACGGAGACCGATTTCCCGCGCGTGCTGACGGACGCTTGGTCGGCGGGCGGACAAGAGCTTGAGACTCTGCTGCAACAGCGCGTTGCGCAAGAGCAAGGCACTCTCGCGCTCTCGGCGATTATCGCGCTCATGGGCGTGCTGCTGTCAGCAGGCTTGGCATGGACAACCGCCCGTGGTCTTTCGCAGCGCTTCCGCGCGCTTGGCGCTGCTATGGACGGATTGACGTCAGGCAACGTCGACGTGGACGTTCCCTATACGAGCGATCGGCACGAAACCGGCAAGATCGCCGCGACGCTGTCGGCGATGCAAAAAGCGCTAGCGGCGCAGAGCGTTCTTCAAACAGAAACCACCTATAAGAGCGCGGCGTTCGAGGCTTCTTCCGTCGCAACCATGATGATCGATCGCGACTTCAAGGTCACCTACGTCAACGAAGCGACCAAGAAGCTGCTTACAGACAATGCCGACGCATTCCGTAAGCTTTGGCCAAGCTTCGAAGCGAGCAAGATCGTCGGTTCGTGCATCGACATGTTCCACAAGAACCCGTCGCACCAGCGGCAACTCCTGTCCGACCCATCTCGGCTGCCATACCGCACCGACATCTCGGTGGGAGACCTCAAGTTCGCTCTCAACGTCGGCGCGGTTTATGACGCGCAACGCCGCTACGTCGGCAATGTTCTGCAGTGGGACAACGTCACCCAAGCCCGCATGAACGCCGGCATGCTTGCCGCACTCGGTCGCGCGCAGGCCATCATCGAATTCAATCTCGATGGCACCATCGTTCAAGCGAACGAGAACTTCTGCCAGGCGCTTGGCTACTCGCTCAGCGAAATCGTCGGCAAACATCACTCGATGTTCGCCGAGCCAAGTTATGCTCGCAGCCCCGACTACAAGGCCTTCTGGGACAAGCTCAATCGCGGTGAGTTCGAAGCCGGAAAATTCAAGCGCCTCGGCAAGGGCGGCCGCGAAGTTTGGATTGAGGCGACCTACAATCCGATCCTCGATGGCAACGGCAAGCCATTCAAGGTCGTGAAGTTCGCAAGTGACGTCACTCAAATCGAGATTGATCGTCAGGCCGCGGAAGCCGAGCGGAGCTCGCGCGCCGAAGAGCAAACGAAGGTGGTGCGCGGTCTAGCCGACGGGCTGGGCCACCTAGCCGAGGGCGACCTGACGGCGCGCATCACGACGCAATTCCCGGGCGAATACGAAAAGCTGCGCAGTGATTTCAACGAAGCCATAGGTAAGCTGCAGGAGGCGATGAAAACCATTGTCGTCAACGCCGGCGGCATTCGCACCGGCGCAGGTGAAATCAGCCAAGCGGCTGATGACCTCTCGCGCCGCACAGAACAGCAAGCCGCGAGTCTGGAAGAAACGGCGGCAGCGCTCGACGAAATTACCGCGACAGTGCGCAAGACGGCAGAAGGCGCCAAGCAAGCGAACAGTGTCGTCGCGACGACGCGCTCAGACGCGGAGGCCTCTGGTCAGGTCGTGCAAGAAACCGTTGCCGCGATGGCCGAGATTGAAAAGTCTTCGAAGCAGATTTCTCAAATCATCGGCGTCATCGACGAGATCGCCTTCCAGACCAACTTGCTGGCGCTCAATGCGGGCGTCGAAGCGGCGCGCGCTGGAGAGGCGGGTCGGGGCTTTGCGGTCGTTGCTTCTGAGGTCCGCGCGCTTGCCCAGCGCTCGTCGGAAGCCGCCAAGGAAATCAAGGGCCTTATCTCCACGAGTTCGCAGCATGTCGGCACTGGCGTTGAGCTGGTCGGCGAAGCGGGCCGCGCGCTTGGCCTCATCGTCGGGCGGGTTAGCGAAATCTCCGGATTGGTCTCGGAAATCGCCGCGTCCGCGCAAGAACAATCGACGGCGCTCGCCGAGGTCAATACCGCCATCAATCAGATGGATCAGGTTACGCAGCAAAACGCCGCGATGGTCGAGCAATCGACAGCCGCAAGCCATTCTCTCACTCAGGAAGCGCAGGAGCTGATAAGCCTGATGGGGCGCTTCCAGACAGGCGCCGCGCCGAGTGCGGCGCCGGCCAATTCGCGCTCAAAGCAGCCTCAGGCACAGTCGATCGGACACCAACGACAGCGTGTCGCGCAGTTCGCGTCGCAGGGCTCGGCCGCTCTGAAGGGCGACGACGATTGGCAAGAGTTCTAGTGCGCGGAGCTTTCGATGCGACTAGCTTCCCACCTGGATCTCGGCGCGGCCGCACCGCTGTTGGCGGAGTTCAAGCGGGCGCGCCGTCAACCGATCGAAGTCGACGCCTCAGCCGTTGAGCGTATTGGCGGACTCTGTCTGCAAGCGCTTCTCGCGGCTGAAGCAACCTGGCGCGCCGACTCCGTGCCGTTTCGCATCGTGCAACCCTCTCAATCGTTTGTTGAAGCGCTGCGGCTGGCAGGCGCGGAATCCATACTCATGCCGGAGGCGACGCAGTGAGCAAGACGGTCCTGACAGTCGATGACTCGCGCATGATGCGCGAAATGTTGCTGATGGTTCTTCAGGGCGCCGGGTTCAACGTCGTTCAGGCGGAGGACGGTGAAGAGGGGCTTGCGTCCCTGGCCGGCGCCAATCCCGATGTGATCATCACCGATATCAACATGCCGAAACTCGATGGCTATGGCTTCATTGAAGGCGTCCGGCGAGATGCTCGCTATCGAGCGACTCCGATCTTGGTCCTTTCGACGGAAAGCAGCGCGGAGAAGAAGTCGCGAGCGCGTGAAGCTGGCGCTACCGGCTGGATTGTAAAACCCTTCCAGGCTGAGTCTCTTCTCGACGTGATCCGTCGCGTGTCTGCGTAGGGGCTGCGGCATGGACTCGATGGACTCGATCAAAGTTACCTACTTTCAGGAATGCGACGAGTTGCTCGCAAGCCTGGAAGAGAACCTGCTCGCGTTGGAGTCCGGTGAAGGAGACGCAGACACCATCAATGCAGTGTTTCGTGCCGTACATTCGATAAAGGGCGGAGCCGGCGCCTTCGGCTTCGAGCCGATGGTCGAATTCGCGCATATCTTCGAAACAACGCTTGATGCGATGCGCTCCGGCAAGCTCGACCCGGACAGCGACGTTCTTAAGCTGATGTTGCGCGCTTCCGATGTGTTGGCCGATCACGTGCAGGCGGCCAAGGGACAGGGCGTCGTGGACGAAGTGCGCGCGCGCGCCATGGCGGACGAACTGAGCGCGTTGACCGCGCCGGAGGAAGCGCCCGGCGCCGCAACATCGCAAAGCGGCGGTACAGACGAGTGGGGTTTTGCTCCACTCAAGTTTGATTTCGACAGCGACGCCCCATCGCCATGGCGGCTGACCATGCGGCCAACTCCGGCGATGTACGCCAAGGGCCATGACGCAGTGTTGTTCCTGCGTGAGCTGACACGGCTTGGAGAAACAAAGGTTACGCTCGACCTTAGCGCACTTCCGGACCTTGACGGGATGGAGCCGGAGGTTCCCTACCTCGCGTGGTCGGTTGAAATCGCCCCCGATGTGCAAGAAGCGGCGATCCGCGATGTGTTCGACTTTGCGGGAGACGACTGTCCGATCGATCTAGAGCGTCTGCCTTGCGCCCCACAAGAAGTTCATGGCGGGTCTGGTGGGGACGTCGCTGACATCGCGGCGCTACTTGATCAAGTGCGCGCAGCGGCGCCTGGTCAAGAGACGTCGCCATCAGAGGACTCGAAGTCTGTTGCCGCGCGTGCGGAGGCGAAGGCGCCGCAGGGCGGCGCCACCATTCGGGTTGATCTGGACCGTGTGGACCGCCTGATCGACTTGGTTGGAGAGCTTGTGATCAATCAAGCGATGCTTGCGCAGCGCGTTACAGAAAGCGAATTGTCACGTTCGTCGACTGTAGCCATGGGGCTCGACGAGCTTGAGCAGCTCACCCGCGAGATTCAAGACAGCGTCATGGCCATTCGCGCTCAGCCGGTGAAGTCAGTTTTCCAGCGAATGCCGCGTCTTGTTCGCGAGATTGCGTCGTCAACCGGCAAGCAAGTGCGGCTGGTGATGGAGGGTGAGGGCACCGAAGTCGACAAGACGGTCATTGAGCGTCTCTCAGATCCCATAACCCACATGCTGCGCAACGCCATCGATCACGGCCTTGAAACACCAGAGGATCGGATTGCCACCGGCAAATCGGCGGAAGGAACAGTGCGCTTAGCGGCGATGCACCGGTCCGGGCGTATTATCATTGAAGTTTCTGATGATGGCCGCGGCATCAATCGTCCAAAGGTGCGCGAGATCGCCGTGAAGAAGGACTTGGTGGCGTCCGATGCGCAGTTGTCGGACGATGAGATCGACAATTTGATCTTCCTGCCGGGATTCTCGACGGCCACGGCAGTGTCGAACATTTCCGGCCGCGGCGTCGGCATGGACGTCGTCAAGCGCTCAATCCAAGCTCTCGGCGGTCGCATAGTGATCGCTTCGCAGCCGGGCAAAGGCTCAGTATTCACGCTGTCGCTGCCACTCACTCTCGCGGTCTTGG
>JACQAC010000108.1 GCA_016195245.1 Pseudomonadota bacterium
ATGGCGCACCGCATTCGTGAAGCGATGAAGAGCGACACTGGCGGCATGTTCGGATCGGGCGGCGGTGAGGTCGAGGTCGACGAAACTTTCATCGGACGTAAGGCCGGCGAGCCGATCTACCACGGCCACGAACACAAGATGGCGGTGATGACGCTGATTGATCGTGACAGCGGCGCGGCCCGTTCCATGGTCATTCCGGGTCGCCTGCGTCTCGATACGCTAAAGCCTATGTTGGACGCCAACATCGCCAAGGAAGCGCGCATTCGTACAGACGAAGCGCGCCACTACATGAAACTCGGCAACACGTTTGCCGAGCATAAGAGCGTCAACCACAGCGCGGGCGAATACGTTTCGCGTGAGGATCGCAGCGTCCACACGAACCGCGTGGAAGGCTATTACAGTGTGTTCAAGCGTGGCATGCGTGGTGTTTATCAGCACTGCGCGGAGCATCATTTGCATCGCTACATGCACGAATTTGATTTTCGCTACAGCAATCGCTCTGCGCTCGGTATTGAAGACAACGAGCGCGCGGAAAAAGCAGTCAAGGGGACGGTCGGGCGGCGCCTGACCTATCATCCTCCTCGTGCAAAAGCCGCCACTGCCTGAGCACAAACTCAAACGTCAGCGCTCACGATGGCGCACCAAGAAAAAGTGGAAGCGTCGGTCTAAGCCTTGACCGGCGCTTTCTTCTTTTTCTTCGCCTTCGCGTTCTTCGGCGTCTGTGGAGAGTACGGCGTGTTCAACATGCGCCGCGTCACCTCATCGCGACGGCGCGCGATCTCAGGCTCGCTAAAGTCGGCTTCTATGTGCCGGGGTGGTCCCTCAGAGGTCGGGGTGGTGTTTGGGGTTTTGCGTGACCGACTCGTCATTAGTTGCGGCCTTCGTCTTCTGGAGGAAGCCGCTCAAAGCCTGAAGCGCGTTGACTAGTTCGGTCAACGTTTGCTGGTCCCGAATATCAGCATTGATGCGAACGCCCCCCGGCACGAATTGGACGCTAAAGGGTTCTCCAGCGACGGCGGCGGGGGCTGACATGGGTTGCTCTACTCGCTTTTGGCCCGAATCCGGCGGGGAAGTCTCACCCTTTGAGGGTGCTTCGCCAGAATACTGCGCCGAAACCTCAGCCACAAGGTCCTTAGTCTCATAATAGGAGGCCGTAACTTCCGGGACAGCCGACTGCGAAAAGCCGTTCCGAAGAAGGAACCCCTTTAGATTGACCTCGCTTGGCTTGCCTCCGCCGAAATTCTCATCCAGCCGATTGAATAGGGCAGGTCCGCGACTGGCCTCCTGGATGGCGGCCGCCTTTTCCTCCGGAGTGCCGTGTAAGATATCCATCGCAACGCCTGAGACACGATATTGGCTATCGCCGATCTCCTCCAAAAGCTCATATTTTCCAAGGGCCGAGAGTACCTTTAGCGAGGTTCCGTTTAGGCCGGAATATCCAAGGTGGGCGGCAAGCGCCTCGCGCGAAGCGGGCATCTGGTGCTCTTTTTCAAACAGGATTGCCACCTTATCGATAGCCTCCCTGAGGCCCATAACTGGAAAGTTCGGACTACGAACGCGCGCCATCAGGCAATCTCCAATTTGTCGCTAGACGATGTATAGCTCCAACAAGAGCTAAAGACAAGAGCCGATGGCGCTAGCGCACGCTATCGAGCTATCGGTTGACGTGAGCTATAAACGGCGCCAAAGTTCGCGTCGATGGAGATTTAGCGATGTTGCACGTTCGAGCGCCGCACTGGGCGCAACGCCAAGGCAAAGACATTGGGCTTGTTGATCTGGAGCCGCCTTAGCGGGGGCCGATGGATTCCTGATCGGCTTGGGGGACCATCCCGTGCCGGTCAGCAGGCGCCGAGGGCGTCAACCGGGTGCCGGAGGCGAAAGTCTCCGGCACTCACCAATACGCAGATTCTACTACGATTTTTCCGAGTTGTAACGGGTATGGCCCTAAAATTTCACCCAAATCCTGGGACGATCCTGGTTTGCAAATATGAGCCGGGGTTCGTTGAGCCGGAGATGGTGAAAACCCGCCCGGTGATCGTCATAACGCCGCGCCTACGCAACCGCGACGGCCTCTGCACTGTTGTCCCGCTGAGTCTTACAGAGCCATCGCCAGTACAAAACTACCACTGCCTGGTGCAGCTTGGAGTCACGCTTCCTCATCCTTGGAATGGAAATGAGGGCTGGGCCAAAGCTGACATGCTAGCGACTGTGGGATTCCACAGATTAGACCTAATCCGACTAGGTAAAGACCATGAAGGTAAGCGCAAGTACCTGCAAAGAACTATTGCGGCAGACCAGTTAAGGCTCATTCAGACCTGTGTTCTACATGCTTTGAACCTGGGTCACTTGACGATTTAACGAGACTAGCCTAGATTCGCTCCTGTACCCGCTCTGTGAACTAAAGTCCGAAAGGACAGTGCGCATCGGGCTTTGAGACTGCTCTGCTCGTCAGGGCAGCGGGCCTTTCGAGCGAAGCCAAGCGCGAAAGGCTGTCGAACCTTCAGGGCGCAGTCCGCAAGGGCTGCGCCCTTGGCATATCTAGTCATCCCGCCGTCCCTTCCGGATCGACCACAAGACCAAAAGCTGGACGATGGCTCCCACCATTCCGGCGGCGGCGGCGATAGCGTTGAAGAGATCGGTCACCCTAGAAGCTCCATTTCCCGCATCGCGGGCGCAGCTCTCACCAAAAGAGAGCGCTTGGAGGCTTCTTCCGCGTAACGCGGGTTGGGCCGTTTGGTTCGGCGAGGGCTAGCGGGAAATGGTTTCCAGTTTCTTAACAAGCGTTCCATGGCGCAGTGGTAGCCACGCCTTGAGCAATTGAAAAAACGACCGGCCCTTTTACAGCATCTAGCGGCTTGCTATGTCAACGGGATAATTGCCTAACCAGAAGGTGCAAGAGACAACTAGACGCTACAGGATTGAATTTTCGGCCGCGCGTTGTGCGGACTGAGGACTTTTGGCGAGCGCGATTTGCAGACGTTGCGCCGTTGCTTGGCTCAATCGGCCCAGAGCGTCGCTTGGCGTTGCAGCGAGAACCTCGCGGATAAGCCTATCGGCACGAGCGCCATAGGTGGCGGGGGCGAGCGCCAGCAGGGCTACTGCGAAGTGAAGGGCAATCAAGGTGTCGCCCGGTGCTAGCTGCCGTGCTCGTTCAAACTCTGACAGCCCGACGTCCCTACGCGCGTTGTATATTAGCGCTCCAACGCGACCACCGCGCCGAACAACCTCTAAGTTCCAGGCGCCGAGCATGGCGTGTGCGTGTGCGTTCGTGGGCTCAATGGCCAAGGCCTGGTCGATGAGCCGTCTGCCGCGTGCCGCGTAGCCACCTGCAAAAGCTTGCGGAAGCGAGGTTAGCCGCCCCTGCATACCGTACACTAGGGCGAGCTGGAGGCGTGCATCGACCGATCGCGAGTCGAGCAAGAGCGCTTCGCGAGCGCTTGCCTCGGCGCGCGCCAGCAAGGCGCGGATCTCGGTGTCGGACTGCGCTGTCGCGCAAGCGGTAACGAGTGCGCGCGATGCGAAGGCGCGACTTGATGCGGAGGGCTGGGTGTCGGCCAAGTCCGCGGCGGCGACGAACTCGCCCGCTGCATAAAGGCGAAGCGCGGCGCTCGGCGGCTCAGCTGCCGCGACGTGCGCCGTGGCAAGGCTGGCGAGAAGTGCGAGGAACAAGAAAGTCCGGCGCATTGCGGTAACCCTGAACCCATCCCATAGAAGCGTAAAGCGCCAAGCGCCGCACTTCGGTTCACTCTTGCGTTGATTTCATCGGCGCGCCGGGCGGGTGTTGGGGGTGAGGGAGCTATGGAACGAGACGCGTTCGAAACATTGCTGCAGCGCATCGCAACGGTGGCGGCCGACTACCGCTCAGCGGATGCGGAACGGCTGCATCGTCCTGAGATATCCTATCGCCAGGCGTTGGCGCGGTTCGATGCGGAAACGCCGGAACGGGGTGTTCGAGAAGAAGAGGCACTTCGTGAACTGATGGAGAAGGCGCCAGGCGGACTTGCCGCAATTACGGGGCCGCGCTTTTTCGGTTGGGTGATTGGGGCGAGTGAGCCGGCCGGTGTCGCCGCTGATTGGCTAACCAGCGCCTGGGCGCAGAATACAGGCAATGCGCAGGCCACCCCATCGGCGTCGGCCGTCGAAGAAGTAGCCAGCCGTTGGCTGCTTGATCTGTTGGGCTTGCCAAGTGGCTGCTCGGTTGGATTCGTCACTGGCGCGACGATGGCCAACTTCACGTGTCTCGCCGCGGCGCGGAACGAAGTGCTGCGGCGTGTTGGTTGGAATGTTGAGAGTGACGGCCTTTTTGGGGCGCCGCCGGTTCATGTTGTGCTCGGCGAGGAGGCGCACTCCACTGTGTTTTCGGCGTTGCGCTATCTGGGATTTGGCGCCGATCGTGTGGTGCGCGTGCCGATCAGTCCGGAAGGCGTGATGCGCGCCGACGCGTTCGCGAACGCCGTGCGAAACCTCGCCGGGCCAATGATCGTTATCGCGCAGGCCGGGCATATCAATTCCGGGGGGTTCGATCCAATCAAGGAGATCATGCCTCTCGCGCGCAAGAAGGGTGCTTGGGTGCATATCGATGGCGCCTTCGGTCTATGGGCGCGGGCGGCGCCGGATGTGGCGCATCTTGCGGATGGCTTTGAACTCGCGGATTCTTGGGGGACGGATGGACACAAATGGCTACAGACGCCGCACGATTGCGGCTACGCGATTGTGCGCGACGCGGACGCGCATCGGCGTGCAATGGCGATTGCAGCCAGCTACCTGCCGGCAGGATCGGAACGTCATCCCGCCGACTATGTGCCGGAGCTTTCGCGACGGGCGCGAGGATTTCCGACCTGGGCGATGATCAAGACGCTTGGCCGCGACGGCATTGCGGCGATGGTCACCCGGCACTGCGCGCAGGCGAAGCGCTTCGCGGAGCGGCTTGCTGAAGATCCCAGCATCGAAATCCTGAATGCTGTGGTGCTCAATCAGGTTGCGGTACGCCTGGGCCGAGATATGGACGGCGCGCGATCCGATGCGCTGACGCTCAAGGCCATCGAGCGTATCCAGAGAGAAGGCGAATGTTTCGTTGGTGGCGCACTTTGGCGTGACCGTCAGATCATTCGTATCTCGGTGATCAACGCACAGACCACTGATGCTGATATTGATCGCAGCGCGGATGCGATCCTGAGGGCGTGGCGCGCGGAAAGAGAAGCGGGCTGATCGGGAGATCAGCCCGTCTAGCGTGATCTACTGGCTGCCCGGCGCGACACCCGGGCCGATATTTTGCTGAATGAAGCCGAGCGATTCGGTGAAAACGGTGCGCCAAGCGTCGCCTTGGTCCGGAATGTAGTAGTGCGAAATGCCGGGCAAGGTCACAAGTCGAACCGGGTGGCCGGCTTGTTGCATTGCGCGCTCCATGATGTGGCTCTGTTCGATCGGAACGGTTTCGTCCTCGTCGCCGTGCAAGAGAAGCAGGGGCATGCCGACTCTAGCAGCGTTCTGCGCCGCCGAATGGGCGACAAGCATGTCGTGGTCGCGATCTAGGTCACCCATAGCTTCGGTCCAGTAGCGATAGGACATGCTTTGGCTGCCGCCACCACTGCCGCCGCTCGCGTCGCGGTCTCGATCTCCGTCTCGAGTCCAGCGCAGCATTGCAGACATGTCCGAAATTCCGGCACCGGCGACGGAGCACTTGTAGATGTCGGCATTCTGGAACGAAGCGGTGAGGGCGACATAGCCGCCGTAGGACCAGCCCCAAATGCATACGCGATGCGGATCGGTTATGCCCTGCTGCACGAGTGCGTGGAGGCCATCGGAAACGTCTTCTTGCATGCGCTGGCCCCACTGGTGGTAGCCAGACTCCACGAAGTGACGCCCAAACCCTCCGCCGCCGCGAAAGTTGGGCTGAAACACAGCATAGCCCTGTGTCGCAAACGGCATGACGAAGGCCTCTCCCCACGTATCCCGTGATTCCGGGCCACCGTGAGGCATGACGATCGTGGGCAAGTTACGCGCATTTGCGACGCCTGGAGGTATCCAGAGATAGCCCCATTGATGCTGACCATCGCTGGTAGTGTACTCAACGACACGCTCGGTTGGCAGCAACGCCGGGTCCACTTGCGCGCGCGCTCCAAAGATGACTCGAAGTTGGTGAGCGTTGAGGTCAAGCAAGTAATAGCTGCCGAGATCTTGTGGTCCGTTTGTGCGGATCAGCCATCGATTGCCGTCATCAGAACGGTCAACAAACCTGACGTTCACGTTGTCGCCGAGTGCGTGTGTTATTCGTGTCCATTGTCGACCAAAAGACTCATCTTTCGGATTGCAGGTCCAGCGTTGAGCCCACCAGCACGCGGCGAGGATGGTGTTGGCGTGAGCATCGCGAACCACGTCGTCAACATCGAAGTTCGGGTTGGATTCCACCGTCTGTGTGTATTGGCCGCTCGCTGTATCGTAGACAAACAGGCCGCTGGTATCGTCGCCGTCACGCCGGGCGAGAACGAACACTTGGCCGGGCTGACCCGCAGGGCCGATGCCGTCGAACGTTGGTCCGGAATTGGCGCCTTCAGCCCCCCGGAAGCGAACGACTTCTTGCCAATTGCGTTGGCTGCGGCTTCGTCTTAGCCAAGCTATGCCGCGGCCGGAATCGACCAAATCACGACGAAGGACAGGCGTGCCTTCGTTGTCGACGATCCAGCCGATTGTCCAGTAGGTGCCATGATCGAGCGCCGTGTGCTCGCCGGTAGCGATGTTGACCTTCCACAGTTCCGCACCGCCGTAGTTCGGCACGCCCAGCAAAACATTATTTGGATCGTTTTCCAGGATGTCGATGATTGCTGCGCTGAACTCACGCGGAAATCCTTGTTGAGCGGACGGGTCGTAGAGCGAATGCAGATTCTGGCCGTCTACGCCGATGGCGTATACGCGGGAATCATATTCCCATGCGTCGTCGGCCACTTGTATCGTCCGTCCCACGCCCACGGTGTTGCGATCACGAACGACGTGAACTTTTTGGGTGAGGCCGAAAATGATCCGATCGTCGGATTTGAAACGGGCGAACGTGAGTTGAAGGTGTTGGTCCTCTCTCGCGACACTCAATTGTGAGATGTGCTGAGTTTGTAGATCGATAACGATCAGAACATCTCCAACCGCTTCGCGGTGAATAGCAGTGACGTAGCGACCGCTCGGCGAGATATCGGCGGAACGAAATGAGTCATATCCATAGAACAGGTCCATGGGCGCGCGCGCGGGGGCTGCCTGCGCCGCAGCGGATTGGGCTGTTGCGCCGTGGGCAAACATGGATAGCGCGAGCGCGCCAGTGATGGCGGCCAAACGGAAATGCTTCACGAAAACCTCCCCAGGCCGCGCCTAACGGCCCACGTCCCAGCGACAGCAAAACAACTCTTGGTGGCGGGAATCAAGCCACCAACCGCACTTTAGATTGAGGGAAGCAACTGCCCCGCCAGGGCGCGGCGCACAAGGGCGCTGGTTTCGCGCACGCCAAAGATGGCGGCGAAGGACCCGAACCGCGGTCCTGCCTCCTGGCCGAAGCACACCTCGTAGAGCGCCTTGAACCAATCGCGCAGCGGCTCGAAGCCGTGTTCTTTGCCAACGGCATAAACTTCGGCCTGTATAGTCTCGGCGTCCGTTAGGTCGGACGGCAGCGCATCGAAGCGGCGGACAAGGTCCTCGAACGCGGCGCGCTCTTTGTCGGTGGCGGCGCGGAAGCGTTTCGTTGGTTTCACGAAGTCATCGTAGTAGGCGATGGCGTAACCGCAGAGGCGGTCGAGCATCGGATGCGTCGCCGGCGAAGCGCCTGGCGCATATTTGGCGATGAACTTCCAGAGCTGATCCTTGGTCTCCGCATTTGCGGCGGCAACCAGATTAAGCAGCAGCGCGAACGTGATCGATGACGGCGCGACGGTCGCATTCGCCTGATAGCTTGCGGCCATTTCCGGCGCAGGCGGCGCGCCGTTGTGCATGTGCCAAACCGGACTTTCCATCCGCTCGGCGGCGTTCTGCTTCGGATAGGCGTCGATATGGGCGAGATACTCGTCAACGGCCTTTGGGATCACGTCGAAGTAAAGTTTCTTCGCGGTCTTTGGCTTTCCGTAGATGTAGTAGGCGAGGCTTTCCGGCGGCGCATACTTCAGCCATTCGTCGATGGTGAGGCCATTGCCCTTGGACTTGGAAATTTTCTGACCATGCTCGTCGAGAAAGAGTTCGTAATTGAACCCCTCGGGGGGCGAGCCGCCGAGCGCGCGGCAGATCTTTGAGGATTGCTGCACGCTGTCGATGAGGTCCTTGCCGGACATTTCGTAGTCAACGCCAAGCGCTGTCCAACGCAGCGCCCAATCGGGCTTCCACTGGATCTTGACGTTGCCACCGGTGACCGGGACTTCGATCTTCTCGCCGTCGTCGTCCTCAAACACGATCGTGCCTTTGGAGACGTTGCGTGCGAGCGTCGGCACTTGCAGTACTCTGCCACTCTTCGGGCTGATGGGCAGGAACGGCGAGTAGGTCGCGCGACGATCCTCGCCGAGGGTCGGCAGCATGATCGCCATGACGGCGTCGAAGCGCTCAAGCATCGTCAGCAACGCGGCATCGAAGCGCCCCGACTTGTACTGCTCCGTGGAGGACATGAATTCATATTCGAACCCGAAGCTGTCGAGGAATTCGCGGAGTTTGGCGTTGTTGTGGTGCGCGAAGCTTTGGTGGCAACCGAATGGGTCAGGAATCTGCGTCAGCGGCTTGTGCAGGTTGGCTTCTAACACCGCCTTGTTCGGTATGTTGTCGGGGACCTTGCGCAGGCCGTCCATGTCATCGCTGAACGCGATTAGGCGCGTCGGGATTTTGTCGTCGGTCAGCACACGGAACGCGTGGCGTACCATCGTGGTGCGCGCCACTTCCTGGAAGGTGCCGATGTGCGGCAGACCGCTGGGCCCGTAGCCTGTCTCGAAGATGACGGGACCGTCCTTCGGCGTCTTCTTAAGCCGCTCCACCACCAGGCGCGCTTGTTCGAATGGCCAGGCCTTTGCGGCGGCGGCGAGGGTGGCGGCTTCAGACATCGGCGAATCTCACAGGCTGGAGATAGCGTTCGCACGCGCATCACGCAAAAATCTTTGCTGTTTGGGCGGCGCGCGGCATGCTGACGTGCATGCGAACCCTCATTCTTTTTCGGCACGCCAAGGCGGTCCGGGCCCACGAGGCGCCTGACGACCAGTCGCGTGCGCTGACCGGGCGGGGCCGGCGTGAGGCGGCCGAGGCTGGGGCCGCGATGGCGCAAGCGGGGCTGAAGCCCACCTTGGCGCTGATCTCAACATCCAAGCGCACGCGTGAAACGGCTGAAAGCGGGCTCTGCGACTTCGGGCTGGAGAGCCGGTTTGAGGAGGCCCTGTATCATGCCGCGCCCGAGGGCGTGTGGGATGCTTTCGAATCGACTGATGCCGAGAGCGTGGTGATCGTTGGCCACAATCCCGGGCTCGGCGAGTTGGTGTCTGTGCTGATCCATCAGGCGCATGACGGTTCAAAGGCGGCGCGCGATTTTGGCGGACACTTTCCGACCGCTGCATTCGCGGCGTTCGAAATTCGCGGTGATCTCATGCGGGCGGCAGGACCACGGTTGGTCACTGCTTGGAAGCCGGAGCGTGACTGATGAGCGCGCAAGGGGAGAGCCTCGAGTTCAAACGCGGGTTCGGCGGTCGTACCGTGTTGTCGCCTCAGGCAGTGGAAGTCACGCGCGGTGGGCAGACGCAGCGTTATGCGAAGAACGTGATCAGAGGATTTCGTACGGGGCGAGCGCGTTACGTGACGGTGTTCACGCTCGAAATCTTGAACGAGGCTAAACCGATCAAATTCAACGTCCCGCATCGCCAGGAAGGCGCTGTGAGGGCGATGTTAGAGGGCGCGCCGGATCTCGATGCGTTGGATCTGCGCGCGGCCGAGGAGGCGATCCGCAAGGACGACGCCTTCGGCAGTTCGCCCGATGAGCGATGGCAGACGTTGCAGAGCGAGAAGCGCACGACGCTCATTCTAAATTGCGTGATGGCGGCCATTGCAGCTTGGGGGTTGATCTTTCCGCGTCCCTACGAGGTGTCGGTGATCGCTTGCGCGGGTGGGGCAGTCGCGGCGGTCGCGTTGTCGTTCGTAAAGCGCGGCCGCTGGTATTTGATCCCGCGCAGGAACGATCCTCACCCGAGCCTCATGATTGGGCTCTTGTCTCTGGTTGCGGCGGTCGCGTTGAGAGCGCTGATTGATTTGTCGCTGCTCGATTGGGCTGTCTTTTTAGCCGCGAGCTGCGCGATCGGCATTGCGCTGACGGTTTGTGTGCTCGCCATGTTTGGGGAATTGAAGCTCAGCCGTTGGCCCGCGGTGTTGCTGGGTGTTGCCTTCGCATGCGGTGTGGTTGCTCAAGCCGACGCAAGGCTCGATACATCCGTGCCTCAAATCTTTGAGCCGAAGATTGTCTCGATGTACGTGTCGCATGGGCGTTCAACATCCTACCATGTTACGCTCTCTGCATGGGGCCCGGAAACGGGGGACAACGCGCACGATGTGCCGGAAGAGTTGTTCAATCAGCTCAGCATCCAAAGCTCAGCGTGCGTCTCAATCTATCCTGGCGCGCTGCGCATGCGCTGGTACGTGATTACACCGGCGTGTAGCAGCGGCGTCAGCAATGCGAATCCCGAGGCCTCGACCGCGTCGAAATAGAATTCTGGGCAATTGTTACTGGCTCGCCCAGACGATGCGCGCGATCCAGTCGATGTCGGCAGACGCAAGCTCACGCGGCGCATGGGCAGCGTTGAGCGAGATGAGTTCGACCATTTGATCGTTACGTCGGCCTAAGACTTTCGCCATCACTTCGCCGGCGCGCGTGCACACGACAACGCGGTCGCCGCGCCGCACCGCAGCGCCAGGCTGCACAATCACCATGTCGCCGGCGCGATAGGTCGGCTCCATGGAATCGCCGGCGATCTCGAGCGCGTAGACGCGATCTTCGCCCAAGCCAGGAAAGCGCACTGTCTCTTCGGCGCCCACGGGAAACCCGCTTTCGTCAAAGAAGCCGTCGGCGCCCGCGCGGGCCATGCCCACGATCGGGATCGCACGTCCAGCGCTGCCTGTCTGACCTGCGATCAGTGCGGCGAATTCATCCCAGCTCGCGTCCGCGGCGGCGAGCGCACGTGAGACGCTTTCTGTTGAGGGCCAGCGCGGCTTGCCGTCCGCGGCTTGGCGCTTGGACTTATTGAAGGTGGTGGCGTCGAGGCCGGCGGCGCGCGCAAGACCCGACGCTGTCAGACCACGCTTTGCCGCGAGTGCATCAATGGCGCGCCAGACATCAACATGCTGCATGCTCCATTTTACCGCTTTCACCGAGACTTTCAACCTAAAATACGGAAATAAATCCTAATAAGCATGAAAGCCTATTTCCTGCATGCTTTGGTTGAAAACGCTTTGGGAGAAACAATCCGCCTCTGCTCGCTCAGAAAGCATGCTACGGGCGGTTCGAAGATAACGCCGAGACGCATGTTTATGCATGACATCGCCGCCCAGGCGCTTCGTTTGTTTGATCCGGAAACGGCCCACCGCGCCGCGCTCTCCGGGCTGAAGCTTGGGCTTGGGCCGCGCACGCGATCTGATCGTTGGACGCGGCTAAAGACCAAGGTCGCGGGTCTTGACCTGCCAAATCCAATCGGACTGGCCGCCGGTTTCGACAAGAACTGCGAGGCGCCGGACGCGATGCTCGCTGCGGGATTCGGGTTTGTGGAATGCGGCACCGTCACGCCGCGTCCGCAGGAGGGCAATCCGCGGCCCCGCATCTTCCGGCTAGCTCCGGACCGTGCGGTGATCAATCGTCTCGGCTTTAACAACGAGGGGCTCGATGCCTTCGTCGACCGTCTTGACGGCCGCGCGCATCGTGGAGGGGTCGTTGGGGTCAACGTCGGCGCCAACAAGGATAGTGACGATCGCATCGGCGACTTCGTGCTCTGCATGGGGCGGGTGTGGCGTCATGCATCGTATGTCACCGCAAACATTTCTTCGCCGAACACGCCGGGTCTGCGCCGTCTCCAAGAGCGCGGTGCGCTGGAAGAATTGCTCGGCCGCTTGCGCGAGGCGCGCTCCGCGCTTGTGGCGGCGCATGGCGGGCGTCCGCTCTTCCTCAAAGTGGCGCCCGACCTGGATGAGAGTGCAATCGGCACGATCGCCGAACTGGTCGTGAGGTATGAGCTCGACGCGTTGATTGTCTCCAACACGACGATCGAAAGGCCTGAACATTTGACCGCCGACGACCGCGAGGAAAGCGGCGGCTTGTCAGGCCAACCGCTCTTCCAGATTTCTACGCGGGTGTTGCGCTTGTTCGCGCAAGCGCTTGAAGGCAAATTGCCATTGATTGGCGCCGGCGGCGTCGATAGCGGCGCAACAGCGTTGGCCAAGATCAAAGCCGGCGCAAGCGCCGTGCAGCTTTATTCAGCGCTGGTTTACGAAGGACCCGGCTTGGTGGCGCGCATCGCGCAAGAACTTGACGCGCTGCTTGGCGCTGAAGGCTTCAGCGGCGTTGGCGAGGCGGTAGGCGCTGAAACGGTTTAGCGGCCGTTGGCTGCCGATGCGTGTTGGCGCAATGACGCGGTCATTTGCTGCAGGCGCGTGATTAGACCACGCAGATCGCCGTGGTTCTGATCGAGTTGCGACAGGAAATCGAGCTGTTGCGCCTGCGCCAGCCAGATCTGGTTGCCGCCGTCGAAGATCAACGACACGTCGAAGACTTTCCAGGCGTCGCCCGAGCGCAGCAGACGCCATTGCACAGGAAGCGCCCGCTGCCCGCGGGGCGTGATTTCGCTATTCACGACAATGTCGCGTCCTGGAATGCGCTCCGTTGAGCCGGTGACGCGGATGGCGCTGCCGCTATAAGCCGTGAGCTGGTCCTCGTAGACCGCGACCGCGTAATCCTTGAACGTGTTGACCCATAGCGTCCGCAACGCTGGATCGGCGCGCAGCTGAGCACTGTAGCGGCCAACCACAAACATGGCGATGCGATCCATGTCGGAGAATTGTCGCATCAGCTCATCGAACAAGCGCCGGCGCTCCGCGCCTGAGACGCCGCGGTTGCCCAATGTCTGTAGCGCCTGCGACGCGTTTTGCTGAACATAGGTCTCGGCTGCGGTGTCCCGCGCCGCGAAGGCGTTGGGCGCAGTGGCGAGCATGCCACCGCCCAAGAGAGCGGTGAGAAATCGGGCGCGGGTGAGGGGGAGAGTCACGGGAGTTGGTCCTGCCATCATCGTCGGCTGTGAGATAGGAAGTGTTCAGCCAACGCCAAGATTTACGGGTGAAGAAGAAGACTGGATGTTGTTCAAAGACGGGTGATCGTTGGGCGCGGCGGAGTTCTCGGTCGACGGCGTCGCCGAAGTCACACTGTTGGGTGCGCTTGCAGGCGGCGTCGCGGTGTCCGGCTCGACATCTGGAATGTCTTGCAAGGGCGTCACATCTTGCGTTGCGCCGTTGCTAACCGCGCTTTCCCGCAACAGCGAATAACCGCTCCTGACTGACACGTAAGGATCAAGCGACGTGCGGCGCATCTGATCGTTTGCATCGAGCAGACCTTCGCGTGTCGATACTGCGTTGAGCGCGCCGCGTCCCACGACGACCGCGGTGCGGCCGTCGTAATCGGCCCAGTTGATCGGATCGACTGCCAGGTCGACGAGGCTGCCGACGCCATCGCGGACGCTGGTCGGACCGATAATAGGCAAGAACAAATACGGCCCTGGATGTGCGCCCCAGCGGCCCAGGGTTTGGCCAAAATCTTCGTCGCGCCGCGCCAGCCCCATGTTTGTCGCGGGGTCGAGTACGCCGAGCAAGCCGACCGTGCTGTTGATACCGAAGCGCGCGACGGTCGTGCCGGCCTGGTGCGCGTCGCCTTGCAGCACGTTGTTCACTAACACCACTGGCGAGCGAAGGTTGTTGAGGAAGTTCACGACGCCATGGCGAACCGGGCGCGGCGTGATCGCGCGATAGCCACGCGCGATCGGTGCAAAGATCGCGCGATCAAGCGTGTCGTTCAGCGCGAACATCTTGCGGTTGAAACCTTCCCAGGGGTCATGGACTTGGGTTTCTTGCGCCCGCGCTGTGGCCGGCGCGATCACGCATGCCGCCACAAAGCCAAGAGCCGCTAAACCGCTACGCATTCTCGAAGGTCCCATAATCTCGCGCACATAATGACGCGGGGTGGTTAATCAACGTTAGCCACCCGCATCGATCCGCAGTTTGTGGGGTGCTTAGGGGACCTGCATTTGATGCTATTGCGATGAATTAGCGGAAATAAAACGAGTTATGCGGTGCCGCAGCCACACATTCGGAACTTCGGCTTTGGCCCGATGCTGCTTCAAATCGGGGCTTTCCTAGCCACCATCTTTCTGTCATATAAAGATATGTTTATACCTCCAAATCAGCTCGCGCCGACGCGGCAAGATGCGGGGCGCGTGGTGACGGCGTTGCGCGCCGCTGGGGAACAAACTCGGCTGCGCGCGCTGGCGTTACTCACCGAGGGGGAGTTGGCGGTTGGTGAGTTGGCCCAGGCGCTGGGGCAAAGCCAGCCGCGCGTGAGCCGGCACTTGAAGCTGCTCACGGAGGCGGGATTGGTCGAGCGCGCGCCGGAGGGTGCGTGGGTGTTTTATCGCCTGCCGCGCTCGCGCACGACGGAACGCCATCTCGCCGACGCCGCGCTCGCCATGCTCGATCCCAATGATCCGGTGCTTGCACGCGATACGGAGCGCCTGAACGCAATTCGCTCGGCGCGTGACGAAGCGGCTGCGGAATACTTTGAGCGCAACGCGGCTGACTGGAACCGTGTCCGAGCCCTGCATCTGCCTGAGGCTGATATCGAAAGCGCGATCCTTGGCGCGGCGGGCGCCGGCCCGTTCGACCTCATGGTGGACGTTGGCGTTGGCCAGGGGCGGATGATCCAGCTTTTCGCTGATCGCGTGCGGCGGGCTGAGGGCTTCGACACCAGTCGCCAGATGTTAGCGATCGCGCGTGCATCGCTTGACGATCTGAAAGCGAAGGCCGCGCTTCGATTTGGCGATGCCTATGCGCCTCCAGTCGACGCTGGATCGGCTGATCTGGTTACGATCCATCAGGTCCTGCATTTTCTTTCCGACCCTAAGCGGGCGGTGGCGGAAGCGGCGCGGTTGCTGAAGCGTGACGGACGCTTGCTGATTGTCGATTTTGCGCCGCACCACCTGGAATTTTTGCGCGAAGAGCACGCGCATCGCAGGCTTGGTTTTTCCGACGAGGAAATTCGCGAGTGGTGCGCTGACGCGCGCGTTGGTGATGTTGCGGTTGAGACGCTGGCGCCGAAGGAGCACGAGGCGCTTACTGTGAAGATCTGGTCTGGAAATCGGCTATGACGCACGCCAATCTTATTGCCGAAGCGGCTGAACGGCTCGGACAGCCGCGGGTGTCATTCGAATTCTTCCCGCCAAAAACCGAGGCGTTGGAAACCCAACTTTGGGAAAGCATCCGCAAACTCGAGCCGCTCCATCCAAGCTTTGTCTCCGTGACGTATGGCGCCGGCGGGTCGACGCGCAGCCGCACGCACAAGACTGTGGCGCGGATCGTGAAGGAAACCGCGCTGCAGCCGGCGGCGCACCTGACGTGCGTGGCCGCTGACCGCGACGAGATCGAACAGGTGCTTGACGCCTATTGGGGAGCCGGCGTGCGGCACTTGATGGCGTTGCGCGGCGATGCGCCTGGCGGCGCGGGCGCGGTGTTCGAGCCGCATCCCCAGGGCTTCAAGAATGCCGCCGAACTTGTTGCTGCGGCAAAGCGCCAGCACGATTTCGAAATCTCCGTCGCCGTACATCCGGAGAAGCATCCGGACTCCCCGTCGTGGGATGCGGAGATCGACAACTTCAAACGCAAGCTCGACGTCGGCGCGACGCGCGGCGTGTCGCAATTTTTCTTCGAGGCCGATACGTTTTTGAATTTCCGCGATCGTCTGGCGCGCGCGGGCGTCAATGTGCCGATCGTGCCGGGGATCATGCCGGTGACCAACTTCAAGGGGCTTATGAAGATGGCGCAGGGATGCCAAGCGACGGTGCCACATTGGCTCGCGACTCTGTTTGACGGTCTCGACAACGATCCTGAAACGCGGCGCCTGGTTGCAGCGGCGACCACCGCCGAGCTCTGCGCGCGGCTTTCGGCCGAAGGCGTTGAGGATTTTCACTTTTACACGCTCAATCGCGCCGACTTGACGTTGGCGATCTGCCGCATCGTTGGCGTGCGCGTGGCGAAGGAGGCGGCATGACCCGCGAGGAACGCATCGCCGCGATTACGCGCGACATGCAGAAGCGCATTCTGATCCTGGACGGATCGATGGGCGCATACCTGCAAGGCTTTGGGTTGACGTCGAACGATTTTCACGGCGAACGCTTCGTCGAGCACCCGATGTCGCTTAAGGGCGATAGCGACGTTTTGGTGCTGACGCGACCAGACATCGTGACGAAAGTGCATGAAGGTTATCTCGCCGCAGGCGCGGAAATCATTTCTACGAACACTTTCACTGCAACGCCTGTCAGCCAAGCCGAGTACGCGCTGGAAGAAGTGGTCTACGAGATCAATGTCGACGGCGCCCGCTTGGCGCGTGAGGCGTGCGACAAGTTCGAAGCGCGAGACGGCAAGCCGCGCTTAGTGGCGGGTTCGGTGGGGCCGACCACGAAATTGTTGTCGATGTCGCCCGATGTCGGCGATCCGGGGCGGCGCGATATTGACTTCGATGCGATGGCTAAAGGTTACAATGAGCAAATTCGCGGACTGATCGAAGGCGGCGCCGATGTGTTGTTGATCGAGACGATCACCGACACGTTGAATGCCAAAGCGGCGTTGTGGGGGGCGTGGGAAGCATTCGACAAGTTCGGCGTGGAGTTGCCGCTTTGGATTAGTGGAACGATCACTGATCGTTCCGGACGTACGCTGTCGGGGCAAACGGTGGAGGCGTTCTACAATTCGGTGCGCCACGCGAAACCTTGGGCGGTAGGGCTGAATTGTGCGCTAGGGCCCACGGATATGCGCGCGTTTCTCGCGGATTTGTCGCGTGTCGCGGAATGCCCAGTGAGCGCTTATCCGAACGCCGGACTGCCAAACGCGATGGGCGGCTACGATGAGACCGCGTGCTCGATGGAAACGCATTACGCGGAGTGGGCGAAGGCGGGGCTGGTGAATATCGTCGGCGGCTGCTGTGGCACGACGCCTGAGCACATGGAGCACATGAAGCACGCGGTGGAGGGCGTGAAGCCGCGGGCGATCCCCGAACGAGATACGCATCTGCGCCTCGCAGGCTTGGAACCGTTCAATGCGGCGGCTTGATCCCAAAACACAAAGTCATTCCGGACGCGCGGAGCGCGATCCGGAACCCAGGCACCGCAGAACACAGGCAGTTGCCCTGGGTTCCGGCTCTTCGGCGCTTCGCGCCTCCGGCCGGAATGACTCTGGTGACGTCGGCGTGCGCGTGTGACCAACACCGCAAATCCCTTCGCCAACTTCGTCATTGTCGGTGAGCGCACCAACGTCACCGGCTCGGCGAAGTTTCGCAAGCTAATCGAGGCGGACGACTATGCCGGAGCGCTCGCGGTGGCGCGCCAGCAGGTCGAGAGCGGCGCCAATGTGCTCGACGTCAACATGGATGCGGCGCTGATCGACGGTCCCGCCGCCATGCGGCGGTTCTTGAACCTGATCGCCTCCGAGCCGGATATCGCAAAAATTCCGCTGATGATCGACAGCTCCAAGTGGGAAGTGATCGAAGCCGGCCTCAAGTGCGCCCAGGGCAAGTCGATCGTCAATTCGATCAGCTTGAAGGAAGGCGAAGAGAAGTTTCTCGCGGAAGCGCGCAGGGTTCGCCGCTACGGCGCCGCAACGGTGGTGATGGCGTTCGACGAGAAGGGCCAGGCCGATACAGCGCAGCGGAAATATGAAGTCTGCGATCGCGCCTATCATCTGCTAACGGAAAAAATTGGTTTTCCACCCGAAGATATCATCTTCGATCCAAACATTTTCGCTGTCGCCACCGGTATCGAGGAGCACGCGGATTATGCGCTTGCATTCTTTGAGGCGACGCGTCGGATTCGCGAAAGTTTGCCGCACGTACATGTCTCCGGCGGCGTCTCCAACGTCTCGTTCTCGTTCCGCGGCAACGAGCCGGTGCGGGAAGCGATGCACGCGGTATTTCTGTATCACGCCATCCGCGCCGGTATGGACATGGGCATCGTCAATGCCGGTTCGTTGACGCTGTACGATGACGTTGAGCCGGAATTGCGCGAGCGCGTCGAAGATGTGCTGCTCAATCGCCGCGCCGACGCGACTGAGCGATTGTTGGAAATCGCCGAGCGCGTCAAAGGCGGCGGCAAGAAGAAGGACGAGGCGCGCGATCTCTCCTGGCGGCAAAAGCACGTCAATGATCGCCTCAGCCACGCGCTCGTCCACGGCATCAACGAATTCATCGTCAAGGATACCGAGGAGGCGCGTTTGCGCGCCGAGCGGCCTCTGCATGTGATCGAAGGGCCGTTGATGGATGGCATGTCCGTCGTCGGCGACTTGTTCGGCGCTGCCGGCAAGTCCAACGGCAAGATCGTGATGGCGACGGTGAAGGGCGATGTCCACGACATCGGCAAGAATATTGTTGGCGTGGTGCTGCAGTGTAACGGCTACGAGATCGACGATCTTGGCGTCATGGCGCCGTGCGACAAGATTCTGGATCGCGCCGTCGAGATCGGCGCCGACGCGATTGGTTTGTCCGGCTTGATCACGCCGTCGCTCGATGAAATGGTGTTCGTGGCGGGCGAGATGCAACGGCGCGGCATGAAGCTGCCGTTGCTGATCGGCGGCGCCACAACGTCGCGCACGCACACTGCGGTGAAGATCGCGCCCCTCTATTCGGGTCCAACCATCTATGTGAACGACGCTTCGCGCGCGGTGCCTGTGGTGCAGAAGCTGCTGGGCAAGGAGCGCGATGCGCTGGTGAATGAAACCAAGGCGGATCAGCTTTCAGCGCGGGAACAATATCTGGCGGGTCAAGACAAGCGTCCGCGTCTGCCTATCGCCAAGGCGCGGGAGCGCGCGCTCAAGTTGGCCTTCAAGCCGGTGAAACCGAGCTTTCTGGGTTTGCGCTCATTCGACGATTATCCGCTCGATTTGCTGGTTCCGTACATTGATTGGACGCCATTCTTTGCGTCGTGGGATCTCGTCGGTCGTTACCCAAGCATTCTCGAAGACGACATTGTCGGGGAAGCGGCGCGAAACCTTTATCATGATGCCCAGGCCATGCTCGTGCAATTGGTTGCCGAGAAGTGGGTGAAGGCTTCGGGCGTGGTAGGCTTTTGGCCTGCGAATGCGCAAGGCGATGATATTGTGCTCTGGAGGGACGAAACGTGCACCACGGAGCGCGCGCGGCTGCACACCTTGCGCCAGCAGATGGATAAGGGCGACGGCAAATCCAATCTCGCGCTTGCAGATTTTGTCGGACCAAAGGGCGTCGCTGACTACGTTGGCGGCTTCGCTGTGACCGCCGGCCTCGGTGAAGAGGACATCGCTATTCGCTTCAAGCGCGCCAACGATGACTATTCCGCCATCATGGCGCAGGCCTTGTGTGATCGCTTGGCGGAAGCCTTTGCCGAGGCAATGCATGCGAAGGTCCGTCGCGAGCTTTGGGGCTACACGCCGAGCGAGCAATTGAGCTACGCGGAGCTGATCGAAGAGAAGTACAGCGGCATTCGTCCGGCGCCGGGATATCCTGCACAACCTGACCACACCGAGAAGACGACATTGTTCGATTTGCTTGAGGCGCGCGAACGCACGGGTATGGAATTGACAGAGAGCTTGGCGATGACGCCGCCGTCTTCTGTCTCAGGGCTCTATTTCGCGCATCCCGAGGCGGAATATTTCGGCGTCGGCCGCATCGATCGCGATCAAGTTGAGGATTATGCGCGGCGCAAGCAATGGGACACGGCGACGGCGGAACGCTGGTTGTCCCCAATCCTATCGTACGATCCGGCCCTGGCGAAGGCTGGTTAGGGAGCTGACCTTCAACCGTAAACGGCCTTTCGTCAGCTTCGCGCGATATCCCGTCGTAATTTCCTGGTGAGCTTTTTCGCGCCGCTGCTAGAAGGGCCTCCGATCCAGTGGGGTTCCTGCATGAAACGCGTCCTGACCTTCTTCGCCGCCGCATTCGCGCTGGCCGCCTGCGCGTCCTTCTCGACGCCGCAAACTACGCCCGCGCCGGCAGCCCCGGAAATGCACACGCTGCAGGTCGCGCCGCTGACATACCACATGCGGACGCTGCCAAACGGCTTGCGTGTTTATGCGATGCCGGATCCAAACACGGCGAACGTTGCGGTGCAGCTCTGGTACGACGTCGGCTCGAAATACGATCCGCCTGGCCGCTCGGGCTTTGCGCACTTGTTCGAACACATCATGTTCAAGGCGACCCACAACATGCCGGCCGAGAACATCGATCGGCTGACGGAAGATGTGGGCGGGTTCAACAACGCATCGACGTATGACGACTTCACAAACTATTACGAAGTGGTGCCGGCCAACCATTTGCAGCGCGTGCTGTGGATGGAGGCCGAACGCATGGGTTCGCTGGTGATCGACGCACCGACGTTCGATTCAGAGCGCCACGTCGTGCAGGAAGAGCTCCGCCAGCGCGTGCTCGCGTCACCCTATGGCCGGCTTTTCTATCTCGACCTCGCGATGGCCAACTTCCAGACGCACCCGTACGGTCGCCCAGGCATCGGCTCGATCGAAGATCTTGACGCCGCGAATGTCGACGATGTGCGCCGCTTCCATGCCACCTACTATCGCCCTGACAATGCGGTTCTGGTTGTAGCTGGCAATTTCGACGAAGCGCAGTTCAATCAGTGGGTCGATCAATATTTCACGCCAATCGCGCGACCTGACCGCCCGATTCCGCGGATCACTGCGGTCGAACCGCCGCATCCGGCGCGCGACATCACCACCTATGCGCCGAATGTGCCGCTGCCAGCGGTCGTTGTCTCTTATCCGCAGCCGCCAGCGACGAGCCCCGACTTGCCGGCGTTGATCGTGCTCGATGCGATCATGGGCAATGGCGATTCATCGCGTTTGCATCACGCGCTGGTGTACGAGCAGCAAGTCGCCACGCAAGTGCTCACCAATTTGGAGTCCACGCAGGACGCCGGCGCCTACTCGATGGGCGCGATCAACTCCGAAGGTAAGACCGTCGACCAGGTGCTGGCGAGTCTGGAAGCCGAGATTGCGCGCGTGCGCGACAGTGGCGTGACGGCGGCTGAGCTGGATAAGGCCAAGAACGAGATCGTTACGCAAACCATCCAAGGCCGAGAAACCGCGTTCGGTCGTTCGAATGAGCTCGCCGATGCGATCATCCGCTACGGCGATGCTGCTTACGCCGATCGCCTGCTAGCTGCGATCCAAGCGACGACGACGGCTGATGTGCAGCGCGTCGCGCGCTCGGTGTTCGATGACAGCCATCGCGTCATCATCCGCTATATGCCCGACACACAACGCCCAGCCGGCGCGCCAACCCAAGACCTCGCAGTCTCGACGGCAATCGCGGCGCAGCCGCTAACGATCGCCAGCGCCGATGTGCCAGTTTACACGCTGGCGCCCGTCGGACAGCGGCAACTGCCGCCGCCTCCCACGGCGCCGGTTAGCGCGCGCATTCCGGCCACCGCGACACGCACGCTGGATAATGGCCTGCGTGTGATCGTGGCGTCGAATCGTGCGTTGCCGTTGATCAGCGCGGATTTCCGCATCGCCTACGGCGATGCCGCCGATCCGCATGGACGCGCCGGTGTCTCGCAAATGACGGCGGACCTCTTGAACAAGGGCACCTCGACCCGCAGTGCGAGCCAGATCGCCGAGCAGATTGAATCGCTCGGCGCCAGCCTCAACACGTCGAGCGGCGCGGATTCGTCGGATGTGTTTCTGCAAACCCGCTCGGATCGCGTCGACGATGCGTTCACGTTGTTTGCGGATGTGCTACGCAATCCGACTTTCGCAGATGAAGAACTCGAACGCGAACGTCAGCAGACGCTGGATGGCTTGCAAGTCGCGCTGAGCGATCCGGGCAATCTCGTAGGGCTCGCCATGCCGCGCGCCATTTACGGCGATGCGCCTTACGGCGCGGTGACCTCGCCTGTCAGCGCGCACGCGATCACGCGTGCGGACGTGACGGCGTTCCACACGACGTATTATCGCCCT
Organism: Pseudomonadota bacterium; assembly: GCA_016195245.1. Lineage (GTDB taxonomy): Bacteria > Pseudomonadota > Alphaproteobacteria > Caulobacterales > Aquidulcibacteraceae > Vitreimonas. The sequence continues at coordinate 22,231 of JACQAC010000108.1, forward strand.
GACACCGGCGTTCTGGTGATCTCCGGCGATGTGACGCCCGAGCAGGGCTTTGCCTTGGCGCAGCGTTATTTCGGCGATTGGCGGCGTCCCTCGACGCCCGTCCCGGCCGAGCCTGATGCGACCGCTTACGCGCCTTCCGCGCGCACGGTGGTGATCGACTTGCCGCATACGGGGCAGGCTGCCGTGGCGATGGGACTGCGTGGCATCACCCGCCGCGATCCGAACTACTATCCGACCATAGTAGCCAATGCTGTGTTGGGCGGCGGCTACTCGGCGCGGTTGAATGAAGAAATTCGTATCCGCCGCGGCTTGTCATATGGCGCAAATTCGTCGTTGTCGGCGCGCTTGGCGCCAGGGCCAATCATCACCTCGGCTCAGACGCGCAACAATGCGGCGGTGCAAGTGTATCAGCTGATGGCGGCGGAGATTGCGCGCCTCGGCCATTCGCCGATCGGTGAGGATGAGATCAACGCCCGCAAGGCCGCGCTGATCGGTTCGTTTGGACGCACTGTGGAGACGACATCTGGTCTTGCCGGCCAGATTTCGACGCTGGCGCTCTATGGGCTGCCTCCGGAGGAGCTGCAGAACTACGTGGCCAACGTTAGCGGGGTGACCCCGCAACAGGCGCAAGCGGCCGCGGCGCAATACTACGATCCTGCACGCGCTGACGTGGTTGTCGCCGGGGATGCGCAGATATTCTTCAACGGGCTCCGACACGTTCGCCGCAACGCCGAGCGCATCCCAGTGGGACAACTAAATCTCGACCGGGAGGCGCTCCACTAGGGCGTCTACCGAGCAGCCCAGGCCATCACGTCGGTGCGTGACGGTCCGGGCCGACTCGGTTAATGCTGGAGGGCTCATGCGTGTGCTCTTCGCCGCCCTAGCTCTCAGCATCTTGTCCTTTGCCGCGGGCATTGCGGGGGATTTGTCGATCGCCGCGCCTCCGCCGCCATCGGTGATCCTGCATTTGCCGCCGCCAATTCCGGCGAATGCCTTGCGCGCCCACCCGTTGCCTCCGCTCACGACGGCAATGGTTCATGCTGAGCCGGCAGTCGCGTATCTCCACCAGACATTCCGCAACGCGCATCATCATCCCCGGCAGGCCGAGCAGATTGCGGCGCGGGTGAAGCCGGAAGCAATTCAATTGCTTGGCGCGGCAAAGGTCGACCGCGACCGCGCGCCCAAGAATGATGGCCTCGAGACCGCCCAGATTTAACTGCGACTTTGGCGCAACACTGGCGCCGGGTGTATGCAACAGCGCCAAAAAACCGCCCAGGTCGCGGTGCTTTTCGTTTTCCGAGATGAGTCAATCCCTCCCAGCGCGTGGGGCCGCGGCGTTTGCCGCGGCTTTGGCTATGGCGAGTGCGCCGGGAGTGGCGCTGGCTTGGCAGCGTGGGGAAAGCCCGCCCGCGCCACCTGCGCAGAACGCCGCGCCGATGCAGGGTCTGTACACTGAATCTCCGGGGGCAACCCGTTACTCGACGCCTGACGGCCAAGTTCGCTTCGTATTCGATCGCAGCGGTGGCCGCGCCGCGCTGGTTCGTTTTGAAGGCGATCCGGAAGTGCATGTGCTGCGCCCGGTCATGGCGGCCGGTGGCGGCGAAATTTACACGACTGAAGACGGCAACATTCAGCTCCGCGTCACGCCACACGGCGGCATTATCGTTTACACACGCACCATGCGCACCGGCGCGCCTGTCTCGGAAGACGGCAGCGCTGCGCCGCTGACGCCGGCTGCGGTCGCATTCGAGCAGATGATGGCGCGCATGCGCTACCTGCAGGAGCAGGCGCGTCGACAGGCCGGGCAAACCGTGACGTTTACGCTCCAGACTCGTCAGGAGGTGCCGCCGCAAGTCGCCGGCGTCATTCTGGATGCGGCAGAACGTGTGCGCGAAGGTCTGGCCGCCGCGCAAACGACGAACGTGCATCGCGTGCTGATCGTCATCGGCCCGACAGCGCGTGTCGCCCTGCAGGGCGATCTCCTCATCGTGCAGGTCGCGCCGCAACTGGGCTATGCTGGGCGGCCGTCCTCGACGGCGATCCGCAATGTCGCGACGGGCGCCGTGCAAGGGCCAGAACAATAGAGCCGCCAAGAGGCGGCTTTTCATTAGCCTTTGAAGTTGTCCTTGCGGCTGCGGATTTCCGCGAACGCTTCCCAATCTTGCGCGTTCGGCATGGCGATCGCTCCCTTCAGAAGCGGCGCGCGCAGGAAGGGATTGGTCGCCTTCTCTTGCCCCAGGCTCATCGGCACCGTCGCTTTGTTCGCCGAGCGCAAGCGCTCAATTTCCGCGGCGCGTTCCCTGAGCGCCGCATTGTTCTGATCAATGCTCACCGCGAAGCGCGCATTCGACTGCGTATATTCGTGCGCGCAATAAAGCGTGACGTCGTCAGGCAGCGATGCGATCTTTTGCAGGCTCGTCCACATTTGCTGCGGCGTGCCTTCGAACAGGCGCCCACATCCCAGCGAAAACAGCGCATCACCGACAAAAGCGACTTTGGCGTCATCGAATACATAGGCGATGTGGCCGAGTGTGTGGCCGCCGACGTTCAGAACGCGCGCTTCAAGATTTCCCAGTTTCACGACATCGCCTTCATCGACCACATGGTCCGGTGAAGCGCCAATGCGCCTGACCTCGTCAGGACCCGTCACTTTGGCGCCGGTTTTTTCCTTGATGGCCGCGTTGCCGCCGGCGTGATCGGGGTGCCAATGCGTGTTCCAGACGTCTGTGATGCGCCAGCCTTTGGCGCCTGCCTGGCGCAAGATTTCGTCGGCGTCGGGCGTGTCGATCGTGGCGGTTGCGCCGCTCTCGGTATCATGGATCAGAAAGCCGTAATTGTCGGTCAGGCAGGGGAATTGATAGATTTGAAGCATTTCCTAGCTTAGCGCTCTTGAACCATGCGCGTCGATGTTCTTGCTCTGCAGCGCTTCTACGCATCGCCTTTGGGGGCGGTGGCCTTGCGCGCGGGCGCGCGGAGGCTGAGTGCAATTTGGCCCAAGGCGGATGGGTTGGACGTGCTGGGTCTCGGTTATCCCGTGCCCTACCTCGAGACCTACCGCACCGGTGCGCGGCGCGTGGTGACGATGATGCCGGCGGAACAAGGCGCCGAGCGCTGGCCCGCCGAAGGAGCGGCGCTGACGACGCTGGGCGAAGAAACGCGCTTGCCGTTCATGGATGCGGTGTTCAATCGCGTATTGCTGGTTCATGGTCTGGAAGAGTCCGACGCGGCGCACTTGATGTTGCGCGAAGTCTGGCGCGTGATGGCGCCGGAGGGGCGTCTCGTGGTGATTGCAGCTAATCGTTGGAGTTGGTGGGCGCAGGCCGATGCAACACCCTTTGGACGGGGGCGCCCGTACTCGCGCGCGCAATTGGCGGACTTGCTGGTTGATGCAATGTTCCAGCCTGTCGCTTCCGCGCGCGCGCTTTACGCGCTGCCGATAGCTTGGACTCCGTTTATCCGCACGGCGGAAGCATTCGAGCGTGTAGGCGAGGTGATGTGGCCGGCGCAGGGCGGTCTTGTTCTCATGGAAGCCGTGAAGCGGCTGTACGCGACGACCGCACGTTCGGAAGGGCGGGTTCTGTTGGCGAAGGCCCCAAAAAAGGTGGAACAACCGGCGCCGCCGGAACCCTCCGGCCACTGATCGGATAGCGCCGCCCGTTCGTCGCAGCTACGATGTCAACACCGGCTGTTGGGCTAGGTTCCCGGCTCGGACAAATTGAGGAAATATTGCTCATGGATACGACGCGGCGCGCGGTGCTCACTGCAACGGCAGCGGGCTTGGCCATTCTGGCTTCAGGCTGCAACCAAACCGGAGGCGCGGCGGGTGGCGATGCGCAGCTCAACGCCCTGCTGGACCGCATCTCAACGCAATTCCTGCATGAAGCGCCGGAGTCTGCGACGAGTCTCGCCGTGACCGAACAGAAAGCCGGCGGTCGCTTCAAGGATCGATTGTCGGACGCTTCGAAGGAGGGATCGCATCGCCGCTTGCAGCTGTCGCAACAGGCGGTTGCCGATCTTCAGCACCTCGGCCGCGACTCGCTCTCGAACGCAGGCAAGGTCAGCTACGACGTTGTGATCACTGCGCTGCAGCAGGGCAATGCCGCATCCGCCTTTGACTACGGCGGCGGCGCCACGGCGCCCTATGTTCTGAGTCAGCTCACCGGCTCCTATGCAAACCTTCCCGACTTTCTCGCGAGCCAGCATACGGTGGCCAGTCGCGATGACGCCGACGCCTATCTGGCGCGGCTTTCGGGCTACGCTCACGTGCTCGATCAGGAAATCGCGGTTCTTAACGCTGACGCGGCGGCTGGCGTCATTCCACCCAATTTTTCGATCGAGCGCCCACCCGAGCAGGGTGAGCACGGCAACAAGGGGGCGATTCCGCAATTGCGCGGGTTCATCGCCGGCCCAGCGGCGCAGAACGTATTGGTGGCGTCGTTTGTACAAAAGCTCGGTAGCGTCGACTCCATTTCCGCCGCTGACAAGAACACGTTGGCGCAGCATGCGCAGACCATCGTGCATGATGAGATATATCCTGCCTATCAGCGTCAGATCGATGCGCTCAACGCGCTCAAGCCGCGCGCCACTCACGACGCCGGCATCTGGAAGCTGCCGCATGGCGAGGAAATGTATGCGGCAGCACTCGCGGAACAGACGACGACGTCCATGTCTCCCGATGAAATCCATCGGATGGGCCTTGAGCTTTGCCAGTCGTTGACCGCCGAGATGGACACGATCTTCAAGGCGCAAGGCATGAGCCGCGGCACGGTGTCGGAGCGGATCCAGCAGCTGTTTAGTCGTCCCGACCAGATGTTTCCGAACACCGATGCGGGTCGCGATCAGATTCTCGCGTACTGCAATCAACTCGTCGCCCAGGTCATGGCGGTGATGCCGCAATATTTTGGTGCGCAGGCGCATGCGGCGCTGCAAATCAAGCGCGTGCCTGCTTACACGCAAGACGGTGCGCCGGGCGGCTACTATCAGAACGCCGCACTCGATGGATCGCGGCCGGGCGCCTATTACATCAATTTGCGCGACACGTCGGAATTGCCGAAATTCACGCTGCCAACGCTCACGCACCATGAAGGCGTCCCCGGCCACCATTGGCAAATTTCCATCGCGCAAGAACAGCGCGCTTTGCCGTTCATTCGCAGCGCGCTGTTGGGGTTCAATGCTTACGCCGAGGGTTGGGCGCTCTACGCCGAGCAGCTCTCCGACGAAATCGGACTCTATGCCAATGACCCTTGGGGCAGGATTGGCTACCTCAAGGACGCCGCGATGCGCGCTTCGCGTCTTGTCGTGGACTCTGGCATCCACGCAAAGCGCTGGACGCGTGAACAAGCCATCACGCAGATGCAAGGCGTCACCGGAGACAAGCGGTCGGCGGTGGTGACAGAAATCGAACGCTACTGCGTATGGCCGGGCCAAGCCTGTGGCTACATGGTTGGCCGACAAGCCATCAATCGCATGCGTGACTCGGCGCGTTCCACGCTCGGCCAGCGCTTTGACATCAAGGGCTTCCACGACGCCGTTCTGGTGAACGGTTCGACGCCGCTCTCGGTCACGGAAAGCTTGGTGAATGAATGGGTGGCGTCACGCCAGCACGGCTAGGCGTCAGGAGCGTGCGGCCTAGGCCGCACGCTCGCCACGGACAGCGTTTTCGATTTCGCCCGCGAATTTGTGAAGGATGGCCGGCCGATACTTCGCGTTGGCCGTCCAGCGCAAGCGCGCAGTCTCGTGGATGTCGTCGAAGCAGTGCAAACCTTTGCGCCAACGCGAGCCCATGAGCGCTGTTACCGAAAAGCCGGGGATGGCTTCGAGCTGGCTTTCGATCGGATCGATGTCGGCGAGACATCCCGAGATTACGCCGCCTGGCTCGCGCAACAGGGTCAGCCCCGCGTGCTCGGCGCCTTCGAGCACCCATAGCAGCGCGCAATTCGACAAGCCCTGCGCGTTGCCGCCGCCGCCGACGCCGCCGTGATCGCCGGGAAACCATTGCTGCATCGCGCGCGTTGGGGCGCCCGGGGCGTTCAACTTGTGCAGGTTGGTCCAGAGCGTCGGCGCGAAGGCGGCGCGCTTTTCGTCAATCGCTACCGCATGACGCGCGAACTCGACGGCGCGTGACAGCGTGGTGTCGTGGAATTGGTACTGCTTGTTGAGGCCCATGGCGAACGGCAGCACGCGCGGAATGCCGAGCGATCCTACGGTGTCCCAAACGCCCAGATAGCGGATGCGCAGTTCCGCGGTCGGCGCGCCAAATTGCACTGGGCTCTTGTCGATGCGCGGCCAGGCGATGGCATGTGCATAGCGAAAGTGCGCGGCCTCCGTGCTATCGGATTCGATTCGGCGGTTGCGATAGAGCTGCAACGCCGCGCCAGCCTGATTGACTTGCTCGCGCCGCAAGATGCCGCATTTGCGCAGGAGTCCGGCGAGGCTGCGCACGGTGTAGGCGCCGCGCGAGAAGCCAAACAGATAGATGTGGTCGCCGGGCTCGTAGTTGAAGTTGAGGAAGAGGTAGGCGTCGAGCAGATGCTGATCGAGATCGGCGCCGGTCATGCCGTCCCACATGCTCAAACCACCCAACGATGCGCCAACGCCGGCTGAGTAATAGACAATCTGTGGCTGGCCTTGGGTATCGCGCGGCGCAATCGAGCGCGCCGTCAGCGCGACATTGGTGAGCGCGCCGCGATAGATGCGCTCCCAAGTGCCGTCGCAACAAATGATCAGCCGCTTCATGGCGCGAGCAGAAACACAGCCTCTTCCGCAAACCAGTTTGGGCGCCAGAGTTTTTGTGCAAACGGCGCGCCGGGGCGGCCGCCGCTCAGCGGCACGGCGCTTTCGATGGTGAAGCGCATGTCGCGCGCCAGCTCCGCGAAGTCGCGGATCGAGCAGGGGCGCAGGATATCGCTGTCGGCCCAGCCGGGTGTTTGCATTTGGGGCGCGGGGATGCGGCCGTGCTGCAAGAACGCCATGCGACCGCGCCAGTGCGCGAAATTGGCGATCGAGACGATAACGTGGTCGCCTATGCGGCCAGCTTGGCGCAGCACTTCGCGCGGATGTTCGAGAGCCTGAAACGTGCGCGAGAGCACAACGCAACCGAACGATCCAGACGGAAACGCCGCGAGATCGCGCTCCGCTTCGCCTTGCACCACAGCCAAACCGCGGCCCACGCAGGTGCGCACGCGCGTTTTGTCCCGTTCAATGCCGCGCGCGCGCGCTTCGCATTGCCGCGCCAGTAGGCGCATCAAGGCGCCGTCGCCGCAACCGACGTCCAACACTGTCGATCCCCGTTCGATGAAGCGGGCAATCACTTCGTGATCCGAGCGAGGACGCGCCGGTTCGTCCGGCGCAACATGCACAAGTTCGAGATGGGCCATCAGGCTACTCCCACTTGCAGAGAGAGGCCGCGCGCAGCAGCGGCGGCGTCGATGAAGCCAGTGAGCGCCGCTTCAAACTGCGCGTCCTCTTCGAGATGTGCGTCATGGCCCTTGTCGCTTTCAATCTCAATGAAGGCGGCGTCGGCGCCAGCCGCCAGCAGAGCGCGTGCAAGGCGCCGGCCTTCTTCGGGCGGATAACGCCAGTCAGTTGAGAACGAGAACAGGCAGTGGCGCGTTGCGGCATGGCTGAAGGCGTTGGAGAGATTGCCGCCGAAATCCGCGCCAAGATCGAAGGCGTCGGCAGCGCGCGTGAGGTAGAGGTAGGAGTTCGCGTCGAACCGATCGACGAAGGCGCTATTTGGGCGAGCCTCGTCAAGTTGTGCGGCAAGAGCAAATCGCTCCGTGGCGGCGGCAGCGCTGAAGGCGTCGCGCAAGGCGAGCTCCGCGAGGTTTCCAATCTGCGAGGCGGCGCGTGCTACGCTTAGCCCCTTCAGGGGCCGCGTACCGAGCGTGTGATAACTGCCGCCACGCCAATCCGGATCCGCCATGATCGCTTGCCGGCTTAGTTCCGAGAGCGCCATCGCGACTGCGGTTTGCCGCGCGCCCGAGGCGACGGTCGCGCACGCGAAAACGCGCTTCGGATAAGCGCTCGCCCATTGCAGTGCTTGCATGCCGCCAAAGCCCGGCCCCACCACCAAGAACAAACTCTCGATGTCGAGCGCCTCGATCAGCATCGCTTGCGCGCGCACCATGTCGGCGAGGTTAATGGAGGCGAAGCGCAGACCATACGGCGAACCGTCAGACGCCAAGGATGCTGGACCGGTTGTACCCATTGAGCCGCCAAGCACGTTGGCGCACACGACATAGAGGCGGTTGGTGTCGATTGGCCGGCCCGGGCCAACGATGCGTGGCCACCAGGCGGGACGGCCGGTGATGGGGTTTGGCCCCGCCACGAACTGATCGCCTGTCAGCCCGTGGCAGACAAGCACGGCGTTCGAACGCTCGGCGTTGAGTGCGCCATAGCTCTCAAACGCAATCGTGAGCGGCGAAAGTATCTCGCCACTGGAGAGACGTAACGGCGCACTCGCGTCGAACGTGAGGGTCCGCACGCCGCCTGCCGCCTGAATTTTTGCCGCTGCCCCGTGAATCATGGCGACAATGGTAGCGTGCGTCGCGGCTGACGCATCCCCCGTGCAGCGCAGGGGTGTGAACGACTCGAGCCCGTTGGCGCGACGGCGAAAAGTCCGTAATGTTGTATCCATGAATGACGGGAGCCAACCGGAACGCGACGCGATCGAGGCTATTCGCCGCGAGATTGACGGTCTTGATGACGCGATGCTGTCGTTGGTGGCGGAACGGCTGAAGCTCGCCGACAAGCTAGCGCAGATGAAGACCGCGCAAAGTGGGCTGCCCATTCGCTCCGGTCGCGAAATTATCCTACTGCGTCGCCTGATTGCCGCCGCGCCAGCGCCGCTGGAGCGCGAGGTTGTGGTCGAGCTCTGGCGCGCGCTGATCGCCGCGGCGCTGTGGCGTCAGCGCGTGATTGATGTGGTTATCGGCGGCGGGCGTAACGACCCAGCGCGGTTGTTCGATATTGCGCGGCGACACTTCGGGGCCCGCGCGCGGATCAAGGACTTGGGTGAGCCACAGGCCGCGCTTCAGCGCGTGGCCGAGAGCCCGGACACAGTCGTTGCGGTGACGACATGGCCTGCGGCGCCGGGTGTTGGCGCTTGGTGGCCGGCGCTCTCCGAACAGCGCTTTCAAAAACTGCACATCATCGCCGGGCTGCCAGTCATGGGTGTTGCGAGCGACCAACCAGAGGCGGCTGTGTTTGCCGCGGCCGACACCGAGGAAGCAGGTGGCGATGTTTCCATTCTGATGGCGTTCGATCCGCATCACCGTTTGCAGCGCGCATTGAACGACGTGGGTCTCGCCGGCAAGGAGTTTGCACGCGCTGAGCCGCGCGTGTTGGTGCGAATCGAGGGCTTCGTCGCACTGAACGATCCCCGCGCTGCCGCGATGACACGCTCTGGCCTTGATAGCGTTCGTGTGCTCGGTTCTTACGCGCGCGTCTGATGGCTGCTGTTTTCGACCGCATCGCAATTTTGGGCGCCGGCTTGGTTGGCGGCTCGATCGCGCGCGCGGCGCTTGAGAGCGGCGCGGCGGCTGCGGTGATGCTCTACGATACGGACGCAAGCGTGCGACGGCGCGCGCGAGAGCTGAACTTGGGTGAGGTTTCCGACGCTGTCGCGGACGCGGTGCGTGACGCGGATCTCGTTGTGCTTGCAGTACCTGTCGGCGCCATGGCCGCGGCGCTGCGGACTGCTGCGCCCGCGCTGAAGCGAGGCGCGATCGTTTCCGATGTGGGCTCCGTGAAGCAGGCGGTGGTCGAAGCGCTTGAGCCGCTGTTGCCGGCGCATGCATACCTCATTCCTGGACACCCCATCGCGGGCACGGAGCGCTCAGGCCCGGACGCCGGCTTCGCGACACTTTTTCATAATCGTTGGCATATCCTGACGCCCATTGCGGATGCACGGCCTGAATATGCTGCGGCGGTGACCAGGCTCGAAGAGTTCTGGCGCGCGCTGGGAGCCAATGTTGAGCGCATGGATGCCGCGCATCACGATGTCGTGCTTGCCGTCACCAGTCACCTGCCGCACTTGATCGCCTTTAACATCGTGGCGATGGCGGAGGACTTGGAGAGCGTCACCGAGAGTGAAGTGGTGAAGTATTCTGCCTCGGGGTTTCGCGACTTCACGCGGATCGCTGCATCCGATCCCACGATGTGGCGCGATGTGTTCTTGAACAATAAGGATGCGGTGCTCGAAGTGCTCGGGCGCTTCTCCGAAGACCTTGCCGCGCTTCAGCGCGCCATTCGTTGGAGTGAGGGCGACGCTCTTTACGCGCTGTTTGAGCGGGCCCGGCGCATGCGGCGGGAGGTCATTGAAGCGGGCCAAGATACCGCCGCACCGAACTTTGGCCGCGATACGTCTCAGTAAACCGACGGGAGCGGCCGCACCGGGATGTTCTCGATCGTTAGAATGCCGTCGTGCGCTCCGACGTCGAGTGTGATTTGATGACCGCTGACGAGATAACCGGCAGCTAACAATTGCAACGCCGAACGCGCATCGCTGCTGACCGTTGGGCCGTTGGCGATGGCGTTCAGCACCGGCGCCGGTTGCGCGACCGGGATCACGAGGCGCCCTTCGAGTCGGCGCATTGGATCAAGCTCGCCCTCGCCGGTGGCGCTGGTCCGCAGCGGCCCCCACTGCAAATCCAAGGCTTCGAAGCGGAGTTTGCCGCCGACTTCGCGCCACGGCCCGAGCGGATCGCCTTGCGAGCCCTGAAGCAGCGCGCCGCCATGCTCGACGACGATCGCGCCGCGCAGCAGTGGAGCGCTCAGGCCGAATGTTTCCAGACTCCGAACGGGACGTGGCAGGGTGAGGTTGTCGGCTTTTACTGCGAGTTGATAGTCGCCAGCCCTGCGCGGATCAGGACGCGCGTTGGCGACAAATCTTGCAATGGCAAGTGTTCCTGGCTGTGCGGGATCATCGAGCACAAGGCCGTCGGCTTCTACGCCAGCGACGGCAAGCGCGCCCTCCTGCATGCGCACGCTGGCCACCAGCGATTGCGCAGTCACATTGGTGACCGCGCCGTCCGCGCGCGAGACCGCGATCGGCGCCTGTGCTTTCAGGATGATGTGCTGGGGATTCAACAGATCCACATTCAGGTCCGCGCGAGCGGTTTGCAGGCGCCATCCCGCACGCGCCGGCGTGTAGGAGATGTTTGGAATTTCCAGGCGCAGCAGAACCGGAAAACCATGCCGTACAATGATGCCGTGCGAGACATGAGCGCCGCTGGCATTTTGGTCGAACTGCCACGCTGTGAGCTGCCGCTCCACCTGCGAAGCGACGTAGTTCCAATAGCCAATCCATCCCAGCGCGAGCGCCACGAACAGCGCCCACGGGACGATCAGCCAAGCAACGCGTCCAAATTTCATGTGCCCACCGTCCGTCGCCGATCCGGCGGGAGCAAGGCTTGGCTCTCGGTTTCAATTCTACTTTCGAGTTCCCGCATGAAATCTTCGCGCGAGAGACCCGGGGGGATCGCCGGCAAAATCTTGAACGTCACGGTTCCCGGCGAACGCATGATGCCTTTGGGTTTCCAGATGAGGCCGGTGTTGAGCGCAATCGGCGTCACTGGGATGTTGAGATCGCGATACATGGCGGCGATGCCGGGTTTGTAGTCGGGGGGGGCATTGACTTGCTGACGTGTGCCTTCGGGGAAGATCAGCACCTGCCGGCCTTTGCTCACCGCCTCGCGCGCGCCGCGCACCATGCTCTTCAACGCTGTCGCGTAGCCGCCGCGGTCGACGGCGAGTTGATTGCGGCCGAGATAGAGCCCGAGGATTGGCGTCTTCGCGAGTTCGCGTTTGTAGATGAACACCGGTTCCTTCAAGAACAGCGACGGCGCCACCGTGTCGAGCATCGCTTCGTGCTTGCATGCAACTAGCGCGCCCCCTTGCGGAAGGTTTTCAAGCCCTTCGAATTTCACGTGCGCCCCGATGATCCAGCGCAGACCCCACAGTATGGCGCGCGTCCATGACCGCAGCGCCACCCACACGTTGCGCTCGTCAGCGGCGACCCACGGCAGCATGGCAAGACCGATGATCGCCATCGAGCCATATAGCCAAATGACGAAGATGATGGAGCGGATGAGCTTCATTGCTTCTCGCTGCGCCACAGTCGCCTATTGGTCCAGCGCGTCTGCACCGGGTAGCGATAGATGTGCGCCTCCGGCATGGCGAGCGAGAGTTCAGCGTCGGCGCGCGGCATATGATAGTCGTCGGTCACCAAGATGATGCGGCGATAATGATGTTCGCGCGCCCAGGCGGCTGTTTCCGAGGCGTTGCCCAATGTGTCTTCAGCTGAGCGGCCGAGATCGACGCAGCATTGCGCGGTCGCGCGGTCGACATGCAGCGCGCTGAACAGTTCCTGATCTGTCACCAAGCGATTGACGCCCGAGATCAGCAGGCGCTCGCCTTTGTGCCGTCTCAGCAATCGAACGCCGGTCTCAAGCCGTTCCATCGAGCCGCCAGTGAGCGCGACGATGGCGTCGGCGCGCGGCGGATCTTGCGCAGGCTGGCTAACAGCGTTGGCGAAATTCCAGAAACCCCACACGAAGGCGATCACACCGGCCGCGAGCGCCAACACAAAGAGGCGCTGCATTAGCCGAGCCTCGCAGCTTGCCCGTGAAAATATCCAGCCGCGGCGCGTGCGCCAGCGCCTGCCGCGAGGGCCGCGATAAACGGCGCGGCGA
>JACQAC010000109.1 GCA_016195245.1 Pseudomonadota bacterium
CCGCGATCACCTCGCGGCGGGGCCTCGGATACGGCATGCGCACAACGTCAATCGCGCGCGCCCATTGCGGGTTGGCGAGCAACATGCCTTCCATCGTCGCGCACGATGTGCAGAACCACGTGCCTTCAAGCTCCGGATCTTCAAACGGCGCGCGCAGGATGAAGAGCGTGTCGCGTTTCAAACTCATGCGCGTTTGCGATCCTTCTCTGAGCGCTTCACATGCGCGAGCAATGCAGTCAGCGCGCCGGCGGTGACGCCTTCGATGCGCGAGGCTTGGCCGAGCGTGACGGGCCGCGCCGCGCCAAGCTTTTCGCGCATCTCGTTTGAGAGCCCACCAACGGCGCCGTAATCGAGCTTCGGATCGAGGTGCAAATCCTCGTCGCGCTTGAAGGCTTCGACATCCAGCGCCTGGCGCTCAAGATAGCCTGAGTACAGCGCATCGATCTCCAGCTGCTCGCGCACTTGGCCCCGCGCTTGCGCAAGCTCCGGCCAGATCGCGGCGAGCTGTTCGAAGCTGATCGACGGATACGCCAGCAGCTGCAGCGCGTTGCGGCGCTGGCCATCCTGATTGACCTTCAGTCCGCGCGCTTCGGCTTGCTGGGGCGTCAGCGTCAGCGATTTCGCCAGCTCGCGCGCATTCTCCAGATCGCGCATTTTGCCTTCAAATGCGCGGGTTCTGAGCGATCCCACGCAACCCAGCGCAATGCCCTTTTGCGTGAGCCTTTGGTCTGCATTGTCGGCGCGCAGCAGCAGCCGATACTCGGCGCGCGAGGTGAACATGCGATACGGCTCGGTGACGCCGCGGGTGACTAAGTCGTCGATCAGCACGCCGATATAGCCCTCGGCGCGGGTGATCTCGAACGGCCCCGCCCCGCTCGCGGCGCGCGCCGCGTTGAGGCCGGCGATCAGACCTTGCGCGGCGGCTTCTTCGTAGCCGGTGGTGCCGTTGATCTGGCCGGCGAGATAGAGGCCGGCGATGCGCTTGGTCTCCAGCGTCGGCATCAGCTCGCGCGGATCGACGTAGTCATATTCGATCGCATAGGCGTGGCGCTTGATGACGACGTTCTCGAGCCCGGCGATGGTGCGGATGAAGCGCTCCTGCACATCCTCCGGCAGCGACGTCGAGATGCCGTTCGGATAGACGGTGTCGTCGTCCAAGCCTTCGGGCTCGAGAAAAATCTGGTGCGATTGCTTCTCGGCGAAGCGTACGATCTTGTCCTCGATCGACGGGCAATAGCGCGGACCGCGGCTGCTGATCGCGCCGGAATAGACAGCGCTCTTCGAGAGCGACTCTTCGATGATCCTGTGCGTCTCAGCGTTCGTGTAAGTGATCCCGCACGCGACCTGAGGCGTGGTGATCCGCTCGGTCAGGAACGAGAATGGCGATGGCTCGGCGTCGCCCTCTTGCCGCTCCAGCGACGCCCAATCGATGGAGCTGGATTGCAGCCGCGCCGGCGTCCCGGTCTTCAGCCGGCTCATCGCAAAGCCCGCTCCGTACAAGCGGTCCGACAGCCCGACTGCCGGCGCCTCGCCATGGCGGCCAGCTGGGATGCGCTTGGCGCCAATGTGGATGACGCCCTTCAGGAAGGTGCCAGTTGTGAGCACAATGCGGGAGGCTGTGAACTCTTCTCCGTTCGCTGTTCGAACGCCCACCACCGTCGTCATTCCGGACGCGCGCAGCGCGATCCGGAACCCAGGGGTCTCAAGCTCTGCCGTTTGCCCCTGGGTTCCGGGTTCGGCCTGCGGCCGCCCCGGAATGACGACGGTGATCAGATTTTCGACGGCTCCGGCAAGGACCGTGAGATCGGCCTGCTCCGCCAGCGCGGCTTGCATGGCCCGCCGGTAGAGCTTGCGATCGGATTGCGCCCGCGGCCCGCGGACGGCGGGGCCCTTGGAGCGGTTGAGCAGCCGGAACTGGATGCCGGCAGCATCGGCTACCCGGCCCATCACCCCATCGAGCGCGTCGATCTCGCGGACCAGGTGGCCCTTACCCAGACCGCCAATGGCCGGGTTGCAACTCATCTCGCCGATGGTCTCGAACTTGTGGGTCAGCAGCAACGTGCGCGCGCCCATGCGCGCAGCCGCCGCCGCGGCTTCGCAGCCAGCGTGGCCGCCACCGATGACGATGACGTCGTAGGAGTGCTCGGAACTCATCTTTGGTTGGGTCTAATATAGGCCGCGCCGCTCGGCCAGGATCAGTTCCCGCAAGCTCATGCGCCTTGCCCCAGTCCGGTCAATTGGGATCAGGCGCCACGCCATCGCCGCCAGATCGTGACGCCCGGCCTTGTGCAGAAGCATGATAATGCGATGACGCGGCTGCATCTGCCATCTGCGGCAACTGCTGACACCGCGCGCAAGCCGCTTCAAGCGTGTCGATCCAATCGTCGGTTTCTGTTTGCATGACGGTTTGTTTGCGAACGTAGTTTGTGCCGATGGCGATGCAAGCGATGTCGCTTGTTTTCACGCGAAACACGCTAATTTCAATTCATCAGTTTCGCGTGAAACCCGCGCCAAATGTGCATTTTCGCGCGATGTCTATTTGCCGATGCAAAAGCTCAAGAAGATTTCCTCGAGCAAATCTTCAACATCGATGCGGCCCGTCAGTCTGCCGATCGCGGAGGCCGCCACGCGCACATCTTCCGCCGCCAATTCTGGGCCGCGCGCGAGCGCCGGGATCGCGCGCTCAAGCGCTGCTTGCGCCTCTTCCACCAGGCGCCGATGCCGCGCCCGCGTGAGCACAGGCGCTTCTTCGACGCCTAGAAAGTCTTCTACCCGCTCCGCCAGGCGGGCTTCCAACTCTGGCAAGCCGCATCCAGTTTTCGCTGAGACAGCGATCGTGTCAAAGCGACCGAACCGCGCCCAGCTTTCGTAGGCGTTCGGGTCAACCAAGTCGGCCTTAGAGCCAACGATGATGTCTCCGGGTCTGAGCGCGTCCATGAGGGCCTCCGAGGTCTGACCTGCTGCTTCGGCCACGCCGAGGCGCAGGTCGGCTTCTTCGGCGCGCGCCAAGGCCCTGCGCACGCCCTCTGCCTCAATCGCATCGGCCGCTTCCCGCAGCCCGGCCGTATCGGCGATCCAAACCGGATAGCCTCCCAGCACCAGACGCACCTCAACCACGTCGCGCGTCGTTCCAGGGATTTCGCTGACGATCGCCGCTTCGCGCTGCGCCAACGCGTTCAGCAGGCTCGACTTGCCGGCGTTGGGTAGGCCGATGATGGCGATGCGATAGCCATCGCGAATGCGCTCACCACGATGGGCGTCGTCCAGGTGAGCGCCCATGTCGGCGGCCAGCGATGACAGTAGCGGAGCGGCCCGCTGCGCCAGCGTGTCCGGCAGCTCCTCGTCAGGAAAATCGATCTCCGCTTCGATCAACGCCGCCGCTTCAATCAGGCGCTCGCGCCAGCCATCATAGACCGCGCTCAGCGCGCCACGCCGCTGCCGCAGCGCTTGGCGCCGCTGCGCTTCCGTCTCTGCATCCACCAAGTCCGCAAGGCCTTCTGCCTCGGCCAAATCCAGCTTGCCGTTCTCGAATGCGCGGCGCGTGAATTCGCCAGGCTCCGCGAGCCGCACACCATCAAGCGAAAGCGTTGCATCGATGATCGCCGCGATGACAGCTTGTCCGCCATGCACGTGCAATTCAGCGACGTCTTCGCCGGTGAAGGACGCGGGCGCTGGAAACCAAAGCGCGATGCCGTCGTCGAGCGAAAGCCCACTCTTTGGCGCGCAAAACGCCATGCGCGTTGCGTGGCGCGGTTTCGGCAAATCGCGATCGGTCAGCGCGCGCAGCACATCACCAGCATGCGCGCCAGAAACGCGGATCACCGCGACGCCAGCGCGCCCAGCGCCAGACGCCAACGCGACAATGGTGTCCGGTTTCATGTGAAATTCTCTAAGCCCGCTTTAGGGCTTTTCACGTGGAGCAGCAGCGCCCGCAGCGCTGCTTGCGGCTGACGTCATCAGCTTCACGAACGCGTCCTGCGCCTGCGTGCCGACGCTCATCCACGAGCTCATCAGGCTCTCGCCGCTCATCAGCTTCAGATTGGCCTGCATGCGCTTGCCCATCTCTTCGACAAGCTGCTCGTTGATCGGCGTGACGTCCGGCAAGCCCATGAAGCGGCGGGCTTCCTCGGGGCTGCACTCCACGTTGACGGTGAACTTCATGGGTCGCTTTCCTCTCGGGCGGTCTATAACGCGCCCCAACGCGGCGGGACAGCTTAGGAGACGACGATGGGTGACTGGACCAACATCAAGGGCAAGGACGGCGAGTTCCGGGCTTACGTGGCCAAGCCGTTAGGCCAGCCCAAAGGGGCTGTGGTCGTCATCCAGGAAATTTTCGGTGTGAACGCGGTGATGCGCGGCAAAGCCGACTGGCTAGCGCGCGAGGGCTTCTGGGCGCTCGCGCCCGATCTCTTCTGGCGGATCAAGCCGGGCATCGAGCTCACGGACCAAAGCGACGGCGAGTGGAAGCAGGCCATCGATTACATGAACCAGTGCGACAAGAACCTGGCCGTCGAAGACGTGCAGACGACGATCGCAGCTGCGCGAGGCTGGGGCGCAAAGAAGGTCGGCTGCATGGGCTATTGCATGGGCGGCTACATCGCCTTCCTGGCGGCTTGCCGGACGGACACCGACGCAAGTGTCGCTTATCATGGCGGCGGCATCCACACCGCGCTGGGTGAGGCGGGAAACATCAAGACGCCGGTGCTGCTGCACAACCCGATGAAAGACAGCTTCATCCCGGTCGAAGCGCTCAACATCATCCGCGAGACGCTGAAGCCCAATCCGTTGGTGACCATCTACGAATACGCCGAACAGGATCACGCCTTCACTCGCGAAGGCGGCGCCCACTACGACGAAACCGCCAAGCAATTGGCAGACGGCCGCACCATCGACTTCCTGACGAAGACCCTCGCGTCGTGAGGCGGGTGCTGATCGCCTTAGCCCTGGCGCTGGCGGCATGTGAGCAGCAGCAGGGCGCTTCGGCGCCTTCGTCGTCCACCACACACTCAGATTTTGAATTCGGCGTTGTGGGTCACCATTCGGGCCTGGCGCCAGCTAACCTGCCCGCATTCTTCGATTGCCTGCGCGAGCGCAGCTTCACCGCCATCTCGGCGCATCGCGGCGGCCCCACGCCCGGCTATGCTGAGAACGCCATCCCAACCTTCGAGCACACCCTGACGCGCGCACCCGCGATCATGGAGGTCGATGTCGCGCGCACCCGCGACGACGTGTTGGTCCTCATGCACGACGACAGCGTCGATCGCACCACCGACGGCACAGGCGACGTCGACCGCATGACCGCGGCGCAGTTCAGCGCCCTCAGACTACGCGACGAGGACGGCGGCGTGCTCAATGCGCATCCGCCGACCCTCCGCGAAGCTTTGGAATGGGCCGACGGCAAGACCATCCTAGCGCTCGATGTGAAGCGCGGCGTTTCTTACGAAGACGTGGCGCGCGCGGTGAGCGAGGCCCACGCGATGGATCGCGTCGCCTTCATCGCCTACGGCGTGGCGGGCGCGGCGCGCCTATACAACGTCGCGCCCAACGCCATGCTCTTTGTCTCCATCCGCAATGCGAACGACCTTGACGACCTGGTCCGCCGTGGCGTCGATCTGCACCGCGTCGTCGCCTGGGCCGGCACCGACGAACCCAACAGCGCGCTCAACACGGCGCTCAACCGGCGCGGCGTCGAAGTCGAGTTCGGCACGCTGGGCGGCCGCCGCTCCTGGGACGCGCGCTTCGCCGAGCAACAGCGTGAGCAG
>JACQAC010000004.1 GCA_016195245.1 Pseudomonadota bacterium
CCTGCATCCTTGTCTCCCTCGGTTCCCCCACTGCTTCCCTAGCAAATTCAGACGCCGCGCCATACTCTTTTTGGGTCACGCGGATTCTGGAAATCTCGGGAATTCAATGGGTTTCCGTCGCGGCGGCGCATAGATATGGTGCAAATCCGCATGAATGAGAAAAGCTCTCCTGCCAGTCCAGTCACCTATGGCGGCTATTTGCGGTTGAAGGAGCTGCTCTCCTGCCAGCGTCCGCAGAGCGATCAGCACGACGAATTGCTGTTCGTTATCCTGCATCAGACCATGGAATTGTGGATGAAGCAGGCCATCCACGAGATCGGCGCGGCGCAACGCGAAGTGCGCGGCGGCAATCTGGTCCCGGCCTACAAACACTTGGCGCGTGTCTCGCGCATCCAGGCGGTGATGACCCAGGCCTGGGACATCCTCGCGACGATGACGCCCGCGGACTATCTCAACTTCCGCGAAATGCTTGGAACCAGCTCCGGCTTTCAATCGTACCAATTCCGTGCGCTGGAATATCAACTCGGATTGAAGGACGCCTCGTTCCTGAAGTTTCAAACGCCGGGCAGCGATGAATACAAGATGCTCGACGCCGCATTGCATGCACCGAGCTTCTATGACGATGTCATCGCCCAACTCGCCAAGGCTGGCTTTGCGATCCCGTCCAATGTCCTCAAGCGTCCGAGCGATGCGCCCTACGAATCAAGCGAGGCTGTCGAGAGCGCATGGCTTGCGGTGTATCGCGATACACAGCGGCATTGGCCGCTCTATCAGTTGGCGGAGAAGTTGATCGATATTGATGATGCGCTGCTGACGTGGCGGCACCGGCACGTGCTGACCGTCGAACGCATCATCGGGCGCAAGCGCGGCACCGGCGGCACCGAGGGGGTCGGATATCTGCAGCAAACGCTCACGCGCCGCGCGTTTCCGGAGATCTGGTCGCTCAGGACGAAACTGTGAAATCGTACAAGAAGCTCTTCTCGCGCGCGATCGCCGCCAATCCTGACCGCCTGCACTTCGCCGCGCACTCGCATCACCTTTGGCCGGATGCCTCCTATGAAGGGCACCTCGCCGCTTGGAACGACGCCGCGGAACTTGCCGATCGCAAGTGGGAGAAGATTTTTGGCGAAGTCGTGCCGAAAGCGCAGACCCGCATAGCGGAAGAGCTCAAGCTTCCCGATCCGGACACTATCGCCTTCGCGCCGAGTACGCATGAACTCTTGGTTCGCATCTTTTCGGCGAAGGCGGGAGGCGCTCCGCTCGATGTGTTGACCAGTGACGGCGAGTTCCATTCCTTCCGCCGGCAGGGCGCGCGCTGGGAAGAAGATGGCCGCATTCGCCGGCGCATCGTGCCGTGCGAACCGTTCGAAACATTCTCGGAGCGCTACATTGCCGCTGCGCGGGAAAGGGCGCCGGACATCGCATTCTTGAGCCACGTCATGTTCAAGAGCGGTCTGCGTTTCGATGGCGTCGACGAACTGGCCGCAATTGCGCGGCCGGATGGCCCATGGGTGGTGCTCGACCTCTATCACTCGTTCATGGCGATGCCTTGCGACTTCAGCGCTGTGGCGGACCGCGTCTTCCTGCTCGGCGGCGGCTACAAGTACGCCATGGCCGGCGAAGGCGCGGCCTACATTCACGCGCCACCGGGCTATGGAGCTCGACCGTCCAACACGGGCTGGTTTGCCGAATTCGGCGCTATAGAAGCCAAGCACGGCAGCGCCGTCGGATACGGCAATGACGGGCTGCGTTATTTTGGTGCGACATTCGACGCGACCGGTCTCTATCGGTTCAACGCCGTGCGCCGCATGCTGGCGGACGAGAGCCTCGACACCGACGCGATTGCGTCCCGCATCGCGCCGCTGCGCGAGCAGCTCGTTGCAGCGATCGAAAGCGGCGAAGCTGGCGTGTTGCGCGAGGCCGATTTGTTGAAACCCAACATGACCGGCTTCCAGTCGCGCTTCATTTCATTGCGCGACCTGCGCGCGACGGCGTGGAAGGCTCGCCTCTTCGACGCCAACATCATCACCGACGCGCGCGATGATGTGCTGCGCATTGGTTTAGGGCTTTATCACGACGAAGAAGATATTGGTGCGTTCTGCGCGGGCGTGGCGCGGGTGCTGGGCTGAAAACCGAGGGTTAGTGCGGAGAGTTGAGCGACGACTCACCTGGCGGCACGACGTGAGGACCGTGCGCATCAACGTCCACGTAATACGACCGTGAGTCACCGGCGATCGTTATCGTGCCGTCTGAATGCCTCGTGATTGTTGGCGGCTTGAAAAAGAACACGGTAATCGCATTATCAGCCCGAGTGTAGGACACGTTGAATTCACCCAGCGCCGCATCGTGCTCATAGGCTCGCTTCAGAGCCTCCCAAGCGACCAGGATATTTTGGGCATCGCGCCCAGAGAGCTGGATTATCTCAGTATATTCTGACGGTCGCGCTGTCTGCGCATCCGAGACGTTGATCACCCCCAATAAGGCGACAAGAGCAAACAAACCGGCCTTCACCATGCCCCCAACTCCACAAGCTGCCGCCGCAAGTGCTCCGGCAAATCGGCGCCGCCTTGCGCGGCGGTGAGATCGGCCGGTGCGTCTTTCACTTCGAGATAGCGCCAACCCTGGAAGGCGCGGCGTGGCTGCGGAACGATGCGCTGTAGGTGCGCGTCGAGATAAAGGCCACAGCGCTGGCCGTGATCATCGATAACGTCATCGATGGCCACAATCTTTTGGCGCACGCTAATCACG
>JACQAC010000005.1 GCA_016195245.1 Pseudomonadota bacterium
GTCTGTTCGGTGGGAAGCACCCACTGCTGCTTCATGACACGGGCAGGCATGAAGCGTTCCGGCAGGTGTCAATGGCTTCGAACAAGGCGGCGGCTTTGGCGAGCGTGCCGGTTAGCGGCGGTGACTTGCGATCCTGCATGACCACGGCGCGCGCGCCAAACGCGGCCGCTGAACGAAAGGCCGCGCCGATATTTTGGGGATCCGTGACGCCATCGAGGATGAGCACGCTGCGTCCATCTGCGGGCGCACATGCTGCTTCAAGCTCGATCGCCTCCAATGGTGAGGCACGCACCGCCAAACCTTGATGCACGGCGCCCGGCGGCAGCATGCCGTCAATGGCGTCGGGATCCAGGATCTGCGCGTCGACCCCGGCGGGCAATCGCGCCGCGCCGTTTCGGGTAGCGACAATACGTTCGATCCGCCGCGCCGGGTTGGACAGCGCAGCCAAGCCCGCATGTATGCCCCAAATCCAGGAGGGACCGCCGCTTTCCTCCTCGAACTCGCGGCGCGGCAGTGGGTGTACAGGTCGCGGTCGACCCGGCTTGAGGTGGGGAGGGGGCTTGGCTATAGGACGCGTCCTCGGGTTTTCGGGTGTCAGGTATCAGGTGTCATTGCACACGGACACCTGAAACCCGATTGCCGACACCTGGGGAAGGGTGGCCGAGTGGTTAATGGCAGCAGACTGTAAATCTGCCCGCGAGAGCGTACGGTGGTTCGAATCCACCCCCTTCCACCATCCTGGGCTCGCGAAGCGAGGGTAGGATGGTGTCCTCCGAAGCCTTGGCGAGGGAGGACTGAGACTGCCACTCGCGAGCTTCGGATGGCTGACGCCCCGCGCTCGAGTTTGGAAAACGACGATCCGAGCGGTTGCGGGTATAGCTCAATGGTAGAGCCGCAGCCTTCCAAGCTGAAGACGAGGGTTCGATTCCCTCTACCCGCTCCATCCGCACCTGCCGTAGCGGCGCGATCATTACCTTTCTCCCCATGTGCCAGACCGTTTGCTGGAGTTGACATTGGCGCAATACTTGCTCCGGTAAGAGGAGGCGACGGGGAGGCGGGTATGCCGTCGGTGCGGGCAATTCATGTTTTGGCTGCGTGCGCCTTGGCGACGGCGACTTCCGCATGTGCGGTGACGAGCCAGCAGCGGATGGCGGAATTCGATCGGACGCCGCGAGAAATTCGCACGGGCGCGGCGAGCTCCGTGGTCGCGCCGGTTGAGCGCGATGTTTCGCGCGAGGAAGTTGCGGCTGCTGTCCGCACCATTTTGGATCAATCGCAGATATGCATGCCGTGGCCAGGCGTATGGCTCAACGAAGCCGCGAGCCGCGCCACGTATGTGGTTCGCGCTGACCTCATGGCGCGCGACTGGGGAGAAAACGTCGCGCAGCAAGGTGAGCAGCGCATGGACCAGTTTGTCGATATGGGCTTTCTCAGCAAACGCGAGCGCCCTGATATCGGCCAACGGGTTCACGAATACACGCTGACAAGTCTCGGCCGGCAATATTTGCAGGGTTCGCCTTATGGGGGCGACCGTCCGGTTTTCTGCGCGCCTTCACAGCGTCAGTTACTTGAGGTTACGCGCATCGAGTTCGGGCAATTCCCGTGCGGGACAGTGCGCGCGTACTTCACCTATTCGTCGCAGGATTGGCCGGTTTGGGCGCGAACCGATGCGGCACGGACGCGTATCGAGGGCGATGTCGGCTCGATTGGCGCTGTTGAGAACGGGTCGGTTTCGCTGGGCCGGCAGTGGTACAGCCAGGCGGCGTTGCCGAACGGCGTCATCAATGGATCGCTGCAGTCGATTTGCTACAATGCTCAAGCTCAGAGGGTCACTGGCGACGACTTAGACCTGCATGCTCAGTCGGCGGTCTCAGTATCGGGTTCGTAATCCAACAATCACTGACCGCGGCGCACCCGCAAACGCGGCGGGCTGCTCGTACGTAACGTCGGAGATGTTATCGATTCGGGCAAAGATCTGGGCGTGAGGGTCGATATCGTAGGTGGCCGAAACTGCTCCAACATTGAAGGCGGGCGTCCGTCCCGCAGCGTTCAGGAAGGCGCCGCTATCGTCGTAGGTCACGTCGCGCCGTTCACCCACATAGGTCCACTCCAGGGCCACACCCAGTCCGCGCGCCGGCCGCATACGTGCATCAAGTCGCCACGAGTGCTCCGGTCGCCGTGCGAGTTCCGCGCCGGTGTTCGCGTCGCGCGCCCGGGTCCAATCATAGCTGACGCGGATAGACGCCCAGTCCGCTGGCGCCCATTCTGCCCTGGCTTCGACGCCGTCAATTGCGACGCGCCCGACATTGATATTTTTGAGCGCGCCGAAGTCGTATTCGATGAGATCATTGATGCGAGTCTGATAGAAGGAACCGCCAAACGTCAGGCCGCCCCTCGAACCCCATTCGCCGCCGATCTCCCACGAGCGTGAATCCTCCGGTCTCAAATCCGGATTGCCGTGATTGAAGAAGCTCTGCTCGAAGCGTTCGCTCAACGATGGTGCTTTGAACGCTGTTCCGTAAGTCCCGAACAGACGGAACGCATCGAAACGGGAGGTTGCGCCGATCTGGTAGGTCGTGCGCGTGCCGAATCTTTCGTAACGATCCGCGCGCACTGACGCAGTTGCAGTCAGGTGATCGAAGAGCTGACTTTCACCGATGACGTATGCGGCCGTCCGACTCTCCGCGAAGGAAAGTGGGTCAGCGAACTGCGGACGCGTGTCGATGTTGTCGCGCGCCGCTTCAAAGCCAAGTGTGAGATTGGTCCCACGCCACACGAAGCGTGAGGTTAGATCGGCAAAAGTTTGGCGAGAGACGGCGGAGGTCGTTTCAAGTCCGCCGTCCGATTCGGAACGATCGCTGCGTACTTGGCCGCCTGACAGCCGGATCGACATGGGTCCAACGCGCACATCGCCGCCCAGCCGCCAAGCGGATTGCAGAGCGTCATTGGTCAGGTTGGGAGAGTCTGCGCGCAGGTCAAACGAAGCGCCACCGGAGAAGGTGTCGTAATCCGCCTGCGAATGTCGCAATCGAAAAAGTGCGTCGACGCCGAAATCGCCAATTCGCTGACGTGCGCTCAGTGTTCCGGTCTGGACTTCCGCGGCATCGCGCTCGCCGGTATGCAGCACAAAACGCGAAGGCGTCTGATCAAAGCCGGCGGTGTCGAAGCTTTCGACACTTACGCCATAGTCGAGGCCGTTGTTTGTGCCGGCGGCGCCAGCCAACACGCGATGGGTAGCGAAGGATCCGCCGGCGAGTTCGAAGTACGGATTGAAGGCAGTGGCGCCGCCACGCCGTGGGATGAGGTTTATGACGCCGCCAAGCGCATCTGCGCCATAAATTGAAGATGTCGGTCCGCGCAGCACCTCAACCGACTGCAACGCTCCAAGAGTGTCTTCGCCGAAGTCGTAGCCGCCGGTCGGTGTCGAAGAGTCGTTGAGCCGTACGCCGTCGAGCAAGGCGAGCACATGATTTGAGTTTGTGCCGCGCAAGAAAACCGAAGTTTGTTGCCCCGTGCCGCCGGCTTGAACGGCGTTGGGGCCGATCGCCTCCGTGAGCGTCATGAGGCCAAGAGCCTCGATGTCCTGACTGGAGATGACATCGACGCGGACTGGAAGGTCGTTGGCCGGTGTTGGCGAACGCGTGGCGGTGACCACCAGCTGGATTTCTTCGGTGCGCGCTGGTGTGCTTATGAACAGTGCGGCGACCGCCACACCGCAGAGAAGAGATAAAATGCGCATAGGAGCTTCCCCGTCGTGCGCACCTTCGGCCTAGCGAGCGCGCTCAGCAGCGATTGCGGGCAGACGCGGAATGCGTCAGGGCCGCCCGCGTCGCTGCAGCGGAGAACTTCCCGGTTCGTTCGGCTGGTCCCGGCCGGCGAACGAGCGACGTGCGGCGGCAGGTCTCCTGGCTTGCGGGTCGTTGCGTTTCCGCCGCCTTCCCATCCTCTCGGACAGTGGTGTTGGCGGAGCGCTCGCCGCTTACAGTTGCGGGCACAGCCGCGGCTTCGGGGCTCTCCCACACCGCGTTCCCTTTTCACGCCCTTGCGATCTATCTTGGGGGCGAACCGTCGCAGGTGGGTGTGTAGCGCCACGGCGGCCCCATATCAAACCGCTTCGGGCTTGACGCCAGCCGAACGCCAGCTAAAGACCCGCACCTTACGCGCGCTTCGGCCGGGCCGAAGCGCCGATCAGCTTTATAGACACGCCGGAGAGACAGGACCTCAAGATGGCCAAGGAAAAGTTCGAGCGGAACAAGCCGCACTGCAACATCGGTACGATTGGCCACGTCGATCACGGCAAAACGACGCTAACAGCGGCGATCACCATGGTGCTGGCCAAGAAGGGCGGCGCCAAGGCGATGAGCTACGCCGACATCGACGCCGCTCCGGAAGAAAAGGCCCGGGGCATTACCATCAACACCGCCCACGTCGAGTATGAGACGGCTGACCGTCACTACGCACACGTCGACTGCCCCGGTCACGCCGACTACGTGAAGAACATGATCACCGGCGCGGCCCAAATGGACGGCGCTATCCTCGTCGTGTCCGCTGCTGACGGCCCGATGCCGCAAACCCGCGAACACATCCTGCTCGCTCGTCAGGTCGGCGTGCCGGCGCTCGTCGTGTTCATGAACAAGGTCGACATGGTCGACGACCAGGAACTGCTCGACCTCGTCGAAATGGAAGTCCGCGAACTGCTGACCTCCTACAGCTTCCCGGGCGACGACATTCCGATCGTGAAGGGCTCGGCTCTCGCGGCCGTCGAAGGCCGTGACGCCGCCATCGGCGAAGACGCGATCATGAACCTCATGACCGCCGTCGACACCTACATCCCGCAACCGGCGCGTCCGCTGGACATGCCGTTCCTGATGCCGGTCGAAGACGTGTTCTCGATCTCGGGCCGCGGCACGGTCGTCACGGGCCGCGTCGAAAAGGGCATCGTGAAGGTTGGCGACGAAATCGAAATTATCGGCATCCGCCCGACTGTGAAGTCGGTCTGCACGGGCGTTGAAATGTTCCGAAAGCTGCTCGACCAGGGCCAAGCCGGCGACAACATCGGCGCGCTGCTGCGCGGTATCGATCGTGAAGGCGTCGAGCGCGGCCAAGTGCTCGCCAAGCCGGGTTCGATCACGCCGCACAAGAAGTTCGAAGCGGAAGTCTACATTCTGACGAAGGAAGAAGGCGGCCGTCACACGCCGTTCTTCACCAACTATCGTCCGCAATTCTACTTCCGCACCACCGACGTGACCGGCATCTGCCAACTGCCGGCCGGCGTCGAAATGGTCATGCCGGGCGACAACATCAAAATGTCGGTCGAGCTGATCACCCCGATCGCCATGGACCAAGGCCTCCGCTTCGCGATCCGCGAAGGCGGCCGCACCGTTGGTTCGGGCGTGGTGGCGAAGATCGTCGAGTAAATTCGACTCGGACCAAAGCTGCGAAGGGCCGCTCTCATGAGCGGCCCTTTTCCTTTGCGCACTTATCCAAAACAAAAGCGCCCCGGCGAACCGGGGCGCTTCATAGTGCGTTGCTGCTTGCGTTGCTTAGAGGAACGGGCCCAACGTCGCAGTATTGTCGTAGATATCGCGGGCTCCGCCCCAGCTCGGGCCCTTCACGCGGCGGTCTTGCAGGCTGCCGGTGCCGAGATCGAGCGTCAGGCCAATGGTCCACGCGTTGACGTTGCCGCCATCGAACTCAGATTGGCGATAGCCGAGCGAAACGCTGACCGGCGAATTATCGAAGCGATATTCGCCGCCCAAATTCCAGGTCCAGAAGTCGGTGTTGCCGGGGCCTGACACATCAAGATTGGTATAGGCCGCGCCAGCATTCACTGAGAAGTTCGGCGTGAAATAGTATTCGCCGTCCATATTCACGTTAGTGGCGTTCACATTGGCGTCGCCGAAGTCGATATAGCTTAGACTGCCACCCACCGACGCTTGTCCGAAGTGCATCTGACCTTCGATGCCGACATCCATCCCTGAGAAGAAAAACAAGCTTTGCAAGCCGACAAAGCCGGCGAAGCTGTATTGATCGTTGCGCACGCCGTAGTGCGCGCCGACATAATTTTGGTTGAGGCAGCAGCCGCCGCCGTCCAGGCGGTCGGTGGCGCCGTCCATCTGAAGCTGCCAGCCATTTGAGAAGTCGTGATTGAAGGCGCCGCTGATGCCATAAACGTTGGCGTCCGGGCCGCCGCCGAAGTTGACGTGATTATAGTCGAGGCCGACCACGGCGTTGGTGTCCGCGTGGGCGACAGCCGGCGCGAGCAGGGCGGCCGCAGCAGCAGCGCCCAAAGCAAACTTCTTCATGCTTGTTCCCCAATAAGACGGCAGGCCGCTGAGCCAACCAAGTCGGGGCTGTTTCACCTAACAATCCTTACAAGGTAGTTAACGAGCTTCAACCATTAGGGCTTTTCGGTGCGGCGGTCGCGGATGTTGCCGCGCGCCGCGCATCCAAGCCGCTAGCCTCGTGCATCTGGTGAACAGTGGGCGCCTTAAGACGGCGCGTGGGAGGCGTGGATGGAACGCTTTGTCTTCGTGGCCGCGATCGTGTTTGCGGTGATTTTCGGCCTATTCGCCATGGTCGGCGGCGGCCGGCATTTTCATTTCAGTATCGATGGGCGGACCGACCCGGTAATGGCGGTCGCCGCCGGGCATGTCCCCGCTGCGACGTTCACCGGCGAGGAGCTGCGGTTCAAGTATTTGGCGGCGCACGTCACCATCACGCCCGAAGACCGTCAGGACATCTCGATAGAAATCACAAATCCGGGTCACGCGCCGATGCCGACGGTCGTGCGCGACGGCGAGGACATTGTGGTTGATGGCCACTTGGCCAACCGAGTCGATTGTGACGACGCCGGTGGGGCCGACCTTCGAGGCTACAGCCGAGTTGCGCTTGCGGATTTGCCGCAGATTGTTGTTCACGCGCCACGCACGCTTCATGTGGACTTTGATGGGGCGGGTCTTGCCGAAGTGGGGCCTTCGCAATCTCTGCATCTGGAGGTTTCCGGCTGCGGCAGTGCAAACGCCGCGGACGTAGCCGGCGCGCTCGGAGTTGATGTTCGTGGCTCCGGCCACGTCCAAGCGGGCGCCGCCCATGGGTTAAATGCCAATATTATGGGCTCCGGTGGCCTGACCACCGGCGCAATTGCCGACAGCGCCGACGTCAGCGTCTTTGGCTCGGGTTCAGTGACCGTCGCGTCCCTGACGGGGACGCTTAAGAGCAGCAGCCACGGCTCGGGCGACATCAACGTGTTGACGGGAACGATTACGACTGCCGAGTTCGAGACGTTCGGGTCCGGTGGCGCCAATGTGTCAGCCCCGATCCAGCATTTGAGGGCTTCGATTCACGGATCCGGCGACATCGAGGTGAACGGCGCGGTTGGGGACGTGGACGCTGCGATCTATGGATCGGGCGCCGTCCATGCGACCTCGATCACCGGCGCGATCCACAAGCAAACCATGGGCTCCGGGGACGTAACGTCAGGCTAAGCGATACTCGGCTCTTGATGGGGCGAAGCGCGCGCCGGCAACAGCCAACTCTCAGCGCGTATCCTGAGCGCCATCGCCGCCATTTCGATTGAATCCGCGCGTTCTGTGCGGCCGCTTTCTCGCCCTTCGCGGCCGAGCTTGCCGCGCCTGCAAAGTGGGACGCCGACGCGCGGATTTGGGGCAATCGTCGCTTGACGCCCTAGAGGCGTATCTGTATTCCACCCGCTCTTCGAGCCGGCCGTAAGCTTCGAGCTTAGACGCGGTTCGCAAGCTACGCAGGCCGCCTCCCGAGGACAACGGGTCGAGCGCGCTGGGCGGAACGCCCTGCCAGCCATGCGTTTTTTGCGATCCCTCTAACCAAGCAAGCGCCCAGTTTGGAGCGGCGCACTCTTCGACGCACGCCCGAATGGGTTGCGGCGAGGGGCATTGCGTTTGAGCGGACCGAGGAAATTCAGGCGATGATGCAGCAAAATATCCGGATCAGGCTCAAGGCCTTCGATCACCGCACGCTCGATCTCTCTGCAAAGGAGATCGTGTCGACGGCGAAGCGCACGGGCGCGACCGTGATCGGCCCGGTGCCGCTGCCAACGCGCATCGAGAAATTCACCGTCAACCGTTCTCCTCACGTCGATAAGAAGAGCCGCGAGCAATTCGAAATCCGCACGCACAAGCGCGTGCTCGATATCGTGCAACCGACGCCGCAAACGGTTGACGCGCTGATGAAGCTCGACCTCTCGGCCGGCGTCGACGTCCAGATCCAAGTGCTGGGTTGATTGCGATGAGCAAAGAAGTCTCCAAACGCACCGGCGTCGTCGCCCGCAAGGTCGGCATGATGCGCGTGTTCGCTGATGACGGCGCGCACGTGCCATGCACCGTGCTCAACCTTGAAGGCTGCCAAGTCGTCGGCCGCCGCACGGTTGCAGCCGAAGAGTTCAAGGACGCCACCGGCGCGGCCGTTCCGCTGAAGCTCAAGAAGAGCCGCAAGAACGCCAAGAAGGAAAATCAAACGCGCGAAGCCAAGGGCGACGGCTACACCGCCGTGACGCTCGGCGCCGGCAAGGCCAAAGCCAAGAACCGCAGCCAAGCCGAACGCGGTCAGTTCGCGCGCGCCAAGGTCGAGCCCAAGGAGATCGTCCGTGAATTCCGCGTCAGCGCTGACAATTTGCTGCCGGTCGGCGCGGTGATTTCCGCCGAGCACTTCGTTCCGGGCCAAAAGGTCGATGTCGCAGGCATCTCGATCGGCAAGGGTTTTGCCGGCGCCATGAAGCGCTGGAATTTCGGCGGTCTGCGCGCCACGCACGGCGTCTCCGTCTCGCACCGCTCGCACGGCTCCACTGGCCAACGCCAGGACCCGGGCAAGGTGTTCAAAGGCAAGAAGATGGCCGGCCACCTCGGTGACGAGCGCGTCTCGGTTCAAAATCTGCAAATCGTCCGCGTCGATGCCGAACGCGGGCTTTTGTTTGTGAAGGGCGCGGTGCCCGGCGCCGAAGGCAGCTGGGTCGAAGTGCGCGACGCCGCGAAGAGTGCGTTGCCGAAAGAAGCGCCGAAGCCAGCCGCGACGCGCCAAGCCGCGGCGGCGGAGTGAGGGCCATGAAACTCGACATCCAAACCCTCGACGCCAAGAAGTCCGGCTCAATCGACCTCGACGACAACGTCTTCGGGATTAAGGAGATCCGCGGCGACATCCTACAGCGCATGGTGAAGTACCAGCTCGCCAAGCGGCGCGCCGGCACGCACAAGACGCAATCGCGCGGCGAAGTCTCGCGCTCGCACTCCAAGCTTTACAAGCAGAAGGGCACCGGCCAAGCGCGTCACGGCGCGGCCAACGCGCCGATCTTCCGTGGCGGTGGTCACGCCCACAACAAGCTGCCGCGCGACTATGGCCACGACCTCACCAAGCAATTCCGCGCGTTGGCGCTTCGCCATGCGCTTTCGGCCAAAGCCGCTTCGGGTGATCTCATCGTCGTCGATGCGGTGTCGCCGAAGGACGCGAAGACCGGCACGCTCGCGGGCCATCTTGGCAAGCTCAAGGTCGACAACGTTTTGATCATCGCCGGCGCCGCGGTCGATGCCGGTTTGACGCGCGCCGCGCGCAACATCCCGAACGTCGACATTCTGCCGAACGCGGGTCTCAACGTTTACGACATCCTGCGCCGCAAGAAGCTGGTGCTGAGCAAGGACGCGGTAGACGCGATCCACGCCCGCTACAAGGATTGCAAGCCGGCCAAGACGCGCGCGCAAGCCGCTGCTGGTCCAGGCACCAAGGCGGAAGCCGCGCCGAAAAAGCGCGCGCCGGCCAAGAAGGCTGCCAACGTTGAGCAAGGAGCGCCGGCATGAGCGCGTTCAAGCACTACGACACCATCATCAAGCCGGTGATCACGGAAAAGGCCACGCTGCTTTCTGAGCACAACAAGGTCGTCTTCCGCGTGCCGCTCGAGGCCACCAAGGACGAAGTGAAGCAAGCTGTCGAGAAGCTCTTCAACGTTAAAGTCGGCTCGGTGAACACCATCCGCCACAAGGGCAAGACCAAGCGTTTTCGCGGCGTCGAGGGCAAGCGCTCCGACACCAAAAAGGCGATCGTCACGCTGCTCGCTGGCTATTCCATCGATGTGACGACGGGGCTCTGAGATGGCGCTTAAGACATTCAACCCGACGTCGCCTGGCCGCCGCCAGCTCGTAATCGTCGACCGTGCTGAGCTCTATAAGGGCAAGCCGGTGAAGGCGCTGACCGAAGGGCTGACTAAGTCCGGCGGCCGCAACAACATGGGCCGCGTTACCGCGTTCCGTCACGGCGGCGGTCACAAGCGCGCCTATCGCGTGATCGATTTCAAGCGCCGCAAGTGGAACGTCGAAGCGACGGTGCAGCAGATCGAATACGATCCGAACCGCACCGCTTGGATCGCGCTGCTAAAGTATGCGGACGGCGAGCTCAGCTACATCATCGCGCCGCAACGTTTGAAGGCGGGCGATACGATCGTCGCCGGCGAGCGTGTCGACGTGAAGCCGGGCAATGCGATGCCGCTGAAGTCGATCCCGGTCGGCACCATCGTTCACAATGTCGAGCTGAAGCCGCTGAAGGGCGCGCAAATGGCGCGTTCGGCTGGCACCTACGCGCAAGTCGTCGGCCGCGACGCCGGCTACGCCCAGCTGCGTATGGCGTCGGGCGAAGTGCGCATGGTGCAAGATGTTTGCATGGCCACCATCGGCGCGGTGTCAAACCCCGACAACATGAACGAAGTTTGGGGTAAAGCGGGCCGCGGTCTGCACATGGGCCGCAAACCCAGCGTGCGAGGTGTCGCCATGAACCCGGTCGATCACCCGCACGGTGGCGGTGAAGGCAAGACCTCGGGCGGTCGTCACCCGGTGACGCCGTGGGGCAAGAAAACGCGCGGTCCGAAGACCCGCAAGACCAAGCCGTCGGATCGATTGATCATCCGTCGCCGTCACTCGAAGAAAGTGAGCTAACGAGATGCCGCGTTCAGTTTGGAAAGGCCCGTTTGTCGACGGTTATCTGATCAACAAGGCCGAGAAGGTCATGGCTGGTGGCCGCCGCGAGCAAATCAAGACATGGTCTCGCCGTTCGACGATCATGCCGCAATTCGTTGGCCTCACCTTCCAAGTCCACAATGGCAAGCAATTCACGCCGGTGCTCGTGAGCGAAGATATGGTCGGTCACAAGCTCGGCGAGTTCGCGCCCACCCGGAACTACTTCGGTCACGGCGCCGACAAGAAGGTGAAGAGGAAGTGAGATGAGCAAGCCTAAGTCTCCTCCCAAACAAGGCTCCAACGAAGCGCGCGCCGTGCTGCGCACGCTGCGTATCAGCCCGCAAAAGCTGAACCTGGTGGCGCAATCGATCCGCGGCTTGAGCGCCGAGAAAGCGAAGAACGAACTTCGCTTTTCGCAAAAGCGCATCGCTAAGGACGTACTGAAGTGTCTGCAGTCGGCGATCGACAACGCCGAAAACAACCACAGCCTCGATCTCGATGGCCTCGTGGTTGCGCAAGCGCATGTCGGCAAGAACATCGTCATGCGCCGCATGCATGCGCGTGCGCGCGGCCGCGGCGTTCATGTCCAGAAGTTCTTCTCGCAGCTCACCATTGTGCTGCGCGACACCACCAAACAGCCAGAGGCCGCGTAATGGGTCAGAAGGTCAATCCGGTCGGGCTTCGGCTTGGCGTCAACCGCACTTGGGACTCGCGTTGGTACGCCAACACGAAGGATTATGCGCGGCTGCTGCACGAAGACATCAAGATCCGCGCCTTCCTGCGTGAGAAGCTGAAGGCTGCCGGCGTTTCCAAGATCATCATCGAGCGTCCACTGAAGAAATGCCGGGTTACGATTTCGACGGCTAAGCCGGGCGTGGTCATCGGCAAGAAGGGCACCGACATCGAGAAGCTCCGCAAGGACCTGGCTAAGATGGCGCCGGGCGCGGAAGTGCACCTGAACCTGGTCGAAGTCCGCAAGCCGGAGACCGACGCAAAGCTCGTCGCCGAAGGCGTCGCTCAACAGCTTGAACGCCGCGTGGCGTTCCGCCGCGCCTTGAAGCGCGCAATGCAATCGGCCATGCGCCTCGGCGCGCAAGGCATCCGTATCAACGTGTCGGGCCGTCTCGGTGGCGCGGAAATCGCGCGCATGGAATGGTACCGCGAAGGTCGCGTGCCGTTGCACACGCTGCGCGCTGATGTCGATTACGGCTTCACCGAGGCCGACACTGCCTACGGCAAGATCGGCGTGAAGGTCTGGATCTTCAAAGGCGAGATCCTCGAACACGATCCGATGGCGCAGGATAAGCGCTCGCTCGACTCAGGTGAGAACCGCGAGCGTCGGGATCGCGATCGCCCCGCCCGTGAAGACCGTCCGCCGTCAGGCGATCGTCCGCGTCGCGGCCGCCGTCCGCCGCGCGGTGGCGAAGAAGCCCCGGACTCGGAAGGCTAATCGATCATGCTGCAACCGAAGAAAACCAAGTTCCGCCGTGCCTTCAAAGGCCGCATCAAGGGCGTTGCCGGCGCTGGCACCGCGCTGAATTTCGGCGAGTACGGCCTCAAAGCTCTTGAGCCGAACCGGGTCAACGCACGCGAGATCGAGGCGGCCCGCCGCGCTATCACGCGTGAAATGAAGCGCGCTGGGCGCGTTTGGATCCGCATCTTCCCGGATGTGCCGGTGTCGAAGAAGCCGATCGAAGTGCGGATGGGCAAAGGCAAGGGCGCGCCAGAATTCTGGGCGTGCCGCGTGAAGCCGGGCCGCATCATGTTCGAAATTGACGGCGTGCCGGAAGCGGTCGCGAAAGAAAGCCTACGTCTTGGCGCCGCCAAGCTCTCGGTCAAGACGCGCATCGTCAGCCGGGTGGAGGGTCTCTGATGAAACACCGTGAGATCCGCAGAAACATCGAAGATTTCCGCAAGGGCGACGTCGCCGCTCTCGGTGAAGAACTCGCGAACTTGAAGAAAGAGCAATTCAACCTGCGCTTCCAGCAAGCGACGGGACAGCTCGAAAAGTCATCGCGCATGCGCGATGTCCGCCGCCAGATCGCGCGCACCAAAACGGTGTTGCGAGAAAA
>JACQAC010000088.1 GCA_016195245.1 Pseudomonadota bacterium
CATCGTTTTGGCCGCATTTGAATCAGCGTGTTTGCGTTGGCTCATACGTGGAGAGCGCAGCGACGCGTTCAATCTGCACTTCGGCAAGGACATGTGGCGCGTCTATGGAACGTACTGGATGTGGTTCCTTTATTTCTTTGCCACCTACATTGCGTTCATCATTGTCTTGATCGCCACCGGTGCGTTCGGCGCCATCATTGGTGGTCGTGACAACCCAGCGATCGCGGGATTTTCCGTGATAGGGGTGGCGATCGTTTGGGTGCTGGCCTGGTGTTATGTGGCGGTGCGGTTGGCGCCCGCGGCTGCGACCTCCGTGGGCTCACGCGAATTCGCGCCGCTGAAGGCGTGGACGGTTTCGCGCGGTCGTTTCTGGGCGCTGTTCGGTTCGTTTCTGCTCGTGTTCATCGTGTACACGGTCGCGATGATGACGGTTTGGATCGGCTTTTTCGGTGCAAGCTATCTGAGCGCCTTCAGTCAAGTCGATTGGAGTTCGGCCTCCGGAGATTCGCAGCGCTTCTCGCAAAGCTTCAACGAGGCAAGTCAGCAGCGCTTGCAGGCGATGTTTGGAAGTCCTCTGTCGATCGCGCTCTACATCGCTGGACAAGCGGCCATCTACGTGGTGGCGCTTTTCTTCTCGCTCATGTTTTACGGAATTAACGCGCGTGCGGTGATCGTAGCGGCCGAGGAAGGCAAAATACAGGCGCCGGGCATCGGCGTGGCTGAGCAATTCTCGTAGAGTCTGGTCGCAGCGCGCGTGACTCGCGAACCGCTCAAGGCGACGTTCTTTGCGTTTCGCAGGCGCGAGCAGCGCGGGGTGTTGCGGCGAACGAGCGTTGCGCATGCGGGGCTGCTCTTGGCGTCCGGCGGCGCGGGTGTTCTGGCGAATGCCAATTTGCTCGCGCGTATGGCCCAAGGGACGGCGCAAGACATCGACGCTGCCGCGACTGCACTTTGGCTTGCAACGTTCGTGACCTGGAGTGTGCTCTACTTCTTGACCATGGCCTCTTACGAAGCTGCGTGTCTGCGTTGGCTGATCAGAGGTGAGATGAGGGGATTGAGCGGCCTTTCACTGGGGGCCGACACCATGCGGGTTTGGCTGGGGCAATGGCTTTGGGCCGGGCTCACAATCCCACTTTTCATTGTTGGCGTATTGGTTGTCAGCTTCGTGCTTGAGTTCTTGCACACGACGCCCGAACAGGCTGGAGGGCCCGGTGTTCTTTCTGCTGTGAGTTGGGCGATACCCGCCGCCCCATTGGCGTTGCGTCTCGCGCCCGGCAACGCCGCATCCGTGGGCCGACGGAGATTTGCCTATTTCGACGCTTGGCGCGTGAGTGCGGGCCGATTTCGCGCTCTGACCGGTTCGTATCTCATTGTCTGGTTCTTGTGGGCGGTGATCGGCACGGTCGTGCTTGCGGGCTTCAGCATTTGTGTGTTCGCGATCCTTGGAGACAACAGCGAGCGTGCGCCGTTGATCAATACATTGATGTTGGGCGCGATGGCGCTGACGCTTGTTGTCGGCAATATGTGGGTGACGTTCCTGCTCGCGGGCGTGAATGCGCGCGCGGTGTTGGCGGCGGCGCGCGAAGGCAAGATCGATGGCGTTGATACGCCGGACGATGTAGCGCGGGTGTTCGAATAATTAGCCTGTCGCGGTTTTCTTAGCGTTTTTCTTGGTGGCTTTCGGCGCCGGCGCTTCGGCCGCCGCGGCTTTGAGCTTGGGTCTTGAGGCGCCAGTGCGTGCGGCTTGGCGTTTCATGGCCTCAGAGAGATAGCGGCCAGTGTAGCTGGCTTTGACTTTGATCACATCTTCGGGCGTGCCCTGGGCGACGATGCGGCCGCCGCCGTCGCCGCCTTCAGGGCCGAGATCGAGAATCCAGTCGGCGGTTTTGATGACGTCGAGATTGTGCTCGATGACGAGGACGCTGTTGCCGTTGTCGACCAATTCGTGAAGCACTTCGAGGAGCTTCTTCACGTCTTCGAAGTGCAGGCCGGTGGTGGGTTCGTCGAGAATATAAAGCGTGCGGCCGGTGGCGCGCTTGCTGAGCTCCTTCGACAACTTCACGCGCTGCGCTTCGCCGCCGGACAGCGTGGTGGCTTGCTGGCCGATATGCACGTAGCCGAGGCCAACGCGCTTCAAGGTCTCCAGTTTGTCGCGAATGCTGGGCACGGCGTTGAAGAGGTTGGCGCCTTCTTCGACGGTCATGTCGAGCACGTCGGAGATCGACTTGCCCTTGTAGAGCACTTCGAGGGTTTCACGGTTGTAGCGTTTGCCCTTGCAGGTGTCGCAGGTGACGTAGACGTCCGGCAGGAAGTGCATCTCGATCTTGATAACGCCATCGCCTTGGCAGGCTTCGCAGCGCCCGCCCTTGACGTTGAAGGAGAAGCGGCCGGGGCCGTAGCCGCGGGCTTTGGATTCCGGCAATCCGGCGTACCAATCGCGGATCGGCGTGAAGGCGCCGGTATAGGTCGCCGGGTTCGAGCGCGGCGTACGGCCAATTGGCGACTGATCAATGTCGATGATCTTATCGATATGTTCGAGGCCTTCGATTTTGTCGTGCTCGGCGGGCACATCGCCCGCGCCATGCCATTGCCGCGCAACGGCTTTGTAGAGCGTCTCAATCACCAGAGTGGATTTGCCGCCGCCGCTGACGCCGGTGACGCAGGTGAAGGTGCCGAGCGGGATGTCGGCGTCGAGGTTTTGTAGATTGTTGCCGCGTGCGCCGCGCACAGTGATCAGGCGCTTCTTGTTGATCCAGCGGCGCTTGTCGGGGATGGCGATCTCGCGTGCGCCGGTGAGATAGGCGCCAGTGATCGACTCTTTGTTCTTCTCGATTTGTGCCGGTGTGCCTTGGGCGATAATGCGGCCGCCGTGAATGCCGGCCGCTGGTCCCATGTCGATGACATGGTCGGCGGTCATGATGGCTTCTTCGTCGTGCTCGACGACGAGCACGGAATTGCCGAGATCGCGCAGGCGCACGAGCGTTTCTAAGAGCCGCGTGTTGTCGCGCTGGTGCAGGCCGATGCTGGGTTCGTCGAGCACGTAAAGCACGCCGGTGAGGCCGGAGCCGATTTGGCTGGCGAGCCGGATGCGCTGGCTTTCGCCGCCGCTCAGCGTGCCGGAGGCGCGATCGAGCGACAGATAATCGAGGCCGACATCGACGAGGAAGCGCAGCCGGTCGTTGATCTCTTTGAGGATGCGTACGGCGATTTCTTTTTGCTTCGGCGTCAGCTCGTCATTGAGGCCCGCGAACCAATCGCGGGCGTTGCGGATCGAAAAGCTTGAGGCTTCGGAGACGTCCTTCATGCCGACTTTGACCGCCAGCGCCTCCGGCTTCAGCCGCTTGCCGGCGCAGGTTGGGCAGGGCGCTTCGCTTTGATAGCGCTCCAGCTCTTCGCGCACCCAGGCGGAGTCGGTTTCTTTCCAGCGGCGCTCGAGGTTCGGCAGCACGCCTTCGAAATTCTTGGTGGTTTCGTAGCGGCGGACGCCGTCGTCATAGACGAATTTGATCGGGTCCTTGGTCCCTTGGAGGATCGCAGCGCGCAGGTCTTTCGGCAGCTCTTTCCAGGGCGCGGTGATCTTGGCCTTGAAGTGCTTGGCGAGCGCTTCGAGGGTTTGGGCGTAGAGCGGCGACGGACCCTTCGCCCAGGGCGCGACAGCGCCGTCCTTCAGGGTTTTGTCGTGATCAGGGACGACGAGTTCGGCGTCGAATTTCAGTTGCACGCCGAGTCCGTCACAGGTTGGACAGGCGCCGGCTGGATTGTTGAACGAGAAAAGCCGCGGTTCGATTTCGGGAATGGTGAAACCAGAGACCGGGCAGGCGAATTTTTGGCTGAAGATCAGACGCTCGGGCGCGTTGGCTTTGTTCTTGAGCGTGGCTTTGCCGGTGGCGTCTTCGTTTTTGCCGGCGATTTCGGCGAAGGCGATGCCTTCGGCGAGTTTCAGGGTTTGTTCGAGTGAATCGGCGAGACGGGTTTCGATGCCGGCTTTCACGGCGATGCGGTCGACGACGATGTCGATGTCGTGCTTGAACTTCTTGTCGAGCGTCGGCGGTTCGCTCAGTTCGTAGAACTCGCCGTCGATCTTGGCGCGCTGGTAGCCCTTCTTCAGATGCTCAGCCATTTCCTTGCGATATTCGCCCTTGCGGTCGCGCACGACCGGCGCAAGCAAGTAAAGGCGCGTGCCTTCCGGCAGCGCCATGATGCGATCGACCATTTCGCTGACTTGCATCGCAGCGATCGGTTGGCCGGTGGCAGGCGAATACGGAATGCCGACGCGCGCCCACAGGAGACGCATGTAGTCGTAGATTTCGGTGACGGTGCCGACCGTCGAGCGCGGATTGCGCGACGTGGTTTTCTGCTCGATCGAAATCGCGGGCGAGAGGCCTTCGATGGAGTCGACGTCGGGTTTCTGCATCAGTTCGAGGAACTGACGCGCGTAGGCGGAGAGGGACTCCACGTAGCGGCGTTGGCCTTCGGCGTAGATTGTATCGAACGCGAGCGAAGATTTGCCGCTGCCGCTGAGCCCGGTGATCACTACCAGTTCGTTACGCGGAATATCGACATTGACGCTCTTGAGATTGT
The DNA here is from genome assembly GCA_016195245.1 of Pseudomonadota bacterium. Classification (GTDB taxonomy): domain Bacteria; phylum Pseudomonadota; class Alphaproteobacteria; order Caulobacterales; family Aquidulcibacteraceae; genus Vitreimonas. The sequence continues at coordinate 4,582 of JACQAC010000088.1, forward strand.
GCTCGCGCGCGCCACGGATGCGGATTTCGGAAAGGCCGTCCTTCATTGCGGCAGACCGTAGGCGAACGCAGTCATCGAGATGCCAGGGGCGTAATAGCGATTGAAGACGTAAGGCGTTTCGCCGGGGTGCTGGGCGCCGAGCGCGTAAACCACCGGCATGTAGTGCTCCCAATCTGGGGCGGCGATGGCGGCGTCGAGCAGTGATTTGTAGTTCAGGGCGGCGGTGTGATCGCCTTCGACGCTGGAGACGATGAGATTGTCGAACGCCGCGACCCACGGCGGCGGTTCGGGCGACGGCGCGCGGAAGAAGGCGGGAAGATTGTGGACGATGTTGCCAGAGCCGACGATGAGCACGTTGTCGTCGCGCAGCGTGGTGAGCTTTTGCGCGAGGGCGTAGTGCTCGGTGGACGGGCGGCGGATGTCGAGGCTGACTTGTACGATCGGCACGTCGGCTTCCGGGTACATGTGCTTCAAGACGCTCCAGGCGCCGTGATCGAGGCCCCAGCTTTCGTCGAGTTGCGCGCCGAAGGGTTGCAAGAGCTCGACGATACGTTGCGCGAGCGCTGGGTCGCCAGGCGCCGGGTACTGAACTTCGAAAAGTTCACGTGGGAAGCCGCCGAAATCGTGGATAGTGCGCGGTCGCGCGTTTGACATGACGCGCACGCCTTCCGTCACCCAATGCGCGGAGATGCAGACGATGGCGCGTGGCTTCGGAAAACGCTGTGCGACATCGGCCCAGCCTCGCGCGGAGGGGGTGTCCTCGATGGCGTTCATCGGGGAGCCGTGGCCGACAAAAAGGGCGGGCGCTCTGGTCATGCGTCGCTTCCGAAACGATCCCACCGCCTTATCGGGAGGCGAGCCGGGACGCTATGTGAGAGGTGGTGTTTAGATAGGAGCCTTAGGCCGGGTTTTCCCGTAGGCCGAAGGCAGGGCGCCACTGAGAATTTCATGAGGCTTGCCTCCCCTTGGCCCTCCCAGGCCCGTCCAGCCCGTTTTAACCTTGCGGGCGAACTTGATTCGTGAGAACATAATAAGAACAAAATTCCGCCGGGTCTACCGGGCAGGATTGGGTTGGTTAGGTCGGCAAAGGCCAAGGGAAACTTGGACTCCGCAGTCGATTTGGTTTGTGAGCGTAGGAAACGGAGGCCGTTATGGCTGGTAGCGTCAATAAGGTGATTTTGGTCGGCAATCTGGGCAAGGACCCGGAAATCCGGAAGCTGAACAACGGCGACCCGGTGGTGAATTTGAGCGTCGCGACGTCAGAGAGCTGGCGCGACAAGGCGACCGGCGAACGCAAGGAAAAGACCGAGTGGCACCGCGTGGTGATCTTCAACGAGAACATCGCCAAGGTCGCCGAGCAATATCTGAAAAAGGGCTCGACGGTTTACATCGAAGGCCAGCTGCAGACGCGGAAGTACGAACAAAACGGTGTTGAGAAGTACACGACGGAAGTCGTGTTGCAGCGCTATCGCGGCGAACTCACTATGCTCGGTGGCAAGGGCGGCGGTGAGGGCCGCTCATTCGAAGACGAAGGCGGCGGCTTCAGCGGCGGCGGCAAGAAGCGTGTGTCGAGCGGACCGGCCGAAAGCTTCAGCCAGGATCTGGACGACGAGATTCCGTTCTAAGCATCTGCAAAGAACGGCAACACAGTGTGACGCGCCCGCGCTTGCGTGGGCGCGTTTCGCATTCTAGCCACGCGTTGTGACGCACGCATCGCGGCCAATAGCGCCGCTGGATTTCCTGCAGCTGGTGGCGGTGGCGCTGATTTGGGGCGTCAACAACGTGTTGGCGCGCGTGGCCCTGTTTGATTTGCCGCCGTTTCTGGTAGTGGCGGCGCGGTTCGCGATCGTGCTGGCGCTGATCGGGTGGCGCATCCGCCCGATCCCGCGCGATAAATGGCCGGCGTTTGCGCTGATGCTGTGCTGCGTCGGGCCGGTGCATTTTGGCATTCAGTTCGTGGGGCTAAGCCTCGCGCACGATCTCGCGCCGATGGTGGTGGCGATGCAGCTTTGGGCGCCGGCGTCGGTGCTGTTTGCGATGGTGCTCTTGCGTGAGCGCGCGAGTCCGTTGCGCATGGCGGGTGTGGCAATTGCGTTTCTCGGCGTCGCGGGGATGGCGTTCGATCCTGTCGTTTTTTCGCAATGGGGTGCATTGGCGCTGGTGGCGACGGCTTCCTGCGCTTACGGGCTGGGTGCTGTGCTGGTGCGCTGGATTGGCCCAGCGACGGATGTGTGGTCGATGCAAGGCTGGATAGCTCTGGCCAGCGCGCCGAGCATGGCGGCGATGACGCTGTTGTTTGAGCCGAACGCCGCGCAAGCGGCGCACGCCGCGCCCTGGTTCGTATGGGCGGCGATTGCATTTGCTGGCGTGGTGTCGTCAATCGGGGCGAACGCCATGTTGTTCAAACTGGTGCAGCGTTATGAGGTCTCGCGCACGACGCCGTATCTGCTCGCGACGCCGGTGATTTCTTTCACGTTGGCGGGGTTTTGGCTGGGCGATCACATCACTGCGCGCATCCTGTTGGGCGCGGCGACTACAATGGGCGGCGTGGCGCTAGTGGCGTTGGCTGAGCGTAGATTTCGGGTGATGACCCCGGCGAGTGTTGAGCCGGTATGAGGGCTGCTATCCGTTGTTCGCGAGCGGCTCAAAAAGTGCAATAAAGACAGACGCGTAGAGCGGTGGTTCGGCGCGTAATAATCAGGCGCTTGGTTTGCGGTCCGAGCGTCACGATGTTAGATTTAGCGCTGGATTCGAGGGTCGACTTCGAGCCCTCTTTTACACTTCCTGAAACGCAAGACCTAGAACCGGATCCCCGTGTCAGACACGTCCGATCCCGCCGAGAACGGCGGACCGAACCTTCCCAAAGGCGTCTCGCTCATCACCATCGAAGATGAGCTGAAGCGTTCGTATCTCGATTACGCGATGAGCGTGATCGTGTCGCGCGCGCTGCCTGATGCGCGTGATGGGCTGAAGCCGGTGCACCGACGCATCCTCTACGGGATGTATGAGGCGGGAAACACGCCGGACAAGAAATATCGGAAGTCCGCGAACACAGTCGGCGAAGTGATGGGCCGCTATCACCCGCACGGCGACTTGGCGATCTACGAAGCCTTGGTGCGGATGGCGCAGGATTTCTCGATGAGCGTGCCGCTCATTGATGGTCAGGGCAATTTCGGGTCGATCGACGGCGATCCGCCGGCGGCCATGCGCTACACCGAAAGCCGGTTGGCGAAGCCGGCGAATTATCTGCTCGACGACATCGAAGAAGACACTGTCGACTTTCAGGACAATTACGACGGCGAACGGCGCGAGCCGTCGGTGCTGCCGGCGAAGTATCCGAACTTGTTGGTCAATGGCGGCGGCGGCATCGCGGTCGGCATGGCGACCAACATCCCACCGCACAATTTGGGTGAGGTGATCGACGCGGCGACAGCGCTGATCGACAATCCCGACATCTCCGATCTCGATCTGCTCGACATCGTGCCGGGGCCGGACTTCCCAACGGGCTGCGAAATTCTGGGGCGCACGGCGGCGCGGGTGGCGCTGACCACCGGCCGCGGCTCGGTGGTGACACGGGCGCGCTACAAGATGGAGACGATCCGTGGGCGCGAAGCGATCGTGTTTTACGAAGTGCCGTATCAGGTGAACAAAGCCAGCGTTTACGAGCGCATTGGCGAATTGGTGCGGGAAAAGAAGATCGAAGGCGTCGCCGAAGTGCGCGACGAGTCGAACCGCTTGGGCATCCGGCTGGTGGTTGAAGTGAAGCGTGATGTGGTCGCCGATGTGGTGGTCAATCAGCTCTATCGGTTCACGCAGCTGCAGACCTCGTTTGGCGTCAACATGCTGGCGCTGAACAATGGCCGGCCCGAGCAAATGGGCCTCCGGAAGATGCTCGAAATCTTCTTGGGCTTCCGCGAGCAAGTCATCACGCGGCGGACCAAGTTCCGCTTGGCGAAGGCGCGCAAGCGCGGCCACGAGACGGTGGGCTTGGCGATCGCGGTCGCTAACATTGACGAGGTTATCCGTGTCATCCGCACGTCGGCCGATCCGAACGAGGCGCGCGAGCGCTTGGTGTCGCGCGATTGGCCGGCCGGCGACATGCTGCCGCTGATCGCGCTGATCGCTGATCCGCGCACGCAAGTGATTGAAGGCGGCTCGATCCGGCTGTCGGACGAGCAAGCGCGCGCGATCTTGGAATTACGTCTGCAGCGGCTGACGGGTCTCGGCCGCGACGATATCGCTAAGGCGGCCAACGAGATTGCCGAAGAGATCAAGTTGCTGCTCGAAATCCTGGGCAGCCGTCAAATGATCCTCGACATCATCAAAGCTGAACTCGCCGAGGTGAAGGGCGCCTTTGGCGTCGAGCGCCGCACGCCGATCTCCGAAAGCGAAGGCGAGATCGACGACGAAGCTTTGATCCCGCGCGAAGACATGGTCGTGACGGTGACGCACGGCGGCTACGTGAAACGCACGCCGCTGGCGGCTTACCGCACGCAGCGCCGCGGCGGACGCGGACGCGCAGGCATGGCGATGAAGGATGAGGATTTCGTGACGCGCGTGTTCGTCGCTTCGACACACGCGCCGATCCTGTTTTTCTCGTCCGCGGGCATGGCCTACAAGATGAAGGCGTGGCGCCTGCCGCAGGGCGATCCACGCACCAAGGGCCGGGCGCTGGTGAATCTGCTTCCGTTGGAAGCGGGCGAGACCATCACATCCGTGATGGCGTTGCCGGAAGACGAGCACGATTGGGAAAAGCTCGATGTGATGTTCGCCACGCGCTCGGGCGGCGTGCGGCGCAATAAGTTGAGCGACTTCGCGCAGGTGAACCGCAACGGCAAGATCGCCATGAAGCCGGACGAAGGCGACGGTATCATCGATGTGCAAATCTGCTCCGAGGACGACGACATCCTGCTGACCACCGCGAATGGGCAGTGCGTGCGTTGCCGAGTGACAGACGTACGGGTGTTCAAGGGGCGTGACTCAAGCGGCGTGCGCGGCGTCAATTTGGCGGATAGCGACACCGTCATCGGCATGAGCGTGCTCAAACACATCGATGTCACCACCAAGGAAGTTTCGGACTACTTCAAATGGGACAGCCAGTCGCGCGGTGAGGTCGAGGTCGAGGCTGACGAAGAAGTGATGGTGGATGGCGAAGCGACGCCTTTCGAGCGGCTGTCGTGGCTGAAGACGCAGGAGCAATTCATCCTGACGGTGACCTCGAACGGCCTCGGTAAGCGCGCCTCAGCCTACGAATACCGGGTGACCAATCGCGGCGGCAAGGGCCTGATCGCCCACAAACTGCAGGCCGACGCGCGGATCGTGGCGTCCTTCCCGGTCAAGGACGAAGAGGAGCTGTTGTTGGTCACCGACAAGGGCCAACTGATCCGAACCGGCGTTTCCGACATCCGCATCGCTGGACGCGCGACCCAAGGTGTGATTCTGATCTCGGTGGCTGAGGATGAGCACGTCGTGGCCGCCGAGCGCTTGGAAGCGCTAAGCGGCGAGAACGGCGAAGCGGAAGAGGGCGGCGAAGGAAAATGAGCAAGACGGGTCCGCGCGTCGGCCTCTATCCGGGCACCTTCGACCCGCTGACCAACGGCCATGTCGACATTATCGCCCGCGCCGCCAAGCTGGTGGGCCGGCTGGTGATCGGGGTGGCGGTCAATGCCGACAAGGGTCCGCTCTTCAGTTTGGCCGAGCGTGTCCAAATGGTTGAGGCCGAATGCGCCAAACTGGGGGCGCCGGCGGAGATCGTCGTTCAACCTTTTGACACATTGCTGATGAAGTTCGCCGAGAGCGTAGGGGCGCAGATTATTGTCAGGGGTCTTCGGGCCGTCGCTGACTTCGAGTACGAATTCGCCATGGTCGGGATGAACCAAAAGCTCAACCCGGCCATAGAGACGGTTTTTCTGATGGCTGATCCAACCCATCAGGCAATCGCCTCACGCTTGGTCAAAGAGATCGCGAGACTGCAAGGAAGCGTCGCGCAATTCGTGCCTCAAGAAGTAGAACGACGTCTGAAGGCCAAATTCGGGGTGTCGTAATGCGCTTGGGTGGAGTTTGGGCGGCGGCGTTGGCTTTGACGCTGTTCGCGATGGTGGGTGTCGCGGGCGCGCAGCAGGCGCCCGATCCTCGTAATTGGCGGCCGGTCGATCCGGAAAACACGCTGTATATCGACACGGTGCATGGGCGCATCGTGATCGAGATGTATCCGGAAGTGGCGCCCAATCACGTCGAGCGCATCAAGGCGCTCACCCGTGCGCACTTCTACGACAATCTGACTTTCCATCGCGTCGTCGACGGCTTCATGGCCCAGACGGGCGATCCACTCGGCACCGGCGAGGGCGCGTCGAACCTTCCGGACTTGCATCAAGAATTCATGTTCCGGCGTGGGCCGGACATGCCCTTCATCCAGGCGGCGCAGCAGAGCGGCGCGTATCTGGGATTCTACAAGACGCTGCCCATTGAGAGCGCGCCGGACGCACAGATGCGGGTGACCGCCGACGGGCGCGTCTCGGCCAACGCTCTGCATTGCCAGGGCGTGGTGTCGATGGCGCGAGCGGACGATGACAATTCCGCCAACAGCCAGTTCTTCATCATGCGCGCGCCGTACCCGGCACTGAACAAGCGCTACACGATTTGGGGCCGCGTGGTGTGGGGCCAGGAATCCGTGATGGCGCTGGCCGTCGGGAACCCGCCGCCAACGCCGGACCGCATGCTTGCGGTGCATGTCGCGGCGGATTTGCCAGAAAACGAGCGCGCCCCTATTTACGTGCTGCGGACAGACGGCCCACAATTCCGGCAATTGATTGATGACACGCGACGCCGCCGCGGCGCGGACTTTTCGGTTTGTGATGTGCAAATCCCGACGCGTGTCCCCAATCGCAACGATAGACAGAGGCACTGGTGGTCGATCATTCCTTTCATACCCTGACGCTCGATCTCGATACTGGGACGGTGAAAATCAAACTCCGTCCCGACCTGGCGCCGAACCATGTTCAGCGCATCGGCGAGTTGGCGAATGAAGGCTACTACAACGGCGTTCCGTTTCACCGCGTGATCGACGGCTTCATGGCGCAAGGCGGCGACGGCAAGAACTTCAATGGTACGGGCGGCTCCTCGAAGCCGAACCTGAAGCAGGAGTTCAACGCAGAGCCGCACGCGCGCGGCGTCTGCTCGATGGCGCGCACCAACGACCCGAACTCGGCCAACAGCCAGTTCTTCATCTGTCTCGACGACGCGCGCTTCCTCGACAGGCAATACACGGTGTGGGGCGAAGTGGTGGAGGGCATGGAAGCAGTCGACGCGCTGCCGAAGGGCGAGCCGCCACGTAACCCCGGCAAGATCGTCAGCGCGCGGGCGGAATAATGTCTGGCCTGCTCCAGCGCTGGCGCGCGCTGGCCGGGGCGGGCGCTGACGATGTAGGCGAAGCTCTGATACGGGCTTGGGATGAGCCCCAGCGCCACTATCATGCCCGGAGCCATCTGATTTGGCTGCTGGATGAAGTGGATCGGCGCCTCGCGTTAATCCAGAACGCCGCGTTTGTGCGTTATGCAATCTGGTTCCACGATGCAATTTATCAGCCCGGACGTTCGGACAATGAAGTGCGAAGCGCGGACTGGGCGCGTGAGGCGCTGAAATCAGAGCCTAGCCTGGCATCACACGTCGGCGCTGTGATTGAGCAAACTGGGAGCCATTGGATGGGCGAGGCCGAGGACGACGCGGCTCTATTCTTGGATATGGACATTGCCATTCTAGGAGCGGAGCGCGAAGTCTATCGCCAATACGCGGTGCAAATCCGGACGGAATTCGCCCAATTTCCTGAGGCAGCATATATCGCTGGGCGATCGACCTTCTTGAAAGGTGCCATTGAGCGAGAGGTGCTGTTTCGAACGCCCCTCTATCGCGACAATCTGGACGTATCCGCGCGAGAAAACATGCGGCGGGAATTGAGCGAGTTGCTTCAGGGGCGCTTGCTTCAATGAAGGTCGAGGCGTTCCATTTTGACCTACCTGAAGATCTGATCGCGTTACGACCAGCGCGGCCGCGTGATGGTGCGAGGTTGCTGGTCGTGCCGCCACGTGGTTCGTTCGAGGATCGCACCGCGCGCGATGCGCCGTCGCTGTTTCGGCGCGGCGATGTGCTGGTGTTCAATGATACGCGCGTGATTCCGGCGCGCCTCAAGGGCGAGCGGGCACGCGACGGTTCAGTGGTGGAGATTGAAGCGACGTTGCTGCGGCGACTGTCGCCCTCGCGGTGGACGGCGCTCGCTAAGCCGGGGAAGCGGTTGAAGGAAGGTGATCGCGTTCGGTTTGGAGCGCTGGAGGAGCGCGCGTGTTTGCTTGGGGCGCTCGATGCAACAGTAGCCGCGAAGGGTGAGGATGGTGAGATCACGCTAGCGTTCGATTTGGCGGGTCCGGATCTTGATGCGGCGATCGCAGCGGCGGGTGAGATGCCCTTGCCGCCGTACATTGCAGGCAAGCGTGCGGAAGATGAGCAGGATCGTGCTGATTATCAGACCGTCTATGCGAGGCAGGACGGCGCTGTCGCAGCACCGACGGCGGGGCTGCACTTTACGGACGGTTTGTTGGCCGCACTCGATGAAGCGGGTGTCGAACGGGTGACGGTGACGCTGCATGTGAGCGCTGGTACGTTCCTGCCGGTGAAGGTTGAAGACACCGGCGCGCATGTGATGCACGCCGAATGGCGCGAGATTTCGCCGGAAGTCGCGGAAGCGATAACGCGCGCCAAGGCGGAGGGCCGGCGTGTCATTGCGATTGGCACCACTGCGCTGAGGACGTTGGAATCATGCGCGGATGAGGCTGGGCGTGTGCGATCCGAGAGCGGCGATACCGATATCTTCATAACGCCAGGCTATCGCTTTCGCGTTGTCGATGGACTTTGGACAAATTTTCATTTGCCCAGATCGACGTTGTTTATGCTGGTGTCGGCGTTTGCGGGGTTGGAGCGGATGCGAGCGGTGTATGCTCACGCAATTGAGCAGGGCTACCGCTTCTATTCCTACGGCGACGCATCGCTGCTATGGCGCGCCGAATGACCGCGTTTCCATTTGAAATTCACGCACGTGACGGCGCTGCGCGCACCGGCGTTCTGAGGACGTCACGCGGCGATATTCGCACGCCGGCTTTTATGCCCTTGGCGACGGCGGGTTCGGTGAAGGCGATGACGGTTGAGCAAGTGACGTCGACCGGCGCTGATATTGTGCTTGGCAATACCTATCACCTGATGCTGCGCCCAGGCGGTGAACGGATGAAGCGGCTGGGCGGGCTGCACAGGTTCATGCGCTGGGAGAAGCCGCTCCTCACGGATAGCGGCGGTTACCAGGTGATGTCGTTGGCGCAACTCCGGAAAATTGACGCGGATGGCGTCACCTTTCGCAGCCATATCGATGGCAGCGAACATCGGCTGACGCCGGAGCGATCCATCGAAATCCAGGCCGAGCAGATCGGCTCGGATATCGTGATGCAGCTAGACGAATGTCCAGCTTTGCCGGCGCCGCGCGACGATGTGAAGAAGGCGATGGAGCTGTCGTTGCGCTGGGGGGAGCGCTGCAAGCGCGCGTTCGGGGCGCGAGAGACGCAGAATCTGTTTGCGATTGTGCAGGGCGGGACGGAGGCGGAGCTGCGGCGCGCGTCGGCGGATGCGCTGGTGCGCGAAGGCTACGATGGCTACGCGATCGGCGGCTTGGCTGTAGGAGAGAGCCAGGAAGAAATGCTGACGACGCTCGATGCGACAGCGCCACATCTACCCTTTGATCGGCTGCGGTATTTAATGGGTGTTGGCAAGCCGCTCGATATCGTCGAGAGCGTGGTGCGCGGCGTTGACATGTTCGACTGCGTGATCCCGACCCGCTCGGGCCGGCATGGGCAAGCGTGGACGGATGCAGGCCCGATCAACATCACCAATGCGCGGTTCGCTGAAGATATGACGCCTTTGGACGAGATGAGCGATTGCCCGGCAAGCCGCGACTACTCCAAGGCGTATCTGCACCACCTGTTCAAGGCTGGCGAGCTGCTAGGGCAGACGCTACTCTCTTGGCACAACGTCGCTTACTACCAATCGCTGATGCATCGCCTGCGCGAGGCGATCGCCGAGCAGCGTCTAGTGGCTTTCCGTGACAGCTTCATCGCCGGGCTTCGGCGCTGACCGATCGTCTTTCGGTGTCCGGTCATTGGCCCGCGGTTGGCCCGGGGGGTGCTGTTGCTGCGCGCGAGGGAGTGTTGGCGGCGCGGGGATGATGTCGGGACAGCCCATCGAAGCGCCGTAGCCGCGAAGGAACGTGCGGCGCTGCTGCCCGTTGGCGACGGCGCGAAGCGCCTCGCGGTCAGCTTCGCTGGCGCCGCTTAGACGGCGTACCCAGGAGCGGAAGGGGATCAAGTCCTGCGCTGTGTTTTGAGCCGCGGCGATGGTTTGCTCTTCAACGAAGTCGCCGCTTCGGTCCCAGACGTTGCGATTGGGGCCGGCCTGATAGCTTTCGGGTCCGAGCACGGCGTCGAGATTGTGAATCTGATTGATGATGGCGTTGCAGTCGGTCAGCTCAACCGTCGCGTACGGATACTGGAGGCTCCGAAGCAGCAGCGGGATTTCGGGTCGGATCATGTTTACGTCCCTGAGCGGTGTGTAGGCCGCATCCGTGACGCCGCGGCGGGTGTCAGCGCTGCGGCCCGTTGTGCCACACGCCGCAACGCTTGCGGTCACGGCCAGGACGGCCAGCATCTGCCCGGTTAGTTTCGCCTGCATGAACTTGCTCCCGCCAACAGGGCTATCCTAGCCCGGCCGATCTAGCCACGCCAATGCGGCGAGACAGGGACACGCTGGGGCGCTAAACGCCGGTTCCGTGCTTCCAGTTGACGAAATCCTCCCTGAATTGAAGGCCGCGCTTCGCGCGCGGAGCGAAGCGGTGCTGGTGGCGCCGCCGGGCGCGGGCAAGACGACGCACGTGCCGCCGGCCCTGCTTGATGAAGGCTGGGCGCGGATCGGAAAAATCATCCTGCTTTCGCCGCGACGGATTGCGGCGCGTGCGGCAGCGGCGCGGATGGCGAGCGAGCGCGGTGAGCGGGTGGGCGCAACCATTGGCTATCGCGTGCGTCTGGATTCGCGCGTTGGGCCGTCGACGCGAATCGAAGTGGTCACCGAAGGCGTGTTCACTCGGATGATCCTGGACGATCCGGAGCTGCGCGGCGTTGCGGCTGTGTTGTTCGATGAATTCCACGAGCGCAGCTTGGAAGGTGATCTTGGATTGGCGCTGGCGCGCGATGCGCAGACGGGGCTGCGGCCGGATTTGAAGCTGCTGGTGATGTCGGCGACGTTGGATGCCTCGCGGATCGCGGCGTTGTTGGGCAACGCCCCTGTGATCGTGAGCGAAGGGCGCATGTTTCCGGTGGCGCTACGCTATCGGCCGCGCGATCCGCGCGCGCCGTTGCAGGATGAAGTGGCGGCGGCGGTGAGCGCGGCGCTGGCGCAAGAGAAGGGCAGTGCTTTGGTGTTCCTGCCTGGCGCTCGCGAGATCGAGCGTACAGCGGAACGGCTGCGTGAGCAGGTGTGCGATCCCGGCGTTGATGTACGGCCGCTTTTTGGTGCCATGAGTCCGGCGGATCAGGATGCGGCGATTGCGCCGTCGCCGGTGGGGCGGCGCAAAGTGGTGTTGGCGACGTCGATTGCAGAGACGAGCCTCACGATCGAGGGCGTGCGCATTGTCGTAGATGCGGGTTTGTCTCGGCGCTCCCGCTTTGAGCCCGGTCTGGGGCTCTCGCATTTGGAGACGGTGCGGGCGAGTCAAGCGGCGATCACGCAGCGCGCCGGGCGTGCGGGGCGTTTGGAGCCCGGCGTGTGTTGGCGGTTGTGGCACGAAGGCGAGACGCGCGCGCTGCCGGAGTTCGATCGGCCCGACATTCTCGACGCAGACTTGTCGGGTTTGGCGCTCGATCTCGCGGCATGGGGCGTCAGCGATCCAGCGGCGCTGACATGGCTCGATCCGCCGCCGAAGGCGGCGTGGACGGAAGCGGTGGTGTTGCTGAAACGGATCGGCGCATTGGACGAAGCGGGCCGGCTGACGGCGCATGGGCGCATGATCGCAAAGCTCCCGCTGCCGCCGCGCTTGGCCCACATGGTGGCTCGCGCGGCGCCGGCGGACCGCTATCTCGCGGCGCTGCTGGCCGTGGTGCTGACCGAGCAGAGACTGGGCGGGCGCGATGTGGATGCAAGCCATCGCGTCGATGCGCTGCTGCGCGACCGCGGCGAGCGGGCGCGTGCGGCTCGGGCGCTGGCAGCGCGTTTGGCGAAGAGTGCAGGTGGCGGCGAGGGCGAGATCGACGCCTCGCGCGCGGGCGTGGTGCTTGCGGTAGGCTTTCCCGAGCGCGTGGCCAAGGCGCGGGGGGTGACACAGACACCTGGTATACGGATGGTTTCGTTTTTGTTGGCGAACGGGCGCGCCGCTGGTGTTCCAGAAGATGTAAGCTTGGCGCGGTCTCCGTTTGTCGTGATTGCTGATGCGACAGGGGTTGCGCAGAACGCGCGCATTCTGTCGGCGGCGTCCATTGCGGAGGCGGATGTTGAGCGTATTTTCGCGCGTCAGATCGAGACCCATGCAGCGGTGAAGGTGGACGCGGGCGGTACGCTGCGCGGGCGGCGAGTGCGCAAGTTGGGGCGCATTGTGCTTTCGGAAGCGCCACTGGAGAAGTTGGACGCCGCGGAAATGGCGGACGCGCTGCGCGAGGCGGTGCGCGATGACGGACTTAGTGTTCTCGATTGGAGCGAGGGCGCCATGCAGGCGCGCGCGCGCGTGGCGTTGATGCGTTCGCTTGAGGGCGAAGATTGGCCGGATTGGAACGATGAGGCGCTGCTGGCTGATCTCGACTGGTTGCCGCTTGAGGGCGTTACTCGGCTGAAGAGCGTTGATGTAGGTTCGGCGCTGTTGAGTGCTCTGCCATATGAGTTGCGGCGGCGGTTGGATGCTGAGGCGCCAACGCGGTTCGAGACGCCGGCGGGGTCGTTGCTGCAGATTGACTACACTGCTGAAGGTGGGCCGGCGCTGGATGTGCGGCTGCAGGAGATGTTTGGGCAGGATGTGCATCCAAAAGTGGCGCGCGGGCGCGTGCCGCTAACCTTGCGCTTGCTGTCGCCGGCGCATCGGCCGGTGCAGACGACTAAAGACTTGCCGGGCTTCTGGCGCGGCTCGTATGCGGCTGTGCGCAGCGAAATGCGCGGGCGCTATCCGAAGCATCCGTGGCCGGACGA
>JACQAC010000089.1 GCA_016195245.1 Pseudomonadota bacterium
ATCATCACCGTCGCCCGCGGCAGCGACGCTATCACCTCGCCATCATCGAACTTCGGCAGCCAGATGATGGGGGAACCCGTCAGCAACGCGCAGTGCAACGCAATGAACAGGCCATGCACATGAAAGATCGGCAGCGCATGCAGCAGCACATCGTTTGATGTGTAGCCCCACGTCTGGATCAAAGCCTCGGCATTGGCGGCGAGATTGCCGTGACTCAGCATCGCGCCTTTGGAGCGCCCCGTCGTTCCTGATGTGTAGATGATCGCCGCGATATCGCTTTCGCGACGCGGCGTAACGCCATGATCCGGCTCATAAGCATGCGATTCACCCGCGAACGGACGAATGTCGCGGATCACCAGTTTCGGTTCGAGATCTGCGATAAAGTAATCGACCTCCGCATCGGTGTACGCGGTGTTGAGCGGCGCATAGATCGCGCCCACCTGCAGCGTCGCCAGATACAGCATGACGCTGCCGACACGCTTCTCCACCTGCGCCGCCACCCGATCGCCCGGCTGCACGCCCTTGGCGCGCAGCAGCGCCGCCGCGCGCCCGACGCCCTCTTCCAGCATGGCGTAAGAGATTTCCCGACCGTCCGGCAAGATGAAGCACGGCTTGGCGCGATCCGCCGGAAAGCGCGATTGGATCAGTGCGTAGAGATTCATCGATCAGGCCGGTGTGCGCGGCAACCCGCGCTCGTAAAGAAACGACCGTGCTTCAGGAGTCGCAAGAAGTTGCAGGCCGCGAATACCCCAATTGCGCAAACTCTCACGACCTACCGCGAATTGCTCGCAGAATAGATCAAACCCTGCCGGCGATCGCGCCTCTCCAATCAGCTCCAAGAGCCAACATCGTACGCCCTCATCGGTTTCCGTTTCGAATTCCGCCAACAGCTCGGCGACACGATTGGACGCGATGCGCTGAAGAACAAGAAACCCACCCTCCGCGTCTACCGCGTTGCGGCTTCGCATCAACGCGAGTGCTTCGTCGAACGTGGGAGGAGTGCGCTTGGCCACATCATATCCCCTGCCTCAGCCGCTCCACGTGCAGCGTGAGCCACATCTGGCGGTGACGCTTCAGGCGCTCGGCGGCGAGGATTTGTTTGATCTGCGCCAGCGTCTGCTCAAGCAGCGCGTTGACCAGCACATAATCGTACTCTTCCCAGTGCGAAATCTCGTCGAGCGAGCGCGCCATGCGCTTCTTGATCACCTCTTCGGTATCCTCCGCACGGGTATGCAGGCGCCGTTCCAGCTCCGCCATCGAGGGCGGCAGGATAAAGATACCAACGACGTCTTCCGGCGCGGCAGCGCGCAGAGCGCGCGCGCCTTGCCAATCGACATCGAACAGCACATCGCGGCCTTGGATCAGGAGCGCTTCCACCGGCGCACGCGGCGTGCCGTAATGATTGCCAAACACCATCGCGCTTTCGAGAAACTCGCCGCGATCTTCCATTTGCTCGAATTCTTCGCGCGCCATGAATTTGTATTCGCGCCCGTCGATCTCGTTGCCGCGCTTGGCGCGGGTGGTAGCCGAGACCGAGAGCGCCATGTTGGCGTCGTCTTCGATCAGCTTGCGCGCCAGTGTCGACTTGCCGGCGCCGGAGGGGCTCGACAGCGCAAACATCAGGCCACGCCGTGCGACGTGTTCATTCAACATTGGCGGCCTGCTCCTTGATCTGATCGACCGTCACTTTCATGTCCAAGCCGATTCGCGTCAGCTCCAAGTCCGCCGATTTCGAGCACAGCGTGTTGGCTTCTCGCGTCAGTTCCTGGCTCAGGAAATCCAAGCGCCGGCCGGCCGGTTCGGGCTTCGCGAGCAGCGCGCGCAGTTCAGCGGCGTGCGCTGTGAGCCGCTCCAACTCCTCTTGCACATCTGCCTTGGTCGCCGCCAGCGCGGCCTCCTGCGCCAGCCGTGCGGGATCGAGCTTCACCTCGGGAGCGAGGCCTTCGAGCCGCTGCACGATGCGTTCGCGCACGACGTTCGGGACCTTCGAGGCGACAGCGCGCGCGTCTTTGATTTGCGTCTCAAGTTTTTGAGCGAGGTCCGCGAAGACCGCCGCCAGCATCCGTCCTTCGGTCTGACGTGCCTCCGCGAGATACTGAAGCGCAAGCGCAAAGCCGCCGTGAAGCGCCGCCTCCAACGCAACGCGCGCCTCAGCATCCAATTCGGTGGCGTCTTCAGTCTGCATCACGCCACGCAAGGCAAGAACGCCATCCCATGTCGGCTTGCGCACGCGCTTGGCGGCGAGATGTGCATCGCCGGCAGCGAGCAATTGCTCAATGAGTGCGAAGTCGATGCGCGGCGGCGGCGGCGCGGCTGGATCGCGCGCGAAGGAGAGCGTGGCTTGCAGTGAGCCGCGCTTGAAGGCTTGCGCCGCCGCGGCGCGCGCAGGCTGCTCAAGCGAGTCGTATCCGCTGGGCAGACGCAGCTTCAGATCGAGGCCGCGCCCGTTGACGCTCTTGATCTCCCAGATCCAGCGCAGACCGCCATTCGGCGTCATGTGCTCGCCTTCGGCGCGCGCAAAGCCGGTCATGCCTGAAATGCTCATGGACTAGGCTCTAAACCGTTCGCGGCTGAACGGGGAGTCTCTTACGGATGCGCGGCGGCAGGCGTGGCCTGACGCTGCGCCCCTGCCGCGTGCTCCGCTGCGAGCCGCTGCGCCTCGATTTGACGCCACCGCGCCACATTGGCCTGATGTTCCGCCAACGTGGCTGCGAACACGTGCCCGCCGCTGCCGTCGGCTACGAAATAAAGCGCGTTAGAGTTTGCCGGGTGCGCCACCGCCAACATCGCGTCACGCCCTGGATTGCAGATGGGTGTCGGTGGCAAGCCGTCGATCCGGTAGGTGTTGTAGCCCGTCACGAGCGCAATCTCGCTCTGACGGATCACACGTGGTTCACCACTCTCTTCCACCAGACGTCCGTCACGGCAGCGTCCCGGGAATTGCTTACAGACGCCGTAGATGATGGTGGGATCGCTCTCCAGCCGCATCGGTCGGCGCAGGCGATTGGAGAACACGGCAGCCACCTGTGAGCGTTCCGAACCTACGCCGGTCTCACGCTCGACAATGGAAGCAAGCGTCACCATTTGCTCGGGCGTCGTCACCGGAATGCCCGGATCGCGGGCGGCCCAGATCTGCGCGATGGCGCGCTCATGCGCGTCCTGCATCTGCTGGATCAGCGCGGCGCGCGTCATGCCGCGCTGCACGTGATAGGTGTCGGGCATCAACGAGCCTTCCGGCGGCAGTGGCGAGGGCATCGGCCCCGTCAGCACATCGGATTGTTCGATCATGCGCATAGCGGCGGCGACGGTGATGCCCTCCGGAAAGGTCATCGGATGTTGCAGCGCACGGCCGCTGACCATCATCTCCAGAACATCGCGCAGCGAGGCGTGGGCGGGAAACCCGTACTCGCCTGCTTGTACCGACCCGTTCCGCGCATAGAGGAAATGCGCGACGCGAAAGACACGCGCATCGCGGATGACGCCGGCGCGTTGCAGCCCGCGGCCAATCGTGTTCACCGAAGCGCCGCGCTCGACCACGAAATCCGTCGCTTGCTGTGAGGGGCCCGGACGCGAGGTTTCGGCTTGCAGCGCGAACATGCCGACGAAGCCGACAACAGCGAGGACAATCAGCAACGACACGACTTTGGAAATGAATCCCCAGAAGCCGCCGCCTCTGGGCCTCTGCCGCTCGAACCGCGCCATCAGTTCACCGCTGTGATGATCACAGCGGCGTTGGTGCCGCCGAACCCGAACGAATTAGACATGGCCGCTTTCACAGCCCGTTTCTTCGCCGTGTGCGGCGTCAAATCTATGGCGGTTTCGACTGAAGGATTGTCCAGATTCAGCGTCGGCGGAATGATGCCGTCGCGAATGGCGAGTGCGCAGAAAATTGTCTCAACGGCGCCGGCCGCGCCCAACAAATGCCCGATCGCCGACTTGGTCGACGAAAGCGAAAGCTTCGACGCGGACTTGCTGAACAAGCGCTCGACGGCCTTCAACTCGATCTCGTCGCCGAGCGGCGTCGACGTGCCGTGGGCGTTGACGTAATCGATGTCGCCAGGCGTGAGGCCGGCGTCCTTCAACGCCGCCGTCATCGCGCGGAAGCCGCCATCACCATCGTCCGCTGGCGCGGTGATGTGGTGGGCATCTCCCGAAAGGCCGTAGCCTTTGATCTCCGCGTAGATCTTGGCGCCGCGCGCCTTGGCGTGCTCGTACTCTTCCAGCACCACTACGCCCGCGCCTTCACCCATGACGAAACCGTCGCGATCCTTGTCGTAGGGGCGCGAGGCCTTCTCGGGCGTTTCGTTGAAGCCAGTGGACACCGCCCGCGACGCGCAGAAACCCGCCAGCCCCAGCCGGCAGATCGCCGCTTCAGCGCCCCCTGCAACCATGATGTCGGCATCGCCATGCACGATCAGCCGCGCAGCGTCTCCGATTGCATGCGCGCCCGTGGCGCACGCCGTCACGACGGCGTGGTTGGGGCCTTTGAGCTTGTGACGAATGGAAACCTGGCCCGACACCAAGTTGATCAGCGCGCTTGGAATAAAGAATGGGCTGATTTTGCGCGGGCCTTCGCGCTCCAAGAGCAACGCATTGGCTTCGATGGTGTTGAGGCCGCCAATGCCGGAGCCGATCAGAACGCCGGCGCGCACTTGCTGCTCTTGCGTTTCAGTTTTGAAACCGGAGTCGGCGATCGCCTCATCAGCCGCCACCATGCCGAACACGATGAAGTCGTCGACGCGGCGGAGCTCCTTTGCGGAGATCGTTCTCTCCGGATCGAACACTTGCGCGTCACCGGCGCCGCCCCCGCGCCCATCGGCGCGCGGCACCAGGCAGCCGATCTTGCACGGCAGGTCGTCGACCTTGAAGTGCTCGATCCGGTTGGCGCCGGACTTACCTGCGAGCAGGCGCTCCCACGTCGCGTCGCGGTTGCCCGCGAGCGGCGTGACCAGACCAATGCCTGTGATGACGACGCGCCGCACGGGGCGCGTCTCAGCCGCTGGTTTTTTCGGAGATGAACTTCACGGCGTCGCCGACCGTTTGGATGTGCTCGGCGGCGTCGTCCGGAATCTCGATCCCGAACTCTTCTTCGAAGGCCATCACCAGCTCGACGTTGTCGAGGCTGTCAGCGCCCAGATCATCGATAAAGCTGGCCTTGTCCGTCACTTTGTCCGGCGCCGCTTCCAAGTGCTTCACAACGATCGCCTTCACGCGCTCAAAAACGGTGCCTTCGGACATTAACGCCTCGCCAGTAACTGAATGATTTTCGCCCTGAGGGCTTTGTGCGCCGGGTTTTGGCCAGGGGGAAGGCCGGGCGCAAGCTTTTTTCTCTCTTGGGGGCGTCCCGAAATCACAGGACTGCCCCTCAGATCATCGCCATGCCGCCGTTCACATGCAGCGTCTGGCCAGTCATGTAGCTGGCTTCGTCGCTGGCCAGATACACCGCCGCCGCTGCGACATCCGCGCCCTCACCCAAGCGGCCTGCCGGAATTTTACCCAGCAATGCAGTCTTTTGGGCTTCGTTCAAAACGTCGGTCATCGGCGAGGCGATGAAGCCCGGCGCAATGCAGTTCGCGGTGACGTTGCGGCTAGCGACCTCGGCGGCGAGCGCTTTGGTGAAACCGATCATGCCAGCCTTGGAGGCCGCGTAGTTCGCCTGTCCGGGGTTTCCGGTGACGCCGACGACGGAGGTGATGCCGATAATGCGGCCCCAGCGGTTTTTCATCATGTTGCGAAGCGCCGCCCTCGAGAGCCGGAAATAGCTCTCAAGATTGATCTTCAGGACGCTCTGAAAATCCTCGTCCTTCATGCGCAGCATAAGGCCATCTTTGGTGATGCCGGCGTTGGCCACGAGGATATCAAGCCGTCCGCCCAGTGCCTGCTCCGCTTGGCCCACCAGCGCATCGACGGCGGCGGCATCAGAGAGATTACAAGGCGCAATCGGATGATCGCCGCCGATCTCAGCCTTCAGTTTCTCCAGCGCTTCAACGCGCGTGCCCGAAAGCGCCACGCGCGCGCCTTGCGCCGCAAGCGCCTTGGCGATCGCGCCGCCAATGCCGCCCGAGGCGCCCGTGACCAGCGCGGTTTTGCCTTGTAGTGAAAACATTCCTCTCTCCGTCATTCCGGACGCGCGAAGCGCGATCCGGAACCCAGCGGGATCATAGAGCGCGTCGTTGGCCCCTGGATTCCGGGACATCGCGTGCCGCGATGTCCCGGAATGACGAGGGGAAAGTCACGCGCTCCTTATGCGTCGGCCGCCATGGCCGCAAGCTTCGTCACCGTATTCCAGTTCCGCGCGGTGCCAACTTTGGGGAGTTTGAGCTTGGAAACGCCCTGACCATTCGGAAACTTGATGTAGAGGCAGTTGGCGCCCTGCTTCACCTCTTCCCCCGTCAACGCCGTCTTCTCCATCGCCTCCATTTCCGCCGCGCTTGCCTTGGTGCGCATGAAATAGACAACGAGAAAATTGGGATTGGACTTGGCGAAGGCCTTGAACGGATTGGCGGCGATGATGGCGTCGAGCTGCGCAGCGTCGCGGACGTGGACGTCAGTTTTGAGACCCAGCTCCTCAAGGATGAGCGCTTCAAGCTTCTTCTCGAGCTTGTCGCCCTTGAGCCTCGATCCAAGCACCAGATTGCCACTGGCGATCAGCGTCTCAACATCGGTGAAGCCAGCGCTCTCACAGGCCGCACGCAATTCGCTCATCACCACCTTGCGGCCGCCCAGATTGACGCCGCGCAGTAATGCGACCTGGCGGCTCACACCGTCTTCGCGAACGCTTCCAAATCCGCCGGCTCATTCAGCGCCAGCGCCTCGGCATCCGGCGCGTTGCGCTTGACCATGCCGGAGAGCTGATTGCCGGCGCCGACTTCCACAAACCGCGAAACCCCGCCTTCACCCGCCATCCATTCCACGCTCTCGCGCCAGCGCACGCGGCCGGTGATCTGTTCGGCCAACAAGCGCCGGATCGCGGTCGGTTCGTTGACCGGCCGCGCGGTCACATTGGCGACCAGCGGCACGGCCAGCGGCTCGATGTCGGTATCGGTCAGCGCCGCCGCCATCACATCCGTGGCAGGCTGCATCAGCGGCGAATGGAACGGCGCAGACACTTTCAGTGGAATGGCGCGCACGCCTTTGGCCTTCGCCGCCGCCAGCGCCGCATCCACGCCCGCCTTGTCGCCGGAGATCACCACGTTGCCGACATTGTTGTCATTGGCGACGACAACCACGCCTGCGGCAGACCCTTCCTCGGCGATCGCCTCAGCCGTCGCCACATCGACTTTGCCGATCAGCGCCGCCATCGCGCCTTCGCCAACCGGGACCGCTGCCTGCATGGCGCGCCCGCGCGTGCGCAGGAGCTTCGCCGTATCGCTGATCGAAAGCGCGCGCGCGGCGGCGAGCGCGGAATACTCACCGAGCGAATGGCCGGCGACGTAAAGCGCTCTTCCCACGCCAACGTTGAACTCGCGCTCCAGCACACGCATCGCCGCGAAGCTGACGGCCATCAGGGCCGGCTGCGTGTTGGCGGTGAGTGTTAGCTCATCGGCGGGGCCTTCGAAGATCAGCCGCGAGAGCTTTTCGCCCAGCGCCTCATCGACCTCCTGAAACACCTCGCGCGCCGAACCGAACGCATCGTGAAGCGACTTACCCATGCCCGGCGCCTGCGCACCCTGGCCCGGAAAAATGAAGGCGATTGTCATGGGCGCGGCGTAGAGTACTGGTTCGCTATGGACAAGCGATCTCGCGGCCTGTTCGCCTGGGTAGTGAACCATCCGCTCCTAGTTTACACCGCTGTCGTCTTGGCAATCGGGTCTATCGCTGGGCAGCAATTCGCCAGCGAAATGGGCCGCAATTTCCCGATCGACCCGCGCCTGACCGGGGAGGACTTGGCGCGCGAGCAATTCCACCGCGATGAGAATACCACTGATGCTTTCGCCATTGCCTTCTTAGAGGTCGTGCTGGGTCTCGGGCTCCCGGGCCTGGCGGCAATTTCCCTCTTCCGGTGGCTTCGGCCGCGGTAAGGCCCTTGCCTTCCCGCCCCCCATCCCGTATCCACCGCGCCTTCGCGATCAGCGGCCCCGGGGGCATCCGCCGCCCGGGGTCCATCGTTTTGACCGGCCTTCCTCCGGTCAGGGCGCCGCTGGTCAAAAGGAAGAGGAAACAATGCCGTATTACGAGCACGTGGTAATCACGCGGCCGGAAATCTCGCCGCAACAAGTCGACGCTCTCGTCGAAGAAATCACCACCACCATCAAAGACCTGGGCGGCCATGTCGGCCGCACTGAGTATTGGGGTCTGCGCAACCTCACCTACCGGATCCGCAAGAACCGCAAGGCTCACTATTCGCTCCTCAACCTCGATTGCCCGGCCACCGCCGTGCACGAACTCGAGCGCCGCCTGCGCATCAATGCCGCGTCGAACAACTCGACGAAGAGCCCTCACCAATCCTGGCGCGCCGCGATCGTGACGAGCGCCGCCGCGCACGCCGCGAAGGCCGCGACGGTGAGGACCTCGGTGATTTTGAAGGCGGGGAGGAATAAGCCATGGCCCAGAAAGCTCAAAAAGGCGCCCCGAAGTTCAACATCTCGAACATTCCGGCGCGTCGTCCGTTCGGGCGCCGGCGTAAGGTGTGCCCGTTCTCCGGCGAGAACGGCCCGAAGATCGACTACAAGGACGTGAAGCTGCTGCAGCGCTTCATTTCCGAGAAGGGCAAGATCGTGCCCGCGCGCATCACTGCGGTTTCCGCCAAGAAGCAACGTGAACTCGCCCGCGCCATCAAGCTGGCGCGTGAGCTCGCGCTGCTGCCGTTCGCCGTTCAATAAGGAGGACTGAACAATGCAAGTCATCCTGCTCGAACGCGTCGAAAACCTCGGCAGCATCGGCGACGAAGTGAAGGTGCGCGACGGTTTCGCCCGCAACTTCCTGCTGCCGCAAAAGAAGGCCCTGCGCGCCAACGACGCCAACCGCAAATCGTTCGAGGCGCGTCGCGCCGAGATCGAAGCACGCAACGCCGAGGCTCGCGCCGGCGCTGAAAAGTCGTCAAAGACCATCGACGGCAAGTCGTACGTGCTCATTCGCCAAGCCGGCG
>JACQAC010000124.1 GCA_016195245.1 Pseudomonadota bacterium
GATCGGCCCGAAGATGCGGGCGCAGAACAACCCGTCGCGTTCAGGCTTGAACGTACGATAGTTGATGGTTTCCGGCTTCTTGATTTCGCCGAACGACCAGGAGCGGATCTGCTCCGGCGATGCGATCGAAATCTTGATCTGATCGAACACCGGGGCCGGCGGTTGGCTGCCGAAGGTGTTGTTGATCAGGTCTTGGTTCATTGCATTCATCGTTTTCTACCTTCCGTCGCTCCGGTGTGCGGCCGGAGCCTTGGGGGGCATTTTCAAATTCAGCGCCCGCGCGCCTCTTGCGAAGCGCGCGGGTAATATCGAGCGGCTTATTCGGCCGCCTTCGCTTTGGCGCCATCCGCCAGCTCGACGTTCAAGCTGAGCGAACGCATTTCCTTGACGAGGACGTTGAAGCTTTCCGGAATGCCGGCCTCGAACGTGTCATGGCCGCGGGTGATCGCTTCGTAGACCTTGGTGCGGCCAGCGACGTCGTCTGACTTCACCGTCAGCATTTCCTGCAAGGTGTAGGCAGCGCCGTAGGCTTCGAGCGCCCACACTTCCATTTCGCCGAAGCGCTGACCGCCGAACTGCGCCTTGCCGCCCAACGGCTGTTGCGTGACGAGCGAGTATGGGCCGATCGACCGCGCGTGGATCTTGTCGTCCACCAGATGGTGCAGCTTCAGCATGTAGATGTAGCCGACGGTGACCGGGCGCTTGAACGTTTCGCCGGTTTGGCCGTCCTTCAGCATCACCTGCCCGGTTTCGGAGAACCCGGCTTCCTTCAGCATAGCGCGAATGTCGCTGTCCTTGGCGCCATCGAACACAGGCGTCGCCACCGGCACGCCCTTTTCGATGTTGTGCGCGAGCACGCGAAGGTCTTCCTGGTCCTTCGGCAATTCGACGCCGGCGCCGTAGACTTCCTTCAGCTTCTTCTCGAGCGGCTTCTTGTCGCCGTCGCGTTCGAGAACATCGAGCGCTTGGCGCACTTGCTTGCCGAGGCCCGCGCAGGCCCAGCCTAAGTGAGTTTCGAGAATCTGACCGACATTCATGCGCGACGGCACGCCCAGCGGATTGAGCACGATGTCGACATGCGTGCCGTCGTCGAGGAACGGCATGTCTTCCACCGGCACGATCTTCGAGATGACGCCCTTGTTGCCGTGGCGGCCGGCCATCTTGTCGCCCGGCTGCAGCTTGCGCTTCACCGCGACGAACACTTTGACGACCTTCATCACGCCCGGCGGCAGTTCATCGCCGCGCTGCAGCTTGTCGACCTTATCCGCGAAGCGCGCGTCGAGACGCTTCTTGGCGTCGTCGTACTGCTTCTTCAGCGCTTCAATTTCGACCATAGCGTTTTCGTCTTCGAGGCCGATCTGCCACCACTGGCCGCGCGAGAGCTGATCGAGCGAGTCTTGGGTGACTTCGCCCTTCTTGAAGCCCTTCGGGCCGGATGCCGCCGTCTTGCCGACGATGATTTCCTGCAGACGACCGAAGATGTTGCGCTCAAGGATCGCAAGCTCGTCGTCGCGGTCCTTGGAGAGACGCTCGATTTCTTCCCGTTCGATTTGCAGCGCGCGCTGGTCTTTATCGACGCCATGACGATTGAACACGCGCACTTCGACGACGGTGCCGTTCACGCCCGGCGGCAGACGCAGCGACGTGTCGCGCACGTCGCTGGCCTTTTCGCCGAAGATGGCGCGCAGCAGCTTTTCTTCCGGCGTCATTGGGCTTTCGCCCTTCGGCGTCACCTTGCCGACGAGAATGTCGCCCGGCTCCAGTTCGGCGCCGATGGCTACGATGCCGGCTTCGTCGAGGTTGCGCAGCGCTTCTTCGCCGACGTTCGGGATGTCGCGGGTGATTTCTTCCGGACCCAGCTTGGTGTCGCGAGCGGCGACTTCGAATTCTTCGATGTGGATCGAGGTGAACACGTCGTCTTTGACAATGCGTTCGCTGATCAGGATCGAGTCTTCGAAGTTGTAGCCGTTCCACGGCATGAACGCCACGAGCACGTTACGCCCGAGCGCCAGCTCGCCAAGATCGGTCGACGGGCCGTCGGCGATAATGTCGCCTTCGCGCACGATGTCGCCAACCTTCACGATCGGACGCTGCGTGATGCAGGTGTTTTGGTTCGAGCGCTGGAACTTCAGCAAGCGGAAGATGTCGACGCCCGGCTTCGATGCATCGGTCTCTTCGGTGGCGCGCACGACGATACGTTGCGAATCCACTTGTTCGACGATGCCCGTGCGGCGTGCGGTGATCGCAGCGCCTGAGTCACGCGCAACCGTGCCTTCCATGCCTGTGCCGACGATCGGAGCATCTGCACGCAGCAGCGGCACCGCTTGGCGTTGCATGTTCGAGCCCATCAGCGCGCGGTTGGCGTCGTCGTTCTCGAGGAACGGAATGAGCGCCGCAGCGACCGAAACAACCTGCTTCGGCGACACGTCCATCAAATCGATTTCGTCGCGCGGAATGAGCTGCGCTTCGCCGTTCTCGCGGGCTTGCACGAGATCCTCCGTCAGCTTGCCCTTGTCATCGAGCACGGCGTTTGCTTGAGCGATCTTGTGCTTGGCCTCTTCCATCGCCGAGAGATAATGGATCTCTTCCGTCGGCTTGCCGTGCACGACCTTGCGGTACGGGCTTTCGATGAAGCCGTACTTGTTGACGCGCGCATGCGTGGCCAGCGAGTTGATGAGGCCGATGTTCGGACCTTCCGGCGTTTCGATTGGGCAGATGCGGCCGTAGTGAGTCAAGTGTACGTCGCGGACTTCAAAGCCCGCGCGTTCGCGCGTCAGACCACCCGGCCCGAGCGCCGAGAGACGCCTTTTGTGCGTGATCTCCGAAAGCGGATTGGTTTGGTCCATGAATTGCGAAAGCTGCGAGGAGCCGAAGAACTCGCGCACCGCAGCCGCCGCCGGCTTTGCATTGATCAGGTCGTGCGGCATCACCGTCTCGATATCGACGGAGCTCATGCGTTCCTTGATCGCCCGCTCCATGCGCAACAAGCCAATGCGATACTGATTTTCCATCAGTTCGCCGACCGAGCGCACACGGCGGTTGCCCAGGTTGTCGATGTCGTCGACTTCACCACGCCCGTCACGCAGATCGTTCAGCGTGCGCAGCACTTCGATGATGTCTTCTAGGCGCAGCGTGCGGATGGCGTCGTCGGTATCGAGGCCCAAGCGCATGTTCATCTTCACGCGGCCGACCGCGGAAAGATCGTAACGCTCGCTATCCGAGAACAGGCCGTTGAACAGCACTTCAGCCGTATCAATGGTCGGCGGTTCTCCCGGACGCATGACGCGGTAGATGTCGAACAGCGCTTGTTCACGGCTCTCGTTCTTGTCGAGCTTCACCGTGTTGCGGATGTACGGACCAACCGTCAGTGGATCGATATCGAGAATCGGCAGTTCGTCGATGCCCGCTTCGATCAAAGTCGCGAGCACGCCTTCGCTGAGGCCGTCGCCGGCTTCAACGTAGATTTCACCGGTTTCCGGATTAACGATGTCCTCGGCGATAAACCGATCGAACAGATCTTCCGATGGCACCTGAATGTCGACAACACCATCTTCCACGAGCTTGTTGGCCAAGCGTGCGGCGATCTTCTTGCCAGCTTCAGCGACAACCTTGCCGGTCTTCGCGTCGACCAGGTCATAAGTCGGCTTCACACCGCGCCAGCGTTCGGCGCGATACTTGGTCGTCCAGCCCGAGCGCGTGCGTTTGTAGGTGGACGACTGATAGAAGGTCGACAGGATCTGTTCGCTCGACATGCCGAGCGCATAGAGCAGCGTCGTCGCCGGCAGCTTACGCTTGCGGTCGATACGCACGAACAGAATGTCCTTGGCGTCGAACTCGAAATCGAGCCACGAGCCGCGGTACGGAATGACGCGCGCCGCAAACAGCAGCTTGCCGCTCGCGTGCGTCTTGCCCTTGTCGTGGTCGAAAAACACGCCCGGCGAACGGTGCATTTGAGACACGATCACGCGCTCGGTGCCGTTCACGACGAACGTGCCTTTGTCTGTCATCAGCGGGATGTCGCCGAGATAGACGTCTTGTTCCTTGATGTCCTTGACCGACTTCGCGCCGGTTTCTTCGTCGGTTTCAAAGACAATAAGGCGCAGCTTCACCTTCAGCGGCGCGGCGTAGGTCATGTCGCGCTGCTGGCATTCTTCGACGTCGAACTTCGGCTCTTCGAACTCGTACGAGACGTATTCGAGCACGGCGCGATCGGAGAAATCGCGGATCGGGAATACCGACTTGAAAACAGCCTGCAGACCCTCTTCGATGCGCTCGTAAGAACGCTGGTCCTTTTGCAGGAATTGATCGTAGGAGCTCTTTTGCACCTCGATCAGGTTCGGCATTTGCCCGGCTTCCGGGATTTTGCCGAAGGATTTACGGATACGCTTCTTACCGGTGTACGACAGAGTCATCTGTTCTTCCCAATGCGCGCTGCGCTTTGACGCGAACCCCGGCCACTAGGCTCGCCAAGCGCGGCGCATGAGCCGCCTATCGCCCTGGATCCGCGCTTCGCGCCGCGAACCCGACCCCTCAGCGGAACACCCTGGGCGGGGACATTCCGGCGTGCTGGCTATCGACCAGACACGCAATGGCGGAAGCGGAGCCCGTTGCCGGGTCCGGCTTCCGCTTTGCTGTTTGCGAGTTACTTCAGATCGACCTTGGCGCCGGCTTTTTCAAGTTGTGCCTTGAACTTTTCGGCATCGGCCTTGTTCACGCCTTCCTTCACCGGCTTCGGCGCGCCTTCGACCAGATCCTTGGCTTCCTTGAGACCCAGGCCCGTGATCGCGCGCACTTCCTTGATGACTTCGATCTTCTTGTCGCCGGCGCTGGTCAGTTGGACCGTGAATTCGGTCTTCTCTTCAGCTGCGGCCGCCGGAGCAGCGCCACCGCCACCCTGCATGACCGCCACCGGAGCAGCAGCGGAAACACCCCACTTTTCTTCGAGCAGCTTCGAGAGTTCAGCCGCTTCCATGACGGTGAGTTTCGACAGGTCGTCTACGATTTTATTGAGGTCTGCCATGATCTTAGTTCCTGACGTTTGTCTTTGTTTCGGTACGAAAAGCGAATTTGACGATTAAGCGGCTTCCTTGGTCGCGTAGGCGTTGAGCACGCGCGCCAATTGCCCGCCCGGCGCCGCCAACACGCCGGCGATCTTGGTCGCAGGCGCCTGCACGAGGCCGATGAGTTTTCCCCGGAGCTCGTCGATCGAAGGCAAGGTGGCCAGAGCTTGGATGCCTTGAACGTCGAGTAGCTGGTCGCCGAACAAGCCGCCGCGAACGACGAACTGTTCCTTCTCCTTGGCGTACGCGACGGCAACCTTGGCGGCTGCGATCGGATCTTCGGAATAAGCGATTGCCACGGGGCCGGTGAACAGCTTGGCGGCGGCCGACTTCGGCGTACCGTCGATAGCCCGTTGCACCAGGCGGTTCTTCACCACTTGCAGCGCAGCGCCTTCTTTACGAAGGCGGGTGCGCAGCACCGTCAAATCCGCAACGGTCAAACCGGAATAATGGCCGACGACCAGCACCCCGGCCCCGGCAAACACGCCCTTCAGCGCTTCCACCGTTTCGGCCTTCTGAGCACGATCCATTGCGGTCTCCTCAGTTGGGCCCCCGGCCAATCCGGGCGCCCAGAAGCGCGCGCGGACCAGCCGGCCGGCGGAAAAGACCCCCGAGCGGCGCGCGGACCACGCGCAGCCTGTCCCAGGAGCCGGCCTGCGGGAGACGGCTTGACAGCCACCCCCGAAAAACGTCAGCTTCTGTCTATTGCGGGCCCAAGAAAGCCTCAGCTTTCAACGGATTAAGCCACGCGCACAGGACCCTTTCGGGCGAACCATGTACGTGGTGCCTGCAGTCTCGGACAGGTCGGCGAGGGATTAACCCCTCGCCGGATCGCGCGATATGCACGCTTTATTGCAGCGCCGCAAGCCCGCGCGGCACAATTCTCTGTGCTTGGCAAGGGCTGGCCGCATCTTACGTACTGCCGCCGAACATCGCTGCGATCAAGCCAACCACGACCGACATCACTGACACCCAGAGCCCGGCCACAAACTGCGCCAATCGCACCGTCGCCGCCTGCTGAGTGAAAGCGGCAAGCGCGGCGGCGGCAACAAGCACAAGCAGGACACCGAGGAACCTCGGCCGGGGTCGCGGATTGGCAGGCACCAAGCCAGCCTATCAGCGGGCTTGGCTCGGCGCGAACACTTCGTCGGTGAACCCGACACCGTCGTTGGAGAGATGGACGCCACCCGCCCCGGGGCGGGTCAAGCGGCCCAGCGCCCCACTCGCTCTTCCTTCGCAATCAGTGCGAGGCCATAAGCAATCGAAACCAGCTGGTCGCCAGTTTCGATCTTTTCAGCGCCAAAGCGCGCCTCAAACTGACGCCGCACCGCCGGCACGAATGACGATCCGCCCGTGAGGAACACGCGATCAATCTCACCCTCTTTCAAGCCCGCTTGCGCGAGCGCGCGGTCAACGGCGGTGCCGATCTCCTCAAGCTCTGGCGCGATCCATTTCTCAAAGTCCGCACGCTTGATTTCGCGCTCAATATCGACGCCGGCAACATGCAGCGAGAGCGTTGCGCTATCGGCTTGGCTGAGCTGCAGCTTCGCGGCGGAAACCGCACGGTTCATCTCGTAACCCGCGTCGGCATCGAGGAAGTTCAAGAACGCACGGATTTTCTCCGGAGTCAGGCTCGTCCGCTCAAGCTGCTGCAAGTCGCGATAGTCGCGCGAGTGCCGCATCACCGAGAGTTCGTTCCAACGGCTGAACTTGGTGAAGTAGCCATTCGGCACCGGCAGGATCTTGCCCCACGACATGTATTCCGAGCCTTTGCCAAACGCCCGCGCAATGACTTGATCGATGATGCGACAGTCGAACGCATCGCCCGCGACGCCGACACCTGAGTGCGCCAACGGCATGTAGCCCAAACTATCCGCGCCGCGCGTGAAGCGCACGACCGAGAAGTCACTGGTGCCGCCGCCGAAATCCGCAACGAGAATGGTCGCATCCGCATTGAGCCGCTGCGCGAAGAAGTAAGCGGCTGCGACCGGTTCGTAGACGTGATGGATTTCCTCGAAGCCGACGGCGCGCAATGCCGCCTCGTAACGCGTGCGCGCGAGCGCTTCATCCGGCGCAGCGCCCGCAAAGCGCACCGGCCTTCCCACCACCACCCGCTTCGGAAATTCCGCGCCGGCATGCCGCGAAACAACCCGCAAGAACGCTGCCAGCAGATCTTCGAACTTGTAGCGCCGCCCATGGATCGACGTGTCGGTGAACAATGAGCTGGCGGCGAAAGTCTTGAACGATTGGATGAATCGGCAATCACCGCCAAGTTCGAGAAACTCGTCGATCGCCCAAGGCCCGGCCTCGACGCGTGTATGCGCCGCGTCCGGATCGTCGAACGTCTGCCAGAAGCACAGCACCGAGCGGAAAGCGTCAAAACTCTCCCCTTCGTGATTGAAGTTCAGCGCCTCCGCCTCGCCGCTTGCGTTGATGATGGTGGCCACCGTGTTGGTGGTGCCGAAATCGAGGCCAATGGAATTTTGCATGTCCGCCTCCGCAACGACGAAAACGCCCCGGCCGGAACCGGGGCGGCATTCATGATGGGGCGGCGCTTCTGAGCGCTTGCGGAAGATGAGTCAAGGCAGACGAAGAACGTTCACTCCGTCCATTTGTTCTTTTGTCTTCAAGCTCTGCGCCGTTGCCCCTTCCACACTCTGCATCCGCCCCGTAGCTTGCGCTCCAGTATGGAGGCGCCGATGCGGTGCGGGCGAATAATCTTCATTCTGGCGCTCACGCTCGTAGCGAGCTGCGGTCAAACAACAACAACGAACGACACGACCCCTGCGCAATCCGCGTCGCCCTCGAGCGCCCAAGCGCCCACGATCGACGCCACCGTGTTCTGCGCCGAGGTTGCCCGTCGCGTGACGCCTGCTCAGTGCGACACTTACGTGCAGCTGGCGCAGAGCGCGGAGCGCGGGGTCGCCGCGTTCAATGCGCCCAACCCGATGCGGCGAGGCGAGACGCGCACGTTACAGCTCGCCATCAGTGCGCCGAGGTCCACCGAAAGCGAAGCCCCAGCCACAACCCCGCAGACGCCGGCGGAGGTTGTCGGCCAACTTCCCGGAGAGACTGTGGAATTCAAGCCTCTCGTGGGCCGCTTTATGCGCGCCGAACTCACCGGCGCCGGCTTTGACATCACATCGCGTTCACCGGCGCAGCAGGAAGTGATGAACGACAGCGTCACAACGTGGACATGGCAAGTCGTCGCGCGTCAGGGCGGCAATCGCTCGCTTACATTGACGACAGTTGTTGTTGGTTGCGCGGACGACGGCGAATGCGTGC
>JACQAC010000145.1 GCA_016195245.1 Pseudomonadota bacterium
ATTGGCGCTTGGACGCGATCGTAACGATCCAGACGTAGTGCGGGCCGGCGCCGACGGTGGGATCGTCGGTGCGCTCGCCGCGCAAATGGGCGGCGTCGAGACGCTCGACGTCGTGAGCGGCGACACTGCCGTTCGCGTCGATCGCCCGAGATACTCAAATCTTGAGCCGCGCTTTCTGTCGGTGAAAGTGGGGGCGAACGCAACGCTCACACGCATTGTGATTCAGTCAAACCGCGCTGACGCGGTCGTTCTCGATGCGACGCATGTGAGTCTCGCGAAAGGCGCCAAGTTCAAGCAGGTTATTGTCGCGGACGGCGCAAAGCTCGCGCGCATCGAAACGCGTGTTGTCGTTGAAGGCGAGGGCGCCGAGGTCGAGCTGAA
Organism: Pseudomonadota bacterium; assembly: GCA_016195245.1. Classification (GTDB taxonomy): domain Bacteria; phylum Pseudomonadota; class Alphaproteobacteria; order Caulobacterales; family Aquidulcibacteraceae; genus Vitreimonas. The sequence continues at coordinate 382 of JACQAC010000145.1, forward strand.
CGGCCTGTATATGTGCGGCCCCGGGCGCCACGCTGATCTCACCAGCGTCATCGAGCACAAGGCGGGCGCAGGCAAAACGCGGCAGCTGATCAAGGGGGTCGCCCGCAAGGGCGGGCGCGGCGTGTTTCAGGGCAAGATCGTGGTTGAGCATGGCGCCCAGAAGACGGACGCGCGCCAATATCATTACGGCATGCTGCTTGAGGAGGGGGCGGAGATTTTCGCCAAGCCCGAATTGCTCATTCATGCTGACGACGTGCAATGCGCGCACGGCAACACTGCCGGCGGCCTGGATGAGACGGCGCTCTTCTACATGCGCTCGCGCGGCGTGCCGGAGGCGCAAGCGCGTGCACTGTTGATTGAAGCGTTCCTGAGCGACACCATTCCTGAGTGGGCGGCGCCGGATGTGCGCAAAGAGATCGAAGGGCGCATTCGGACTTGGCTCGGAGGCGAGCGATGAACGCCCCCATCATCAAGCGCCCGTTCGATGTTGCCGCGATCCGCGCGCAATTTCCGATCCTGTCGCGGAGGGTAAACGACCGGCCGCTGATCTATCTCGATAACGCCGCCAGCGCGCAAAAGCCAGAGGCGGTGATCGAAGCGATGTCGGCGTCCATGCGCGGCGCCTACGCCAACGTGCATCGCGGGCTGCACACGCTGGCGAACGAAACGACGGAAGCCTACGAAGCGGCGCGCACGTCCATCGCGCGATTCCTGAGTGCGCCGTCGCGCGAAAGTATCGCCTTCACCAAGTCCGGCACGCAGGCGATCAATATTGTCGCCGCGGGGCTCGACATCAAACCGGGCGACGAGATCGTGCTTTCGGTGATGGAGCATCACTCCAACATCGTGCCATGGCATTTCCTGCGCGAGCGCAGGGGCGCGGTGCTGAAGTGGCTCGATATCGACGATGACGGCGATATCGACTTGCTAAAGGTGGATGGTCTGATTGGGCCGCGCACCAAGATGGTGGCGCTCACGCACATGTCGAACGTGCTGGGCGCGCGTACGCCGGCGGCGGAAGTTGTGCGCATCGCACACGCTAAGGGCGTGCCGGTTCTGCTGGATGGATGCCAGGCTGCCGTGCATGGGCGCGTTGATGTCTCGGCGCTGGATGTCGACTTCTACGCATGCACTGGCCACAAGCTTTATGGCCCGACTGGTATCGGCGTGCTCTACGGCAAGCCGGAGCGGCTCGCGGCGCTGCCTCCGTTCGAGGGCGGCGGCGAGATGATCGACGTCGTTGAGCGCGAGCGTGTCACCTACAATGAGCCGCCGCACCGCTTCGAAGCCGGCACACCGCCGATCCTCGAAGCGATCGGTCTGGGCGCGGCCATCGAATGGATCAACGCCCAGGATCGCGCGGCAATCGAAGCGCACGAGGCCATGTTGCGCGATCGCGCCATGAATGCGCTCCGCGCGCTCAATTGGGTGAAGCTGCATGGGCAGCAGCCCAACAAGGGCGCTATCGTGGCGTTCTCCGTTGATGGCGCGCATCCGCATGACGTGGCGCAGATTTTGGATCGCCAGGGCGTTGCGGTGCGCGCGGGTCACCATTGCGCGCAGCCGTTGATGCAGCGCCTCGGCGTTACCGCCACGGCGCGCGCGAGCTTTGCGTGTTACAATACCGCCGAAGAGGTGGATCACTTCATCGAGGCCTTGCACAAGGCCCGCAAGCTTCTGAGCTAGGGATCATGGACGGCGTCGCTTCTCCACCGCAATCCGCTCTGCCGCAGGCCGAGCTTGACCGCATCACCGATGATCTGGTGGCGCAGTTCAAGACCGTGTTCGATCCGGAAATTCCGGTTGATATCTATGAACTCGGCCTCATCTACAAAGTCGACATCAACGATGAGGGCCACGTTGACATCGACATGACGTTGACTGCGCCGGGGTGTCCGGTGGCGGGCGAAATGCCGACTTGGGTGGAAACGGCGGCACGGCGCGTGAAAGGTGTAACGTCAGTACACGTAAACCTGACATTCGATCCGCCGTGGACGCCGGCGCGCATGAGCGATGAAGCCAAGCTTGAACTGAATATGTTGTGACCATGACCAGACGCCCAAGGCCGAAAATCGTGACCCTCACCGACGCAGCCGCTACGCGCGTGCAGGAGATCATGGCGTCATCGGCGAAGCCGTACCTGCGCGTAGGCGTCAACAATGGCGGCTGCGCGGGTATGGAGTACGTGCTCGATTACGCTGATGCGCCGGAGCCGTTCGATGAGCTGGTCGAAGACCATGACGTGAAGATCCTGATCAAGGCGGACGCGGTGATGTTCCTGCTGGGCTCGGTGATTGATCACGAGACGACGCGGTTGGCGTCGAAATTCGTATTCCGCAATCCGAACCAGACCGACGCCTGCGGCTGCGGCGAAAGCGTCACCATCGTCCCCGCCAAGCTCGAAGCTTAAGCCTGTGGCCGACGACAGCTTCCACGCTTTCGTGAAGGAGCTGTTCGCCGGCATGGGACCGGTGCAGATCAAGCGCATGTTCGGCGGCGCCGGCGGCTACACAGATGGTTTGATGTTCCTCTTGCTGGCCGACGACACCATCCACATCAAAGCCAACGACGACGCGATCAAGGCCGATCTGATTGCCGAAGGCTCTGGTCCCTTTGTCTGGATCCCGCAGAACGGTCCGCGCAAGGGCGAGCAGATCGATCTAGGTTATTGGCGGTTGCCGGATGCGGCTCTGGACGATCCAGACGAAGCGGTGAAGTGGGCGCGCAGGGCGCTGGCGCTCGCCAAGGCGAAGGCGGCGGCGAAGAAGCCGAAGGCGAAGGCGCCTAGGAGGAAAGCCAAGAAGAAGCGTTAGCGCTTGTAAGTTGGAGCGTGGGGCTCTGCCCCGCATGCGCCGCGGAGCGGCGCGCCCCGAGCTCGATGCGTTCTACGTCCCTTTGAACTCCGCCTTCCGCTTTTGCAGGAACGCCATCACGCCTTCGCGGAAATCCTCCGTGTGGCCGGCGGAGCGTTGGGCTTCGCGTTCGGCTTGCAATTGCTCGGACCACATCGCGTCTTGCGCTGCCCAGCCGAGATTACGGATGAGACCGAGTGTTTTGGTTGGGCCTTCCGCCAATTCATGCGCGAGCGCTTTGGCGGCAGGCATGAGTTCGGCGTCCGGCACGCAGCGGTTGATCAGGCCCCATTCCAGCGCTTTCGCCGCTGGCAGTTTCTCGCCGAGCAACATCATTTCCATCGCGCGGGCGCGAGTGACCATGCGTGGGAGGTGATAGGTGGCGCTACCGTCCGGCACCAAGCCGATGCGCCGGAAGGCTTGGAGGAAGTAACCGCTTTCGCCGGCGACAATGAGATCGGCGAGCAGGGCAAATGAGCAGCCGATGCCGGCGGCGACGCCGTTGACGGCGCTGATCCATGGGATCGGCAGATCGCGCAGCTGGGTCACCAGGGGATTGAAATGGCTTTCCAATCTGGCGCCGACGTCAATGCGACCTTGTTCATCGACGTTGGTGCGAGGCACATTGAGGTTGGCGCCCGAAGAGAAGCCGCGGCCTTCGCCAGTCAGCAGCGCGCAGCGGGCTTCAGCGCTGGCCCGCGCGAACGCTTCTTTCAAGTCGTCCGACATTTCGACATCAATGGCGTTCAGCGTCGCCGGATCGGACATCGTGATGATGGCGACATTGCCGTCGCGCTCGTACTTCACTTTCGCCATGCGTGAACTCCAACTCGCGACGAGCTTAGCACCGCTGGCATGCTGTGGGATAAGATTTGGACGTTTACGCTACGCTAGGCGACGTAGAGCACTGGTGTGGCGTCGGTCGTGACTTGGTTTCGCCCGTTGCGCTTGGACGCGTAAAGGCAAGCATCGCTTCGCTCGATCAGACCTGCCGGCGTGTCGCCAGGCTGCAGACGCGCAATTCCGATCGAAACAGTGACTTGACCCAGGTCTTCATTTGTTGAGCGACGGCGAAGACGTTTGGCCTGGATGGCCGCGCGCAGCGCTTCCGCCGTCTGCATCGCCGTGCGCGCGTTGACGCGCGGCAGGATCATGGCGAATTCCTCGCCCCCGTAGCGCGCGACCAAGTGGTCGGGTCTCGCATAGGCCTGCAAGGAGCTGGCCAGGAAGCGCAGAATCTGGTCGCCGGTGTGGTGACCCCAAGTGTCGTTGAAGCGCTTGAAGTGGTCGATATCACACAGCACGAGGCAAAGCTCGGTGTGTTGTGCGCGCGCTTCTTCGAGGCGCATCTTCAGCGTTTCGTCGAACATACGGCGATTGGCGAGTCCGGTGAGGGCGTCGGTGAGCGATTCCAGCCGCACGCTTTCGAGGCTTGTTCGTAGAGTATCGACCTCGCGCGTGGAGCGCTGAAGTTGCACGTTCAGTGTCTTGTTGTGGTTGGCCATATCGAGCGTCGCTGCCGCGAGGCTCGATACCACTTGGCGAATTTGCTCGGGCGCCAAGCCGCGATTGAGATCTGTCGCGGCGTTTTCAAGTTTCTTCCCGTAGGCGCCGCTCTTTTCTTCCGACTGCTTCAGGAACGCGACAACTTCGGCAAGATCCTTGGCGATGCGTTCGCCGGCCAGCAAGATTTGGGTTGAGGCGCCCAATCCGGTGAAGAAGCGTTCGTGGATTTCGGCATTGAATTCAGATGTAAAGCCCTCGCCCGAGCCAATGCGGGCGTCGATAGCCTCGCGCAGGGCTTGTTGGCGGTTGATGCGGTAGGAGAGCCAGACTTCATAGTTTGCGCTGGTTGGCGGCACGCCATGGAGCCTCATCAGGTCGAGCGTCTCTTGCCCTAACACTGAACCGCCTGGCCCTTGCAGCAATGCGTCTTGGTCAGTCACGCGTCCCGCCGAATCCGAAAAATCTGCAATCCCCAGGACGCTAGCGGCGAGGAGATGGACGAGTGGTAAACGACGCTTGTTTCTGTCCAGAAAAAGATAATTGTGCTTACGCCACGGAGGGACGGTAGTATCGTTTCGCATCCGGTGCGGAGTCTCTCCATGAACATGTTCGTCAATCCATCCATTGAGGAAACCAAGGCGCAGATGCGTCTGATCTTGGACGTGCAGAAGCGGGCGCAGACCCACAAAGGGCCGCCTGGCGCGGCCCTGCGCAAGGACCGGCTGACGCGCGCCATCGATATGGTGTTGACGCACAAGGATGAACTGATCGCGGCCATCACCCAAGATTTTGGTTCGCGTTCGCCGGATTTGACGTTGTTTGCGGACGTCTCGGGGGCCGTTGGTCCGCTCAAGGCGGCGCGCGCCGAACTGGATCGTTGGATGAAGGGGCAGAAACGCAAAGTGACGCCGGCGGTCCTTGGGCTGCTCGGCGCGAAGGCTGAAGTGCGTTACCAGCCGAAGGGTGTGGTGGGCGTGATCTCGCCGTGGAATTTCCCATTGTCGCTGGCGATGGATGCAATCGCTGGCGCGTTCGCGGCGGGCAATCGAGTGATGCTGAAACCGTCGGAATTCACACCGGCGACCTCGGCGCTGATGGCGCAGATCGTAGATCTTTATTTCGATGACGACGAACTCGCCGTGATCCTCGGTGGCCCGGAAGTCGGGGCGGCGTTCGCGGGATTGCCCTTCGACCATCTGATCTTTACGGGCGCCACCAATGTCGGGCGTCACGTCATGCGGGCGGCGGCGGACAATCTGACGCCGGTGACGCTCGAACTCGGCGGCAAGTCGCCGGTGGTGATCGGACGTAGCGCCGATCTCGCCAAGACGGCGGCGCGCGTGATGAACGGCAAGACCATGAACGCCGGGCAAGTGTGTCTGGCGCCGGATTATGTGCTGGCGCCCAAGGAGCACCTCGACGGCTTCGTGAAAGAGGTGCAGTCGGCGACCAAGCGCATGTTCCCAACCATTAAAGACAATCGCGACTACACGGCGATGATCAATCAACGCCACTACGATCGCGTTCGTGGTTTGATTGATGATGCCCGCGCCAAGGGCGCGCAGGTGATTGAGATCAATCCGGCCGGCGAGGATTTCAGCCAGCAGGAGCACCGCAAGATCCCGCCGACGCTGATCCTCAACGCCACCAACGAGATGAGCGTGATGCAGGAGGAGATTTTCGGGCCAGTGATGCCGGTCATGACCTATACATCTTTCGAGGACACGGTCGCCGACGTGAATTCCCGCCCGCGGCCGCTGGCGCTGTATTATTTCGGCGACGACGAGCATGAGGCCGAGGCGCTGCTCAGCCGCACGCATTCCGGCGGCGTAACCATCAATGACGTGATCTTCCATTTCGCCATGGACGACTTGCCGTTCGGCGGCGTCGGTCCCTCCGGCATGGGCGCCTATCACGGCCATCGCGGCTTCCTAGAGTTCAGCCACGAAAAGGCGATCTATCGCCAAACTGCGAGCGAGATGATCTCGCTCATGCGCCCGCCTTATGGCGACAGGTTCCGCAAACAGATCAACGGACAGCTGAAGCCCTGAGTTGCGGCGGATCAAGGCGCCGGCGGACGCCGGCTCGATAGTGCGATTGTATGAACGCTGAGGCCGATTCTTTGCCGAATGCGGCGCGGAAGGCGCAACCGCTGCTGACAGCTGCGGCGCTTTACTTCTGCATGGTGTTTCTTGTCGGCGCGCTCTTGGGGCCTCTGCGCGTACTGTGGCTGGAGCCGTTCGCCGGGCCAACAATTGCGGTGTTGTGCGAAGCGCCGCTGCTGATCCTGGCGATGTCCTTTGTATCGAGGTGGGCGCCGGCCTGGGCAAGCTTCGATGGCGGCTGGCTGTCATTCCTGGCGATGGGGATGCTGGCGCTGATCCTGCAGCAGGTTGCCGATCTCGCTGTCGGGTTTGGTCTGCGCGGCATGACGTTTGACTCCCAGCTTCGCTATTTCCAGACGCCGCCCGGCTGGATTTACGCTTTCTGCCTCGCCGTATTTGCGCTGATGCCGGTCATTACCTATTGGCGACGCCCTCGCACCGCGCGACCGCCGCCGGGAGGTGGTTCGGAGGTTTGACGCACGCGCTTGTGTGCTATGGCGTGGACGGACATGGCCGAGCCCACCACCAATCAACTCGACGTCGCGCTGGCGCACGCCGAACGCCTGCTTGGCCGGGACCCAGTGCTGGCGATCGAGCAGGCGAACGCCATCCTCGAAGCAGCGCCGCAGCATCCGCGGGCGGAGATGGTCAAGGCTCGCGCACTGCAGTGGCAAGGCAAGCCAGAAGGGGATGCGGCGATCCAGCGCCTGGCTCGAGAGCAGCCGCGTTGGGCGGACGCGCAATTTGAGCTTGGGCGTTTGCGAGCGGCGGCCGGTGAATTTGAGCGCGCCATCGCCGCCTATCGTGACGCGCTCGATCTTCGCGACCGCTTTCCGATTGCCTGGGGCGCGCTCGGCGACGCCCTTTACGCCACTGGAGCGTTCTTAGAGGCGGACGACGCCTACGCCAATCAGATCCGGACATCGACGAGCGATCCGGTTCTGATGAACGCGGCAGCGGCGCTGTGCGCCAATAAGCTGGCGCCTGCCGAGGCAATGTTGCGCGAGCATCTACGAAACCAGCCGACGGACGTGGCCGCGATCCGAATGTTGGCGGAGGTCGGTGCGCGGCTGGGCCGTTATCGCGAAGCTGAGCTGTTGCTCACCCGAGCCATGGAACTTGCACCGAGCTTTGCAGCTGCGCGGCACAATCTGGCGCTGGTGCTACTGCGGCAGGGCAAGATTTTGGAGTCGCTGCGCGAGATCGAAGCGCTGCGCCGGGCCGAGGGCGACAATCCGCAGTATCGGAATTTGCAGGCGGCGGCGCTGGCGCGGCTGGGTGACTACGACACCGCACTGGCAATGTATGCGGACGTCATCCGCGAACAGCCGCGTGAGCCGCGACTCTGGCTGAGCTATGGCCATGCGCTGAAAACGGCTGGCCGCACCGATGAGGCGGTTAAGGCCTATCGCGAGGCCGCGAAGCTCAATCCAGATTTTGGCGACGCGTATTGGAGCCTCGCCAATCTGAAGACCTTCCGTTTCGGCGCTGACGAAGTGACAACAATGCGTGCGGCGCTTGGGCGGGAGTTGCGCGAAGACGACCGTTTTCACATGCATTATGCGCTGGGCAAGGCGCTGGAGGATGCCGGAGAGTACGAGCAATCGTTTAGGCAATACGCTGAGGGGGCGCAGCGGCGGCGCGCGTGCGTGGACTACGACCCGGATTACACCAGCGATCAGGTTCAACGTATCAAGGCGCTGTTTACGCCAGAATTCCTTGCGGGGCGCGGCAAGGGCGCGGCAGCGCGCGATCCGATCTTTGTGATCGGGCTGCCGCGTTCGGGATCGACGCTGATCGAGCAGATTCTGTCGAGCCATTCGCAGATCGAAGGCACCATGGAATTGCCGGATATCGGCGCGATCGCACGCGAATTGGGCGAACGCAAGTTGCGCAGTCAGCCGACCAAATATCCCGAGGCGTTAGCCAGTCTCGATGCCGAACAGCTGCGTGCGCTTGGCGAAGGCTACATTGAACGCACGCGTATTCAGCGGCGAACGAATAAGCCGATGTTCATCGACAAGATGCCGAACAATTGGCTGCATGCGGGGCTGATCATGCTGATCTTGCCGAACGCCAAGATCATCGATGCGCGGCGTGACCCAATGGCCACATGCTTTTCAGCGTTCAAGCAGCACTTCGCGCGGGGCCAAGCGTTTACCTACGATTTGACGGAGCTTGGCCGCTACTATCGCGACTATGTGGATCTCATGGCGCATTTCGCCACGGTGGCGCCGGGACGAATTTACCGCGTTCAATACGAACGCCTTGTTGCGGACACCGAACAGCAAGTGCGGAGTATCCTGGAATATTGCGATGCACCATTCGAGCCGGCTTGCTTAGAGTTTTACGCCACGGAACGAGCGGTGCGGACTGCGTCTTCTGAGCAGGTGCGGCGCCCGATCTATCGTGAGGGACTGGATCAGTGGCGGCATTACGAGCGCTGGCTGGGGCCGTTGCGCCAGGCGCTTGGGCCGGTCGTAACGGAATAGGCATCATACCGGCGCGAGTGCGGTAATGGCGCCACAGCCAGCCCCGAAAGGCTCGTGTTACTGGTATGCCAGATTCTGAGCCTGAACACGGGGGTGTTCCTATGAGCGATCATAAGCCGAAGTCGAAAGTGTCCGCAGCAGCTTGGACGCCGCTGCTGTTGGCGACGACGATGTTGACGGGGGTCGCCACGCCGGCCTTGGCGCAGAACAATCCGAACAACGCCAACGCAAGTTCGACTGCGAGCAGCAACGACGACGAGATTATCGTCACCGCGACCAAGCGCTCAGAAAATATTCAAAACGTGCCGATGAGCATTCAAGCCATCGGCACCGAGCGGCTGGAGCAGCTGAATGTTCAGAGCTTCAACGACTACGCGCAATTCCTGCCGAGCTTGACGTATCAATCCGCGGGTCCTGGGTTCGCGCGTACGTTCATGCGCGGTGTCAACAGCGGCGATAACGGAAACCATTCAGGCCCGTTGCCGAGCGTAGGAGTTTATCTCGACGAGCAGCCGATCACCACCATCACCGGCGCGCTTGATCTGCACGTTTACGACATTGCGCGTGTTGAATCGCTCGCGGGCCCGCAGGGAACGCTCTACGGCGCGAGTTCGCTCGCCGGCACAGTGCGTATCATCACCAACCGCCCGGATCCGAGTGGCTTTTCGGCGGCAGCGAGCTTAGAGGCTAACACCGTCGATCATGGCGATGCTGGCTATGTGGCCGAAGGCTACGTGAACGTTCCGCTCGCCAGCAACGCGGCGATCCGCCTGGTCGGGTGGAGTGAGCACGATGGCGGCTTCATCGACAATGTGCATGGCACCAGGACGTACCCGACGTGCGCGGCCGGCTTTGTTGGGTCTACGTTTGTGGGCAATGACGGCACCTGCACCGTCGACAATGCACAGCTCGCCAGGAACAACTACAATACGACGGACACCTATGGCGCGCGCGCGGCGCTGCGCATCGACATCAATGAGAATTGGACGGTCACCCCGCAGGTGATGGGGCAAGTTCAGCGGACGCGCGGCGTTTTCGCGTTTGATCCGAACGTGGGCGATCTGGAAGTCATGCACTTCCTGCCCGAGAATAATCACGACAACTGGTATCAGGCGTCGATGACCGTCAACGGCCACATCGGCGATTTCGACCTGACGTATGCCGGCGCCTATATGCGCCGGGGCGACACCGGCCATTCCGACTATACCGACTATTCGTATTTCTATGACGTGCTGGCCGGCTACTACATCTACAACGATAATGGCACGACGCTGCACAATCCTTCGCAAGGCATCCTGAGTCACGATCGCTATAGCAAGGAAAGCCACGAGCTCCGCATCACCTCGCCGTCGGAAAATCGGCTGCGCTTCATCGCAGGGCTCTTCTATGAGCGCCAAATTCACAACATCGAACAGCGTTACGTCATTGCGGGCATGAATGACGCTTGGGAAGTGCATGGCTGGCCCGACACGATCTGGCTGACTGAACAACAGCGCATTGACCGGGATTGGGCTGCCTACGGACAAGCGTCGTTCGATATTACAAGTCAATTGACCGCCACCGCCGGCATCCGGTTCTTCAAGTCGCACAACACCTTGTTTGGGTTCTTCGGCTACGGCTCCGGCCTTAGCAGCGGGACCGGTGAAGCCGCCTGCTTTGGCGGGGCGATCAACACGTCGCCCCCGTTCCCGGACTTCACGAACTATCACTTCCATGGAGCGCCGTGCGTCAATCTCGATCGCGGCATCGAGGAAACCGGCAGCACCTGGAGCACCAACCTTACCTATCACCTCAATCCCGATGTGATGGTGTACGGCACGGTGTCGACGGGCTTCCGCCCGGGCGGCGTAAACCGGCGCATCTTCCAACAGGCGCTGTTCAATTCGGACACGCTGACCAATTACGAGTTGGGCTTCAAATCGTCTTGGGATCAGAATCGCGTCCGACTGAACGCCGCTATCTTCCAAGAGGATTGGCACGACTTCCAATTCTCCTTCTTGGGCGCGAACGGTCTCACGGAGGTGCGCAACGCGGGCGACGCGCGCATTCGCGGGATCGAAAGCGATTTCACTTGGCGTCCGATCGACGGGTTCACGATTTCGGGGGCGGCGAGCTATCTCTGGCAGCTCGAACTCATGCAGAACTATTGTTCGCTGCTGCCGGACGGCAGCCAGACGACGACCTGCCCGACCGTGGATAGCCAGTTGCTGGCGCCCGCTGGTTCGCGTCTGCCGGTGACGCCGCATCTCAAAGCCGATCTCACGGCGCGCCAGGAATTCCGTTTGTGGAACTATGATTCCTACTGGCAGGTCGCCATGGTTCACCAAAGCAGTGCGCCTCAAGATATCCGCATCATTGAGGGCGGCATTATCGGACGCTTGCCGGCTTACACGTCGTTCGATCTATCGGCGGGGATGCAGTTCCCGATGTTCGATCTGGACTTCTTCATCCGGAACGCGACAGACGAACGGGGTGAGCTCTATCGCTACACCGAATGCCAAATTCAGGTGTGCGGAGCGCAGTATTACGCGGTGCCGATCCAGCCGCGGACGATTGCGGTAAGAGTGAGCCATCAGTTCTAAACGCCGCACGCGGCTCGGCCGCTGCGGGCTCGCTGTGGTCCTCCTGCGCCAAGGCTACCGAGGACATTCTGGCTCTCGGCAAAATGGGAGAGCGGGGCGCGCACGAAGCGTGCGCAAAGAGTTGGTCGTTGGGGTTGGTGCCTGGTGCGCGCCCCGTGTGATTTGTTTTTGCGACCGGCGGAAACTCAGGGGCGTTTCTACAGAGCCGCGAGGGGCCATGCGTTTCGGAGACAAGGTCCCACTGCTTCGATAAACTGAAGCAGCGAAACTAAAGATCAGCGCTTACTCTTCGCCTAGCCGGATCGCCTCCGGACCGATCCTTG
>JACQAC010000096.1 GCA_016195245.1 Pseudomonadota bacterium
ACATCCTCGCCATCGCTGAAGCGCTCTTGAAGCCGAATTGCGATTGTATTCAGCTCAACCTCACACAGGGCGTGCGCGTGCACGGCCAGGAACGCCCGCAAGCCCCGCATCGGGACGAAGAGATGTGGCCATGGGACACGCAAGGGCGCCATTGGCTGTTGAACGTGATGTGGGCAGTCAGCGATTTCACCGCGGAGAATGGCGCCACGCGATTGTGGAAGGGAAGCCACCGCGGCGAACTCGACCGTAATGCCGATCCTGCCGCGAGTGTTCCGGGCGTTATGAAGCGCGGCTCAGCGCTCTTGTTTCTGGGCTCCCTGACGCACGGCGCCGGGCAGAATCTGACGGCGCTGCCGCGCACCGGCATCATCGTCAGCTATTGTCTGGGCTGGCTCAAAACCTACGAAAATCAGTTTCTCGCTTATCCGCGCGAAGTGGCGGCGAGCTTTCCCGAAGATCTGCAGCGATTGATCGGTTATCGCATGCACCGGCCCAATCTCGGCGGTTGGGAAGGGCAGGACCCGATCGAGTATCTGCGCGATCACAACCGGCCGCTGCCGCATGTCGATGCGTTGACCCCCGAGATCGAAGCCCAGCTCAGAGCCCATTACGGGGAGACACGAGGCGGGGATGGCGCTTGATCTTCGTCCAGGTGAACGCGTCTATCAGGAGATCAAACAAGCGATCCTCTCGGGGGAGTTCGCGCTGCTTGAGCGTCTCGACATCGATCGATTGGCCTCGCAGCTTGGCGTGAGCGCCACGCCAGTGCGCTACGCGCTGGCCATTCTGGCGTCTGAGCGGCTTGTGCGCGTACAAGCTTCACGCACCTATCACGTGGTGTTCTGGTCGGAGCGCGACCTTCGCGCGCTCTATGAGTTTAGGCAGGGGCTCGCCCTCTGGACCGCGGATGCCTATGAGCCGGCGCCGTCGACCGCAGCCTTTGTCAAGAATGGAAGCTATGTGAGCGCTTATCTGGCGGTCATGAAGAATCTCGAGACGTCCGCGAATCCGGAACTGCGTCGCGCCGCGCGCGCGGCCGACGACCGGCTGCATGCAGCACTGCGCGCTGAGGCCGAGGCCTTGCCGGATGCATCCAGTGATCTCATTCGGATTGCAGCCGCATTGCCGAAAGGCGGGCGTCCCTTGAAGGCCGCTCTTCGCAAGCACTTCCGGCGCCGGATCGGCCAGTGCGCATCTATTCGAAGTGCTGCCCACGCTCGCGCCATGCCCCAGGACGAGTAAGGGCCAAATAGCGGCGCGACTTCGTACAAAATCTTTACTGAGATAGTTCGGCAAATCTCACTGCTCGCGCGCAGTCTCCTAAAGCCAGCAACGCTGAGCAAGCAGATGGAGACCAAGATGCGTGAAGAGTTGATCCACGATACCGACGACGCGATCGAATTGGGCGCAGTATCAGAGGCCACCAAAGGCGGCGAGAAGGCGCAATTCGAGGATCGCGATCCTCTGACCTGAACGTCAGGCCGCGTGCGCGGCGTCGAAGGCGGGCGCCGCGCATGAACCCCTTTATTCTTCAAACAAGTGAGAAAAGCGATGATCGACCAAGATACACGCGACGCGACCGAGTGCATCGAACTCGGCGAAGTCTCAACCCAGACCAAAGGCGGCGTCGATCACATGATCGAAGACCGCGATCCGTTGGTCTGAAGCGCGATGGCGCGCGTGGCGTTACGCGCCGAGGTGTACATGGCGCAAGCCGACGGCATGCTGGTGTTTCTCGATCTGGCCGCCGACCGATACTGCGCCTTGAACAGCAGCAGCTCGGCAAGACTGTCGCCTCATCTGGCTCGGGACGGCGAGGACGTCGATCCCGATATGATCGAGCGCCTCCGCCGCGCGCGCCTCATCACCGATGACGAATGCTCGCGCACCTTTGCGCCCACAATTGCAGTCCCGCCGGTGCGAGAAGTGCACCGAACGCAATCGGTGAGCATTGTGGAGAGCGCAAACGCTGCTTTTTGCCGGCTTCTTGCGGAACGAAGTTTGCGTCGGCGCCACATCGCCGAGGTCGTGCGCGCTCGCAGGAATTGGCGCACAGGCCGCAGCGGTCCCAGCGCCAAGGACGCTGAGCAAGCGCTCAGTCAAAAGGCCGCTCACTTCCTGTCCTCGCGCGCCTTGCGTGGAGGACGCGATGCCTGTCTCAAGGAGGCCCTGGCGTTGCTCTATCATCTGGGTGAGCGCGGCGCCGCGGCTGATTGGGTGTTCGCCGTCAAGGGCGCCCCGTTTGCCGCGCATTGCTGGGTCCAGCTTGGCGATCTGGTGTTGAACGACAGCGTGGAGAATGTGGCCGCCTACACGCCGATCATGGTGGCGTGATGAACCGCTTCATTGCCCTCGTTTGGAATTGGCGTGCCGATCATGCCGTGGCGGACGCCGCAGCACTTGTAGCCGGGGTCGAGCGTGAACGGCCAGGCTGGAAGCGCGTTTGGGACAAACCTGGGCTCATTGTCTTTGAGGGAAAACGTCAGGGCGCGGGCGACGGCGCTCTCGAAGTCGGTGAGGGTGCGTTGTTCGTCGGCACTGTCTTCGACGCCTCGGGCCGCATAGCCAACCCAGCTTCGATCGATGTCGCGCGCCTGCGCGCAACGACTGGTGCGGCAGCATTTACGGAGCTTTGGGGCCGCTACGTCGCTTTCGTGCGCGATGAAGACGAGGCTTGTGTGCATGTCGTGCGCGATCCCTCGGGCGCGCTGCCGTGCTTCACCGGGCGGCGTGGTTGGATATTCGTCTTTTTCTCTAATCCCGACGATATAAGCGCGCTTGATCTCGATGGGACGGAGATTGACCGGACGTATCTGGCGCAGCGTCTGGTCAACAACCGCGTCGTCACTTCGAGAACCGGACTAGAAGGCGTCTCGGTGCTTGCACCCGGCGCCATCGCACGCGTGGGGCAGGGACGGTGCGTCATCCGCCAGGCCTGGACCGCAGAAGCAGTCGCTTCGTCAGCTCCGAAAACAGAAGCATCCGAAGCAATCGTTCTATTACGGGAGGGCGTTGAGCTTGCGTGTGCGGCCTGGGCCGGGCGTTTCGAAAAAGTCGGATTGCGCCTTTCCGGCGGTCTCGATTCTTCGATCGTGCTCGCCGCCATCGCTGGCAAAACCCAGATCGGGGCGATCAATTTCGTAACGCCCAATGCTGAGGGCGACGAACGCGACTTTGCGCGTGCGGCGGCAGTGTTCGCAGGCGCCGCACTCTCGGAGCGCCTGCGCGATTCCGATCGCGTCGACCTTGAGGAAGCCGTGCGTCATCCACCGACGCTCAATCCCCATCTTTGGTTGGCGGACGGCGAGACCGACGAAGTTGAGGCGGCGTTCGCACGCGAGCAGGGCGTCGATGCCTACCTTTCGGGCCGCGGCGGCGACAACGTCTTCTTCCGCAGCGAGCAACCGGGCGCACTGGCCGATTGGCTCGCAACGCACGGCGCCGGACCTTCGTTCTGGCGGCGCGCTTGGGCATATGCGTCCGAAACCGGCGCGCCGTTCATCGCTGCGGTTGGCGCCGCGATGCGGCTCGCGTCCAGCCCGCCGGCGGGCACGCCTGCACCAGTCCTGCCATGGCTTTCGCAAAGAGCTATCGAGCTTGCCCATGAGACGCCACATGCGCCCGCGCTGCTGCCACCCGGCAAACTGATGCACGTTCACAGTATCGGCGATCGGCTCAACTATTTCGATTATCGCGCCCACGCGGATTACATCTATCCCCTCGTCTCACAGCCGGTGATCGAGACGTGCCTTCGGCTTCCAACCTATATGCTGTCGCCGGCAGGCGCCGATCGCGGCCTTGCACGCGCGGCGTTTGCACCGAAGCTCGCGCCCGCTGTGCTGGCTCGCCGGTCCAAGGGGCGCACGAACGTATATCTGGCGCGAATCCTGATGCGGCATGTGCCGTTCTTGCAGCGCTTTCTGCTCGACGGTGAACTCGCGGCATCCGGTTTGATCGAACGCGACGCGCTTGCGGCGGCGTTGACCGAAGGTGCGCTGATGCGCAGCATGGAGGTGATGGCGCACGTTGCTGGCCTCCTTTGCATTGAGGCTTGGCTCCGCAATCCGCCATGTGCCTCGGTCAAGAAGCAGGCCGCGTCCGCCCTCGTCACCTAACAGATCTCGGCTGGGTGCTTAGACGATGTAGGTCTCATGTATGTGCTGGGGCGAAAAGCCGAGCGCGTGTCAGCATGATAGAGTCTTCGAGTCTTAGGCCCGATTTGCGCGCCGGCGAAGTGCAACCGCGCCGCTCGTCACGACGAACGGCGCGGTCGTCAGAACCGGCCGGGGCTAAACTGGGGGCCAGGTCCTGCGCGTCCTGTCCTAGCCCCGTATGGCACTTGCGTCTGGGGACCTCAGATTGTGAGCGAGACGGTTGACCTGATCGCGATGCGATAGCCCTCGTCAGGGCCGAACCAGTGCTGCGCTGCGCCACGCGCGCCATCGGTCATATTGCTCAGCCTTGTCAGGATCGTGATCTTCTTCGCCCAATAGCCAGAACGAAAACCAATCGAGGCTTCGCTCATAGATCGCCGCGCGATGCCGTGGCTGCCATTTCACATGATATTCGTTCGGGAAAACGTAAAGGTCGAATGGCCGGTTGTGGTCCGCAAACGTGCGTTGTGCTTCGAGCGAGAACACCAATTCACGATCGGGGACCTGGGTCAGAATGGGCGTGTGGATGTGTTCGACGTTGAGCGATAGCGAGAGCGCGGGCCACAGCGCTCGGTCGGACCCATCATCACCGCGCCCACTCGCGCGCATATCGGCGCGCTCGCTGTCAGAGGAGAAGTAATAGGAGAGGGGATCGTGGACGCCGCTCGAAATCGCGGCGGCGGCGATGCAGCTGCAATGGATGAGCGCGAACACAGCGGTCTCGGCGCCATCGCTCAAGCCCGTGACGCCGACGCGCTTTGCATCCGCGATGCCGAGGTGCACGACCTGATCAATGCCCGAAGTGAGCGCCGCCAAGGTACGCCAGCGTTCGGCCAAGCCATCCCACTCGCGCCGGTCAATCTCGCGCCCATCGCTGATAGAAGCGAGTAGCGCGCGCGGATCCGGCCGCTCGATCACCAGAACCGCAAAACCGCGATGGGTGAAGGCCTGAACCGGATATTCGTCGCCGACGCCGCCGCGCAAGAAACCGGTGGCGCGATATTGCACCACGATCAGCGGCAGATGGCGATGTCCGGGCGGGAGCAAGACATAGCCAAACAGCTCATCGCCGCCTGGGCTTCGCCATTGCAGTTTGCGCGCTGACGTAAAGGCTGTTCTCGGAAGCTCGGAATTGGGATCGACAACCGAGCGCATCGCACCGGTCGCGTAATCGAGCGCGATGATGCGCCGTGGGCTTGTCGGCCCCTCGAAGAGGCAGATCGCGTCATGGGCGCGCGCGGTGCAGACCCGCACCACTTCATCGCCGGACCACACCTGCCTGACGCGATTGGCGCCGATGTCCCAAAGATAAAGTCCGTGCCGGCTGTCGCCCCAGCCTTCGCGTTTGATGAAGAGTACGCTCTCGCCGTCGGGCGTAACGGTCATTTCGACAATGCGCCCGACGCAGGCGGCAGCTCGGCAGCGGATCGGGACGGCGTCAGCGGCATGCTGCGCGACCAAGGCCAAAGGCGGTTCTGCGCCGGCGAGAGCGGGATCGGCGGGCTCGGTCCAGACCGCGCCGCTGCCCAGTCTCACGAAATCGCGCACGTCACGGTCGTGCAAGAATGCCGGCGCGGTGACCGGCGCGTTGGAGAACAGCGAGACGCTGCGCGCGGCGCCTATCGTGGTTGAGAGGGTTTCTCGGCGGCCAATCGCGAAGGCGTCGCGCTCCGCATTGCCGGCGGGCCGCTCCAGGCCCGAGCTTAAGTCGATGAAGCGCAGTGGATGCTCGGATCGCTCGCGCGAGCGGAGCGGTGCAAAACTGTGATAGACATCAAAACGACCATCAAGGTGAAAGCCAACATCACCTTCGCCCTCGAGCGCCAGGCGCGCCGCCTCGCGTGACGGCCGCGCTTGATAGATGAGGCCCAGCCCATCGTCGCTCCAAATGAAGTCTTCGACATCGCCGTCACTTGAACTGGCGCGCCGGCAGTGTGACGAGGTGATTGTGCAGATCTCGATCTGGGTTTGGTTCTGACGGCGCGCGAGAAACGCAATCGCCGAGCCATCGGGCGACCAGCGCGCGGAAAGCGTATTCCACATACCGGTGGGCCGCTCGAGTCCGGCAAGGATCGGCATCATGATATCGCCGCCGTCACCGATGAATTGCGGCGCACCGTGCCCTTCGGTAGGCGCTACGCACCAGACCGAGTGATAAGTGTTGGAGGCGAGATCGGCCTGTTGCAGCTGATAGGCGACGCTGCGCCCATCCGGTGAAAGGCTCAGGCCCGAAAGGTCGCGCAGCCTCAGCAGCACCTGAGCGTCCACGATTGTGTGCTCATGAGTTGATGGCGGCGGCGCACACGTCAGCGCCGCCGCCATCAATGCCGCCCCCAGCATCAGAAGTGCGCTTTGAGCTCGACGCTGACGAACCGCCCGAGGGGATCGGCGTTGGACGGATCGTAGCCCACGCCGAGGGAATTGTTCACGAACGGTGGATCTTCATCGAAGAGATTGATGACGGAGAAGGCGATCTCTGGGGGATGTTCGGGGCTCAAGCCCAAGGCGGGAGGCAAATTGAGACTGAGATGCAGATCGACCGTCGTCCAAGCATCAATGGGGCGATGCGGCGTGCTCAGATTGTCGCGATAGCCGTCGGCGTAATTGATGAACAGCGATGCCGCGCCGGCATGGTTGCGCCAGGTCGCGCCCAGGCGCGAACGGAAACTGATCGGATTGCCGACCGTATCGGAAACATCGACGGGTGTGGCCGTCGGCGAGGCCCCGCGCAAGAACTCAAACAAGTAGGTGGCGTTGGCGCTCAATTCGAGTTCGCCGCCGCCCAGATCGAACGCGTAAGACAATCCCGCATCCATGCCGGTCACATCCGTGACGGCGAGGTTCTGGGAGCGCGCATCAACGATAACGGTGATATCGCTTGCACTGAAGCCGCCGCTGGTGCCGAGCGTATTGGCTTCGGCAAGCAGCGCCGCCACTTCCGCGGGATCGGGACTGCGGTCGATCAAAGACGCGAACTCGGAATTGGGATTGAGGGCCGCGGCGATGTTGTTGATGGAGGCGATGCGGTCGGAGAAGCGGACATCGAAATAGGTGGCGTCCAGGTGCAATCCCGAGTGAGGCGGCGCATAGGTGAAACCTGCCGACCAGCTTTCGGCGCGCTGCTCCTTCAAGTCTGGATTGGCCCCCAAGATGAGCAAGATGTTGCTGCGTCCGCTCGGGGCGCCAGCATCGGTGATGTTGAGGCCGCGCACTTGCCGGCGGCTGAGCGTCCCCGAAGGATCGAGATCGGAGAGGTTTGGCGCCCTGAACGATGTGCCCCACGAGCCGCGCAAGCTCAGCGCATCGGTCAGCGCCCAATTCACGCCAATTTTGGGATTGGCGGTGTCGCCAAAATCGCTGTAGCGCTCAAAGCGCCCTGCAAGCGAGAGATCGAGGCTGTGTCCGAGGCCGAGAGGCGGAGCAAACTCGCGGCCGAAAATTGGGATCAGCAATTCCGCATAAGCGGCCGACACGTTGCGATCATTCGATGTCGTGGTCGATCGCGTCGCCGTCAGGGTGGTGAGATTGTCTATGTCGCCGATCTGAAAGAATTCGTGGCGATAATCGCCGCCCAGCGCCAGCCGCAATGGCCCCGCCGGCAATTGCATAAGATCGCCATCGGCTTTCGCGGCAATTGTCCAAGTTTCAGAAACCAGCGCATTCAAAGCAAAGGCGCGAATGTTGTTGAGCGTGGCGGGGCTTGTAAACGAGCCGTCGCCGAACGGATTGAAAGCGACATTTGGGTCGCTGCTCGCGAGTGCAACCGCCAACGCCGCTGTGTTGACCATGTTGCGCTGATAATGATCGCTGGCCACGCGCCCGTAAGAGAGGCTGGGCTCAAGCCGCCATGTGCTGGAGATGTCCCAATCAAGCGCGGTTGAGAGATCGAGGGTTTCGGTTTCGCCTTGCTCAAGACGCGGTCCGAAGTCGCGATAGAAATCATAATCGGCCGTCACGGTGCGGCCTGGGAAGAGATTGTTCACGGCGCGAAAGGCGTTGCCCGCGGGAATGGTGAGCCGACGCGTATTGTGCGCGTCGCGTTGTTCGAAGCTCTTGTCGGCGTAACGCGCGTCGGCGGTGAAGCGAAGGTTGTCGGCAACGCGCCAATCGGCGGAGAGAAAAAGCGCGTTCTGTGTCTGGTCGGGAAGGGCGTCGAGTCCTTGATTGGCGTTGGCGCGATTGACGACGCCTGGAAGGAGTTGCGCTTGGGTCAGATTGCGCCCGTCTTGGCCTGTGGGCACGCCAAATTGCCCGAGGCCAGACACGTTGAGCGTTGCGGGGTTGGCGCGGGTCAAATCGAAATTGCTCCCGCCCAGGGCGCGCAAATCGCTGTCAGCCATAAACGCACGATCGGCCATCGCCAGCGCGGTGCGGTCGAAATATTCGTAAGCGCCGAAGAGATGGAGATCGCCGAATGTTGCGCCAGCCGCCGCGGTGACACGGTTCTCGCGCAGATCACCCGAGGTGACCCCGCCGGTGCGCACGCCAAGTTCTGCGCCGTCGAAATCCCGGCGCAGGATGAAATTGACCACGCCGCCGACCGCGTCCGAGCCGTAGATTGCGGACGCACTATCCGGCAACACTTCGACGCGCTCGATGGCGCTGGTCGGAATGCTGGAGATGTCGGCGAAGTTGGCCTGCAGTCCCATCACCGGCAAACGATGACCGTTCACCAGCGTCAGTGTTGCATCCGCGCCCAAGCCACGCAGATTGACGCTTGATCCGCCACCGATATTACCGCCCTGAAACGAGATGTGCTGAGCAAAGCCGCCAGTGAACACTTGCGGCAGCGTGCGCATCAATTCCTCGGTGGTGGCGACCCCCGTCTGCTCGATAGTTCTTCGATCGAGTGTGACCAGTTCGGAGCCAACAGGCGCTGCGCCGCGAATGCGGGTGCCGGTGACGACGATTTCTTCGTTGGCGTCCGCATTATCTGCGGTGCTTGACGCTTGGGTGTTTGATTCACTGGGCTGAACTGGGGCGTCGCCGCTATGGGCGGCGCTGTCCTGCTGGGGGCGGGCGGTGCGCTCCTGCACCAGCACGAGATTTCCGCCGCTGATGCGCCCATTATAGCCGGAGCGATCCAACAAGACGTCGAGCGCCTGTTGGCGTGTGAAAGAGCCGCGCAGCGGCGGGGAGGAGAGACCGCGCAGGTCGTTACTGAAGTAAAGAGCGTTGACGTGCGCTTGGCGGGCAAATTCGCCCAAGGCGCTGCTTAAAGGTTGCGCGGCGATGTCGAACTGAACGCGCTCATCAGTGCTGACGTGCTGGAGCTCTTGCGCAAATGCGGGCTCAGCGGCGACGGCGCCCAATGTGCCAAAAACGATCGCTGTCGCCAATTTTCGCTGGCGCTGTTCGCGCTTGGAATTCTTTCCCTTCATGTCTCCCCCTTCCGCTCTTGAACGAGCGTTGTCAGGGTGAAGACACTTCAGCTGGCCAAGTGCGCCACAGCTGTTGAGAAAAACTCAGTCGATCCGCTTCGTGCCTCTCCGCGCTCTCTTTGAAGCGCCATAGCTGTCCCCGGTCGACCTTGGCGCCAAGACCGACGCCTCCATGGCCAAAGTCGCTCTACAGGACTAAGGGCCGACATCAGCCCTCTCAGAAACGGAAGCCGCTTCGCATAAATTGTAAGCGCAAATAGAGCTTGGCGCCGTTTGGATCAGAGCCGTAGGCGGGACGGAAGTCTCTGGGGACAAAATCTGCCGTGTATGAACCGCCGAGACGCAGAGAGGCGCCATCGTTTTCAAACAGCGTGCGCTCGTATCCAATCGTCAGCGCCTGCACCCATCGGGCGCCGGCTGAGCTGCTGATCGCTAGTTGTTCCGGCGCGATCTGGAGAGCCTCGGCCCGTCCGTAAACTGCGTTTCGGCCTCGTTGGTAAACCGCCTCGCCTAGAAAGCTGTCGAAATACGATCCGTGACCGGCGCGCGTGCGGCCCCAGATGAGCGACGATTTCAGCGTATTGCCATCGATCACGTGTGAAGTTGTCAGCCACGCAGAGATGAACTGGTTGTGCTCCCCGTTTCCCGCGTCATCCGGCAATAGGGCGTCAGCATAGGAGGCGCCCACGCCGACATGATCGTTGAGCGCCTGGTTCACGCGTACGCCGTAAGAATCGGGACTGTGCAGTGGAAACGGCCAGCTGAGATCGTGGCCGCTGAAGGCCGTCGCCTCGATCGAAGTGCGGGCAATTTGATATTGCAGACCCAACACCGTTGAGGCGTCATGAAATCCATCCTGCAAGGCGTGGCCGAGCGGCGCATCCGGATTTCCCGCAGCCGATTCGCGGTGCATGAACGGAACCGGGCCAATCGCCGCTTCGCCGCGCGGCGCGAACAGGAATGTCAGATGCTGTTGATCGCCGTCGCCCAGCGTCACCACGTCCCTGAATTCAAGCGCCATGAGCGTGTCATGCGCATGCATGGCGTCGATGTTTTCTGTTTGCAGCAGCTGCGGCGTTCCGCGATCGCCAACCGTCAATTGTTCGGGCGACGCCATGACATCGATGCGGAAATGGTTCCTGGGCGTCAGCGCGTTGTCATACATCAGCATCCAGCTGCCCGGACCCGTGAGGCGCGATTGGCCGCGCGGTCCTGAAGTGCTCGAATAGACCATGAATTGATTGATCTGCAGCATGAGGCTGGAAGCAGCGGACGCCGCGCCCGGCATCGGCATGTTCATTCCGGAATCCGGCGGTAGAGATGCGGGCGCCGCGGACGGCATGTCGCCGGTCCGCGTGGCCGGTGCGACGGTTTCAATGTGTGGACGCGGTGCGGCGGTTTCAGTTTGCGGACGCGGTGCGGCAGAGGATTGTGGCGTTGCCTCCGCATTGGCCATGCACATCCCCATGCTTGGATCCCAATGCTGCGCCGCTGGACACTGAGGCGCCGATGGCTGCTGAGCGTCCGCCAGCGATCCGTAAGCAATTAAAGTTGCGACGCAGCCCAGCGCCACAAATCCAGAGCGTCGTTTCAGGCCGTGTGCGCCGCGCGATTCCTGCGTCATGGGTTTCAATCTAATTGCTAGAGTTCGGCGATGACGGCCTGCAGAAGGGCTCGCACGGGCTCTGCAATGTCAGCCAGAGCGGGGTTTTCGATTGCCTGCATAGAAGCAACTGGATCGACCGCCGCGATCTCGACTTTGCCTGGCCCCTCTTGGCGCACAATCACATTGCACGGGAGCATGGTTCCGATTTTGGACTCCGCTTGCAGGGCGCGATGGGCGTATTGGGGATTGCAGGCGCCAAGAA
>JACQAC010000097.1 GCA_016195245.1 Pseudomonadota bacterium
GCGCTCGAGCGCTGCGAGATCGAGCTCGTCGATTATGCGGCGATGTAGCTTCAGCTTGTTGCGGATAAGCGCCGCTTCCGCGTCAGCGCGTTCGCTGGCCGGGGCTGGCGCGAATGCGGGGCGGCGCTCAGCACCGCCATTGAGGCCGGTTTCAGTTCGCATGAATCACCTGATGCGCATGAGATTGAAGAAGGCGGATTTGCGATTGTCTGGGGTCGTCTGCGCGCCACGCGGCATGGCGTTGCGCACGGCGGCGGCAATTTCTCGCGCGAGCATCGAGTCCGGCGCCACTTGCATGATCGATTCACCGCGCTCGCCGGCTTCAGCTGCGATCGAGGCATCCTCATGAATTACATGCAGGCGATCGCCTTTGATCACACGGCGGACGTCATCAAGCGTGAGTGTCGCGCCGCGCCCGTGGCGTGGGACGCGGTTGAGAACGATCGTCGGCTGGCCGCCCGATCGCATGCGCGAATCGAGTTCAAGCACCGCCTCGCGCAGCATTTGAATGCCTGGCACGGAAAGGTCGGAGACGATGAAGAGTTCGTCAACATTGGCGATGACGGCTTCGCTGACCGCCGAGAGACTGTGCGGCAGGTCGATGACGAGGTGGTCGAATTGCGTGGCCGCGACGTCGAGGAGGCACGCAATGCCGTCGGCTGGCGCCCGGACGGAGCGCCAGCTCGTCGGCGCCGCCAACACGCTGAGCCCTGAGGCGTGCTGGCTAAGATACGCCTGCAGCAACTGAGCGTCGACGCGCTCAGGTTCGAGCGCCGCCGATGGATTGAACTTGGATTCAACATTCAGCATTGAGGCAGCAGCGCTGAATTGAAAGTTCAAGTCGATCAGGCAGACGCTGCTCGGCTTGCGTGGGTTTTCGCGCGCAATGGCAAGCGCTAGTTCCACGCTCAGCGTGCTGACGCCGACGCCTCCGCGGGCGCTGAAGAAAGCGCTGAGGCGAGCGCTGGTTTCGTTCTTGCGCGCGCCTGAGGCGTGCAAGGCGGCGGCGACGATGTCGCTCGTCGCTGATGCGGTCTCAAGAACTTCGCTGGCGCCGATGCGCATTAGGCGGCGGGCGGCGTCCGGCGCCAACGCGTCGGCGAAGACGAGCACTGGCGCGCCCTTGAGGTCTCCTGCGATGAGACGCTCAACAGCCGGTCCCGCGCCAATATCCGAGAGATCGCATTCAACCACCACCAGGTCTGGCTTTGTCAGCGCTCGCGACAAATCTGGCGCAGCGGGATTGATGACGTGAACAGTAAATTGATCGTGCTCGGCGAACGCTGCTTGAACGTGGCGTGCTGAAGCGCCCCTGCCAGCCAGGGCAATGACCTTTAGCGGGCGAAAACGCGAACGGGCAGTTGACGGAAGCGGCGGGTTCAAGACGTCCGTCATGGCGAGGTAGACCTCAAGTCCTCACCCGACACCGTCGTCTGGACGGGGGGCATCGTTAAGTTTGCGACGCCGGAAAAAATGCCCAGCACGGGCGTTGAGAACTGCAAGTTTTGGACCTTTACCGTGATGCTCGGCACAGGCCCGCCTGGCCGGCCCGCAAAGCCCAAGCCGGTTTGCTCATAGGTGATGACGATGTTTTGTGGCTGGATACGGGGATAGAGATCGCAAATGCCGCGCACGCCGGTGGTGGAGCCGCATACGCCATCCGAGCCACGCACGATCCAATTCATGGCGGCGGCGCTGTAACTGCCGCCGCTGCATGTCGATGTGGCGCCGTTGCACACGCGGATGAAGTAGGGCATCGCCGCGCCGGGCGTCGCACCACCCTCAAGACCCGTCATGGTCGCGAGATCGCTCGAGACTGGAGCGGAAACGGCGGCGAGCCGGGCCCCGATTTGAACTGCCTTTGCTTCTGAATTCCAGGCCCACAGCGCGGATGTGAGCTCGATGACGCTCATCATCAGCATGATCATGAAGATGCCCGCGAGGGCGAATTCCGCCATTACTGCGCCGTCGCGATTGCCGAGGAAACTGTGTTGCGTCATCGGTTCAGTCCCCGATCACGCGCTGCTGGTTGACGGCGTGGTAGGTGATTGGCGTTGAGCCGAACACGTTCCAAAGAGCACTCGATGGCGCCGTCCAAGAGATGTTGACACTCACCAGTCTGAGCGGATCCTGGCCACGATAGGTGCGTTCGCCGGTGCCGGAACTGATAGGATTGGAAACTGTGGCATAGGAAATCGCTACGTTGCCTGTGGTCAACCCACGCACACGAGCTGTCCCCGTGCCTGCGGCGTTTGCATACACCGCTATGTTGCGCGCACTCGTTTCGTTTGCCGATGTAGCCGCAGTGTGTGCGAGATAGCGCGCTGCGTCGCGCGCCGCGGTTTCGAGTACTTGCGTGTTGCGAAGCGTTGAGCCGAAGGCAAAAATCGTCCCGAAGATCACAACGATCAAAGGTAGCGCGATAGCAGACTCCGCTAAGGCAGCGCCGCTATCGTTCTTCACAAAGTGGAGGCGAGCAGCTTTCATCGGTAGAGCTGCACCAGTTCGTGGAGGATGCCGTTGTCGCTACCGGGCTCAACAATCCCGTTGAACTCTCCGTAGACATCGCCGCTTGTTTGCTCCGTGAGGAAGAACCGCGCGTAGGCGATCGGAGGCGCAGCCGGGCCTGAATTGCCGCCCGTTAAGAGACCTTGTTGGGTCAGTGACTGGCAATTCAATATGGCGACGTACAGGATCCGGCGATCGGGGTTGTCCGAAAGCCCCCCGCCTGTGTAGCGCGTCGGCACGCCCGCCGCCGGAATGTGATTGGTGTCGATCTCCCAACGATAGACCGAATAGCGCGAGGGCCGCTGGCTGGCCGGCGCAAACGTATGGGCCGAATAGTTGATGGTGTAGGTGACGCCGCCGATCGTCGCCGACGTCGCCGCTGAGATTGCCAGCGTATTTATCGAAACGAACATTGAATCCGCGGTCAGCGGAATTGACTTGGCCTGGCCGCACCGAAACGCCGTCCTGCATCGCCGAGCAGCTCGCGGGGGTTACCTGAGCTATCGCGTGTTCGAGCGCCGAGGCGCCGCTGGCGATCGGTTGCAAGTAGCCGTAGTTGCCAGCGCTGTATTGATTGTTGCCGCCGCCGCCGGCCTTGAGGTCGATTAGGCGCCGCAGTTGGGCCGGATCATTCGCTGCTTGCTGGAGGGTCATGCCGCTCCCTTCCCAGGGATTGCAGACGAACATCGGTGTTGATTGGCAGAGAGATTCGCACAGACCCGCTGTGGCGCGCGCGCCAGTTGTCGCGTTGGCGATGCCACTGAAGAACGGCAGGATGAAATTCATACTGACCGGGGAGACCTGCACTTCAACATAGCGCGCGACGGTGGGATCAGTGGTCAGATTGGCGTTGGAGATGGCAGTGGCGTCCGAGACCGGTAGCGTCTGCATGAACCGGATCGATAAGACGGACACTTGTCCAATACCGCTCGCGCCAAAGCGCTGGTTGTTCACGACCAGGTTGTTGATGGCGTTGGTCGAGCGGGTGATCGAAGTGCTACTGCCGTTCAACTCAGCCGCGCCAGAGAGCGCCAGCGCATCGGCCGCGTTCTGCAATTGTGTCTGCAAGCTGAAGAGGCGGGACATGTCCACAGCGAGCGTGCCGAGGCCGAGTAGAATTGGCACGAGGATCGCCAGCCACGTCAGTACGGCCCCGCGTTCCGACCGGTAGAACGCTTGGGGTTGGCGTGACACACGCGACGCGAAGAGGCGTGTGAGCCGCCGCATATTTAGTGGCCGTCGCCCACGCGCGAAGCGGCCGGCGCATTGGTCGGCGTCGGGTTGCCGTCCTTGTATTTGTCGACGGCGCCGACCATACGGTCCGCATCGGTCATGCTTTCATCGTGGCGCGCGGCATCCGCTTGCGCGGCGATGTTGGCTGCGTTGGCCTGGCCGAAATAGTCAGACGTTTCCAACTTGCCGTCGCGATACGAACCGGCGCAGGCGCACAGGCCGAGCAGCGCGAGTGAGGAAAGAACGAATTTCATCGGTGCACCTTTGCTCTAAGAGGCAGCGCCAGCCGCAGTCGTGGCGGTGGTTTCTGATGTCTGGGTCGGCTGGTTGTCGTTGTTGGTGGCTGCTTCGGCGGGCGCGTCGGAAGGCGCGCGCGCTGGGCGCCGCATGCTGAAGAAATTACGAAGCGAGTCGGTCCAGCTGTGATGCTCGGATGCCGCTGTGACCGCGGATGGCGCATTCGCGGCGACGGCTTGCATCGGTCCGGTTGCGGAGGCTTCGGACGCAGCACCGTCGAGCGTTGGTCCAGCCGGAGCCGCCTGCGATGCCTGGGCGAGTTGCGTGGCCGGGGCGGCTTGCGAGACGTGGGCATCCGGACGAACGGTCGCCGGCACATCCGTCACGGGCGGCGGCACAGTCGGCACTTCAGCAACACCACCGAGGAACAGTTCCGGATCGGTCGGCGCGGCGTGCGAGGAGAACGGCGCCGTCAGAGCAGCTTGGCTGTTGACCGCTGAAGAGAGGCGCGGCGTCACCACCACAACCAACTCAGTTTGGTTACGTTCGAAGCGCGTGGAGGCAAACAAGGCGCCGAGCACCGGCACGTCCGCGGCCCACGGCACTTGCGAACGTGAGTTCGTATAGGTGCTTTGGATCAGGCCCGCCATGGCCATGCTCTGCCCGTTGTTCAACTCGATGGTCGTCGCCGAACGGCGCACGATGAGCGACGGGATTTGGATGCGCTCGACGCGGACCCCGTGGTTCTCGTCCAACTGGCTGACTTCAGTTGAGACGAAGCGCATCGAGTTGGATATCGATTAAACTGCGGCCGTCGTTGAGGAATCGCAATGCACCAAATGCGGTGTTGCCGCTCGCCAGACCATCGCCGATAAATGAAGTGCCGGTCTGTGCGCCGGTGGCGATTGAGAAATTGCCGCTGTTGACGAACGTATTGAGGCCGAGTTCCCGGCCCACATTGCGGTCCGCTTCCAGGAAGCGAACTTCAAGAATGACTTGCTGAGGTCCGCGCACCGAGATGGAATTGGTGACGGCGCCCGGGGCATAGCGTTCAGCGATCGCCATAGCCTGGGCCGCCGACGCCGCGTCATTGGCAGTGCCCGTCATGATGATGCCGTTTGGCACAGCGCGAACGCCGATTTGCTGCCCGGGCAGCATTGAAGAAATCGTCGATTGCAAGCCGTCAACGTCGAAGCCGACTTCGAGGTCAATCATCGCAACCGGCTGGCTATGCGCGTCGAGCAGCAGCACGTTGGTTAAACCGACGGCCTTGCCATAGACGTAGAAGGAGCGGCTCGACAACACGTGCACGTCAGCGGTTGCAGGCCGCGCCAGAACGACTTGACCGAAAGACACCGGCACCCGGATCACCCGAGATTTGCCGAGCGGCACGGCGATGATGGCGCCGGTGGTTTCGCGCACGTCTTGCACGAGCGCATGAGACGCGTGCTGCGCTTGCGCCGCGGGGGCCACGAGCAGGCACAGTGCGCCCATCGCCATCGCCAGAGTGGAATTGACCTTTAGCATTGGATGCTCCGACTGATCCTTTGGCGGCGTGCTATTGAGAGACGTGGGTGACATCGCGGGCGTCGCCGCGAACGATGACAACTGCCTGGCCGCCGCCGGTGCTGACGCGCCGGCGCGGTTGGGCATGCGTTTCGGGCGCGGGCGCGCCGGCCATGTTGCGGAGATCCCGCATGGTGATGGTGCGGGTGTTTTCGGTTTCGCCACCCGCTTGGTTGCGAAGCGCCAAGCGCAACGAACCTGCCTGCGCGGCGAGGCCCAAAATCTGAGCCTGCTCGGCGGTTACTTCAAGGGTCACCGCGCGCGCAACGCGCGGCGTGTTTTGATCGGCGTTGGCCTCCTGGTCGATGCCGAGAACACGGATGTTTTGCAGCAGAAGGTCCGAACGGAAATCGTTGTTGTTGTACGCGTGGCCATCCTCAGCGCGAACGAGAACGACATCGACGCGATCGTTCGGGAGCACAAAACCACCGACACCGACGACGTCGTCAACGCGGATGGCGAAGGCGCGCATGCCTGGCGCGACAACCGCTGAAAGGATAGCGCGTTGACCCGCGCCAGTGATGTGCGCGGCGACAAGCGGTTCATTAACCGCAATGTCTTGCAGAGCTTGGCGCTGCTCGGCGCCGATCCGCACTTCGGAAATAGTGTGAAAGGCGCCCTGCGGAATTGACTCCGCGGGCCACCGCACCTCGCGCACGTCCGTGGCGCCAATGGTGTCGCCGAACTTCAACGCACGGGCGCTAACCACAACCGTGGTCAGTCCGCGCGTGCTGGCTGACGCGGCTTGTTGGTCGAGCCAGGACCGGCCAATTAAGATGGCGCCCGTTGCAAAAAGCGCGGCAACTCCAAGCGTGATCAATGTCGCACGGCGCATCCCGGCGGCTCCTTTGAGAGATCCAGCCACCGGCGCCAAGCCGGTGACCGGACTATTCTTAATTACGGCACAGCAAGAACCAGGCCTCTTGCTTTAGTTGGCGTTCAACTGCGTTGTGGCGGAGGTAAACTTCGCCGCGATCGCAGTGCGCAGGTCGGGAAGGAGGGCAACGCCGACGGCGGCCATGATGGCCAACAGAATGGCATATTCAGCAAGCGACGCACCGCTTTGATCGCGGCCGAACGCCCGCAGGCTCGACATGATTTTCATGAGTGTCTCCGACAGTCCAAAATGCCACGAGCGTTTCGTGAGCGGTGTCGAAGATGTGCAAAGGGAACTTTTCTACAAGCGGTCACACGAGGTGGGCGTGGGACCGAAGGCTGCACTCACGTCATATAACACAAATTAAGCAAAATTCTCTGTTCGGCTGTTTAGTTTTGGGACGCTGCAAGATGTTTCACTGATGACAACGAAAAACGGCGCAACTGGGAGAGGCTCGCAGGCGCGCCGTTTCGGTGGTGGGAAGCGTATCTTAGTTAGCGTTCAGTTGGGTCGTCGCCGCAGTGAACTTAGTAGCGATCGCGGTCCGAACTCGCATTCTGGACCACGCAGCCGCTCAGTTGAGTCTCGATTATAGGACGGCTTTCGGTGACGACCGGCCTTAGCTTATTCAGATTGGCGAACGGCGGCTTTCGAGTGGGTCAGACATTCGCGAATTACGGCGATAGAGTCGGGTTCGGCGCCGCGGCGTCATGTCCGCGTGCGAGAGCTGCGATGAACCCGAGGGACGCCAGAACGCTGGTGGCGACGCCGGTGGCGGCGAGGCCGTAACGGAGCTGGTCGGGGCCGCCAAGCGCGTCGCTGATCATCGTCACCATGGTCGGCGCAACGCCGAAGCCGATAATGGCGCCGATGACAATGAAAGCGCCGAGACAAACGCCACGGATTTCGTTCGGCACCAGCACGACGATGGCCGTAGCGGTAATGAGCCCCGTGACGGCGCCGCAAGTTAGGAGCAGCGCAAACATCCAAGCAAAGCCTGCGAGGCTCGGCATTACTGGAAACAGCGCCCCGGGGATCGACAGCAAAGCCGCAATCACGGCGCCAACCAGGATGCCGTTCTTCAGTTTCAGCCTTTGTCCAAAGTCTGCGGCGAACCCGCCGAACACGGCGCCGACTACGCCAGAGCCAAGCAGCACCAGGCCCATCCAGCCGGCGAATTGCTCAGGTGTCTGGTTGTAATTCCGCGCCAGCACAGGCGCGGCCCAAATGCCGGCCGCGGCGTCGGCCATCACCACCGTGACTTGGCCGAGAAACAGCGGGGCGAGCAGTGCACGACGCTCCCAGATTTCAGCGAGCGCGGTGCGAAGGCTCGCATGTTTGTCGATGATCTCGCCGCGCGCAGGCTCTCGAAGCGTGAGCAGCAGCAGCGTGAGCACGATGCTGGCCCCTGAAAAGATGAGATGGACGCTGCGCCAGGGGGCGAGGCCCGCAATCAATGTGGGCGCAGAGGTTTGGGAGAAGAGTCCAAGAAGAGCGCCGCCCAGCGCGAACGCGGCTGCAGCGCCCACCATGTTGCCAAGTGAGATCGCCAGCATCGCGCGGCCACGCGTCTGCGGCGTGCTAAGATCAGCGATGAGCGAAATGGCGACGGTGAGCGAGCAAAGCGCGCCAATGCCCGCCAACATCCTCGCGATGAACAATTGCCAGAAGTCGGCGGCCAACACCGTGAAGATGGTGCCGATGGTCCAAAGCGACGAAAGGCCAAACAATAGGAGGGCACGGTTACCGCGATCGGTGATGCGGCCAATAGGAATGGACAAGAGCGCGATCGGGATCGAAGCGGCCACGCCTTGGATCAGGCTGATCTGAAAGTCGCTGAAGTGAAGCGCGTGTTCGGCGGTCTCCTGCAACGGCGAGAACACATTGCGCATCGCCGAGGCGTCGGCGATGGTCAGCGCCAGCAGCAGAAGCGGCCACGCCGTTGTGCGTCGTTTTTCTCCAACGCCGCCGCGATCCAGAGCGCTCGTCGGGGCGGCGAGATCAAGCTGCGCCATTCTGAGCCGCCTGTGCTCTCAGCATGTCGCCAATGGCGGAATCGAAATGCGCACTCATGGCCTCCGCGGCGGCGTCCGCGTCGCGGTTCTTAATCGCGCTGGCTATAGCGATGTGGCGCTCGATCATGAGTTGTTGTTCCTTCTTGGCTTTGCGCGTGTGCCAAGCGGCGGGGACCGCCACTTCCATGAGCGGCGCAAAGCTCGCGACGATCTGCACGAAGAGAACATTATGGCTGGCTTGGGCGATCGCCTTGTGAAAGGCGATGTCGTGCTGGGAACGCTTCGCCAAATTGTCGCGATCGGCCACCATCGCTTCGGCGAAGCTCATGATGATTGCCGCTTCTTTGTCGGTGCGTTGCGTGGCGGCGAGCGCGGCTGTGCGCATTTCGATGGTGCGCCTGACATCCCAGATCTCGGGCACAGTAATCTGTGCGGTAGAGACTGCGTGATCGAGCGAGGTGGCGATCACCGATCCGTCTAGCGCACCTACTCGCGGCTTGCGGCCATTGCCGACATCGATGAGTTTGAGCGCCGCTAGCGCCCCGAAGGCTTCGCGCATTACCGCGCGGCTGACATCCAGCGCCTCGGCAAAATGCGCCTCGCCTGGCAGCGTATCGCCGACACGCAAGCGCTTGTCGCGGATGTGCTGGGTGACCGCCTGCATGGCGGCTTGTACGAGCGAGCCATTGGCGTCGCTGCGGAAAGCGGTGAGGGCGGTGTTCACGCGAAGCTCCTCAGGCAGCAGCCATCTGGCCCGTGCGGAAATCCGACGGCGAAACACCAAAGCGGCGGCCAAAGGCGCGCGCGAAACTGGCGCTGTTGAGATAGCCGTTCTCATAGCCGATCGACGACACCGGTTTGTCGGTGGTCAGCAGCATTTGGCGCGCTTGCTTCAAGCGTTGTTCGGCCAGCGCTTCGGCGATGGTGGCGTGAAACATGTCGCGGAATCCGCGTGTGAGTTTGGCGCGATTTAAACCGCAGGCGCGAGCAATCTTTTCGAGTGTCAACTTCTCGGCCCAACGCTCTTCGATCATGCGCTTGGCGGCGACGATGCGGCGCGTGTCGTCAAGAGAAAGAGCGCCGTCAGAAGCGACGGGAACGAGGTCATCCGTCTGCATCAGACGGATGGTTTCGCAGAGCAGTTCGATGCTCTTGCCGAGCCGGTAGACTTTCAAAGTTTCAACACTGAGCTCACTGTCGCGGATGGCAAGCGTAATGGTGCGCAACGCCGAGGGCAGATGGCACACATCGGCATGCGGCTCTGAGCCGCCAACACGTGCGAAGGCGGCGCGGTCGATGACCAGCATCAGCCGCTCGTCACGCGCCAACCCCACGAAATCCGGATCGCCATCGAACGCCAAAGTCGGACAGGCGCCTTCAGCGTTGAACAAGAGCAGCGTCGGGTTTGGCGGCAAGGGCGCCTCGGCGAGCGCAGCCCCGCCCAACAGCAGCGTCATTTCGGGGGAGACTTCAACGAAGCCGGCCATGTTTCCTCGCCCATGCTCTCGGAGTGGGCGAGACATTGGACCTTTCAGATAGGTTTGGCAAGCACCTATCTGATAGGTACGTCAGCAAGGAGAAAGCGCCGCAGCGCTGCGCGGCCATCGCAGCGGGCGCGGACCGAGATCGGTGCTTCGCCGCCGAAAATGTCGAAGCCGTGAAATCCTCCCGGATAAACATGGAGTTCGACTGGCACGCCGGCTCGCATCAGGCGCTGCGCGTAAGCCACATCCTCGTCAATGAAGAGGTCGAGCGTGGGACAAGCGATGAAGGTCGGCGGCAGGTTCGAGAGTTCACTGGCGCGGGCCGGCGCCGCGTAAAGCGAAACCTGCGGACCCCCGGGCGCCTGGCCCAAGAGGGAAGACCAGCCAAAACAATTGTTGTGCGGCGTCCAGATGAATTCACCGGCAACGGGATTTGGCGTCGCGGTGACGCAGGTACGGTCGTCGAGCATCGGATAGATCAAATGCTGAAACGCGAGTTTGTATTGGCCTCGATCGCGCGCCATCAGCGCAAGCGCCGCAGCCAGGCCCCCGCCGGCGCTCTCGCCCATGACGCCGATGCGAGTGCGATCGATCCCCAGCGCCTCGGCGTTGGCGAATGTCCACGCCAAGCCTGCGTAACAATCCTCGATCGCGGCGGGGAAACGGTGTTCGGGCGCCAAGCGATAGTCGACACTGATGATGATGCAGTTGAGTTCGTAGGCGGCCGGGCGATGCAACGGCTCAAGTTGCGCAGCGCAGCCGCCGACATAGCCGCCGCCATGAATATGATAGATGCAGGGAAGCGCGTGCTTGGCGTTGCGCGGCGTGTAGATGGTGAGAGCAATGTTTGGCGCGCCCGCCGGGCCGGGCGCCGTGTGGAGACTTTGCTCAATCGCCTCGGTGGCTTCAGGCGCGCCATTGAACGGAAACTGAGCGAAGCGTTCGGCCTCTCGCATCGGCTGAAGCAGGGCGTCCGAGAGCGCAACAGTCGGAAAAGTATCCAACACCGGCAGCAGCGCGGGATCGACAAGCCTGCGGGTGTCCATGTCGGCCTCTCGAAATGGTTGGGCGACTCTCTAGTCGGCGAAGATTTTACCGGGATTGAACAGATTTTTCGGGTCGAGCGCGCGTTTGATGGTGCGCATCATGTCAACGCCGTCTTCGCCGAGTTCGCGCACCAGCCAATGCTGCTTGCCTAGACCAATGCCATGCTCGCCGGTGCAGGTCCCGTCCATGTCAAGCGCTCGTTGAACCAGGCGTTGATTGAGCGCTTCAGCTTCCTTGTGCTCGGCCGGATTGTTGGGGTCGATCACAAAGATGACGTGGAAATTGCCGTCGCCGACGTGCCCTAGGATCGGCGCAGGGAACGACGCCTTCTCAAGGTCTTGTTTGGTCTCATTGATGCATTCGGCCAACCTGCCGAGCGGCACGCACACATCAGTAGGCCAGCCAATGGCGCCCTTTCGCATAGCGGTCGCGGCATAAAACGCTTGATGGCGTGCTTTCCAAAGCTTGGCGCGTTCCTCAGGGAGATTGGACCAACGGAATTCACCACCGCCATTGTCGCGCGCGAGCGCGCCGACCATGGCGACCTGCTCTTTCACCGCATGCTCGCTGCCGTGAAACTCAAAGAAAAGCGTGGTGAGCTCAGGATAGTCCAACTTCGAGTATTGATTGACCGCCTTCATCTGTACGTCATCGAGGATCTCGACACGCGCCAACGGAATGCCGAGCTGGATGGTTTGCACCACGGTGTCGACAGCACCCGCCAACGTTTCAAAACTGCAGACTGCCGACGAGATTTGCTCTGGTATGCCCCAAAGCCGCAGCGTCACTTCAGTGATGATGCCCAGCGTGCCTTCCGAGCCGATCATTAACCGCGTCAGGTCATAGCCGGCAGCGCTCTTGCGGGCGCGCCGCGCCGTGCGGATATCGCGTCCGTGCGGCGTGACAATCCGCAGCGAGAGAATAGCGTCGCGCATGGTGCCGTAGCGCACCGCATTGGTGCCTGAAGCGCGAGTTGAGGCCATACCGCCCAAGGTCGCGTTGGCGCCTGGATCAATCGGAAAGAACAATCCCTGGTCGCGAAGCGCCAGATTGAGCTCCTCGCGGCGAACACCAGCCTGCACGGTGCAATCGAAGTCCTCCCGATTGACCGAGAGGATCTGGTTCATCTCGGAGAGATCGAGTGTCACGCCGCCGCGCACGGGGGTGGTGTTGCCTTCAACCGAGGTACCGGCGCCGAACGGAACGATGGGCACTTCCACCGCTGCGCAGGCTTTCACCAACGCGATGACTTCCTCGGTGGCGCGCGCAAACACCACTGCATCCGGCATGGCGGCCGCGAAGTGGGTTTCGCTGGCTCCGTGCTGGGCCCGCACGGCTTCGCCGAGATGCAGCCGGTCTCCGAAGAGGCCACGCAGCGTCTCGACAAAGGCCGGCGCGAGCGGCGTGCGCGGCGCAGCCCGTGCGGGCGCAGCGCTCATGGATTAGAACCGGGTCGAGACGCGAACGCCAATGCGGCGGCGATCGCCGGTGATGCCGAGTTCGTGGGCCAGCGGGCTGCCGACGCCGAAGAACGCTTCGAGCAGAGAACTGTCGAGATAGGAATCGTAGTAGCGCGTGTCGGTCAAGTTGGTGCCCCAAAGTGCGATGGTCCAATTGGCATGTTCATACGCCAAGTTGGCATTGACCAGAGTATAGCCTTCAAGTTGGGGCTGTCTTGTCGGACTCAAGCTCGAGCCGGCGCGATCGCCCTTGTAGGTGATGGTCGTGTTGAAACGAATGTCATCGGCGCCCATCGGAATGGTGATGGTGGGGGTGATGTTATAATTCCAATCAGGCAAGAAGAGGATGCGGTCGGTCGCCAGGTGCGTGCCGATCACGTTAAACCAATCGCTGTCGTCGGTGATGCGCGAGTGATTGTAGCTGACCCCACCCGACAACGTGAACCAGGCATTCGGCCGCCAAATGCCTTCGAGTTCGGCGCCATAGCTTTGCACCGTGCCGGTATTTAGGTTCACCGCCTGCAGCGTCGGCGTCAGACCGTTCTGACCGATATAGTGATCATAGTCATTGTAGTAGATCGCCGTGTTGAGCGTGAACACGTGATCGTCAGTCATGAACTTGTCGCCAATTTCGTAGGTCCAGACTGAATCGCCTTGCCAGAAATCCAAACCGACGCCTGGCGGGTTGGCGCCGCCGCCCCGGAAGCCGCGCGCAATCGAGGCGTAGCTCATGTGATTGGGCGTCCAGTGTTGGGTAAGCGTCACGCGCGGCTCGATTTCGCTGGCTTCGTAGCGGCCCGCCGTGCCGGAAGCCGTGACTTCCTGATGATCGTATCGGGCCCCGGCCGAGAGTTCGAGCGTGTCGGTCAGGTTGTAGAAGCCGTTCACGTACACGGCCTGCGAGTCCAAGCCTTGCGCATCGGTGCTGACCGGCAGTGGAAACCCAAACACCGTGCGGTGAATGACGTCGTTGCTGTCGGAACTATCTGCAAACAAACCGACTAGCGTGCTGAAGCGATCCGTCCAATGGGTGTCGAAGCGCACTTCGCCCGTGAACGTGTTGCGGGTGTTGCGGCCCTCGGTGACCCGAATAAAATCGATCGGGCCGAAATCGCCGTCGCCTGAAGCGACGCCTTGCTTGTGATCATAGGCGAGCGTCGCGGTCATTTGCGTGTTGCTCGTGATATCGAAGACGGCTCGCAGGTTCGCGCCGTAATAGGTGTATTGCGCTATGCTGTTCAGGTTGAGTGCGACATCGTCGAGGTAGTCGGTGGGGCTGGACGGCGCCGCGTAGGCGGTCTGCGAACCGGTGACACGGTTCCAGTAGGCGCCCAGCGTGACCACCGCACCATGCGACGCATCCCAGACTAACGCGCCGTTGACGGCTTCATTTTCGAGCGGGCGAGCATCGCCACCCGCGATAAGGTTGGTCGAGAAGCCGTCTTGGGTGTGGTAGTTCGCCGAGAGACGGCCGCCGAGCACGCCGGCAAGGATTGGGCCGCTGATGGCGCCGCTCAGCGTTTCGTAATTATCTTGCGGCGCGTAGTCGGCAGCGAGCCGGGCTTCGAAATGATCACCCGGCCGGCGGGTGATGACGTTGATGGCGCCGCCGAGCGTGTTGTTGCCGAACAGCGTACCTTGCGGGCCGCGCAGCACTTCGATGCGATCGACATCGTTCACCGGGTTGTTCAGATAAGAGGTGTTCGGCTGATAGATGCCGTCGATGAAAATGCCGACGCCGGGTTGAACCGTATCGATCAGCGTAGTGCCAACGCCGCGGATCGACATGAAGGCGCGCCCGACCGCATCACTGGAAATGTTGAGGCCAGGCGTCAGCGCGGCGACGTCCTTGATCACGTTGACCTGCTCGCGTTCGAGCTGATCTCCGGTCACCGCCGAGACGGCGATCGGCACATCCTGCAGACGCTCGGTGCGCGTACGCGCCGTCACCACGATTTCGGCGTCGTCGGCGTCATTCGACGCCGCAGCTGTGGCTTGGGTCTGGGTGGCGGGTGTCGCGCCTTGCGCAAACGCCGTTCCGGCGCTGGCGAAGATGGCGAGCGTGGTGCCGGCAAGCAACGTGCTAATACGGCGCATATGCAATTCCTCCCCTGAAGGATGCGCCGGTTCTGGCGCTTGGTCGTGGAAGCCTAAGCCTGCCTGCGACCTATCTGAAAGGTTCAGCGCCGTCGAATAACTGTGCCGAGCCGCACGGAAGCTTGGCAGCCCGGCGCTGTCCTAGCGGGACAGCATCTGTTCCAGCCTCTCGGCAATGACCTGCATGCCCCGGCGGTTAGGATGCCAAGGCGCGCCCATGACTTCATTATAGTCGCCTGGAAGGCCGACGCTCCACGGATCCGGATCGCAAGGCGTGTGGCGCTCGGATAAACGGTCCATGGGCAGGATTGCGGCGCCGCTGCGCGTTGCGGCGCGGTTGGTGATGTCAGCCAATCTACGCGCCACTCCGCGCAACTCAGTTGCTTCCGCTTCGGTGAGGCGGGATTGCGGGCATTGCCTCTGAGGCACGAGCGTGACGTATTGAATAAAGATAATGCGCGCATGCGGGGCGCGCGCTGCACTTTGGCGTGCGACTTCGATCAGATTGCGCTCCAATGCGTCGTAGGCGTCCGCGGATACTGGAAACGGCGAGGGGCACGGAAGCGTCATGCCGGCGACATGTATGGTCTCGCCTTGCTCGCAGCTCGCGGCGGTGAGATTGCCCGCGAAGGCAAGATCGTTTCCGCCCACCGTGATCGTTACCAGTGCAGTGTCGCTGGTGATGGCGTCGATCTGCGCCGGCAGCTCGCGCCACGCATTGAGAAGGTTCGTTGAGGTCGCGCCGGCGCAGCTGGCGTCGGCGAGCGCTAGGTTCATATGCGCGGCCAGCAAGCGGGCGTAATTGACCGAGCTTTGAAAGCAGCGCGGCGGACTGCCCGGCGCGACAGGTCCGGTTCCAGCGCCGGCGGCAAACGAGCTTCCCAGGTTCACATAGTGTGCCCCGTGCGCGAGGGGCGTAGCGGCGCTGTGCGCACACGCGCTCACGGCAAGAAGCGCGGCGGCGATAATCCCGCCCGCGCGCTGCACTTTGGCGTGCGACTTCGATCAGATTGC
>JACQAC010000098.1 GCA_016195245.1 Pseudomonadota bacterium
GTGGCACAGCGAGTCGAGGTGATTGACCCCACCGAGATTCGCATCATGGGATCGAAAACCGAATTACTACGGACACTTGCGGCCGCCGCAAGCGTAGAAACGGCGACGTTTGGCGTTCGCAGTTTTATACCGAAGTGGCGCACCCGACAGGATTCGAACCTGTGACCTCTGCCTTCGGAGGGCAGCGCTCTATCCAGCTGAGCTACGGGTGCTTCGCGGGGCGGAAGCTCTAGCGGAGGCCGGGCGCGAAAGCGAGAGGGCCAGGCCAAGTGCGGCAGGCGCCCCCTCAGTCACGCTCCGCGTGACAGCTCCCCCGCTTGCGGGGGAGCTCGGCACGGAGGGTTGGCGTTTCAGTGCGCCGGCGGTGGGCGGACGATGCGCCCTTGCAGGTTGGCCTGCACTTCGTGGGCGTCGAAGGCGTTGGGGTTGTCCGCGGGCTTGTGGCCGCTGTGCATGGTGATCTCGGCGAAGGCCTCGTACCGCGTCACTTCGCGATACTCGGTCGGATCATCCCAGAACGGATCGTAGAACGGCGCCCAGCCATGGCGGCGCGAGAAGAAGCGATAGCCGAACGGGCTGTGGTCAAAATCGGTCGCCACCAGCCGCGAATTGGCGTGGGTGTCGCGGTCGGCGATGATGAAATAGTCCTTGCCCTGCTGCAGCGTCAGTTCGGCGGCGCGGTAGAGCAGATAATTTTCCACCGTCTCCCGGTCGGTCAGCGAATTACCGCTGAAGCTGATCCGCACCCGGTTGGATTCGATTTGCTGTTCACGATAGCCGCCGTCCGAGCCTGGGCCGGCGGGCTGGTAAGCGGTCTCGGTTGCGCAGGCGCTGAGCGCGCCGACCGCTAAAGCGAGCAAAAGCGTTCGCATCACGCGTGTCTCCTCGGGTCCCTCGCAGCGGGGGCAATCTAAGCCGGTTTTGGCTTTCGCCCAATCGCAATCTAGTGATGCAGAATGA
Organism: Pseudomonadota bacterium; assembly: GCA_016195245.1. GTDB lineage: Bacteria > Pseudomonadota > Alphaproteobacteria > Caulobacterales > Aquidulcibacteraceae > Vitreimonas. The sequence continues at coordinate 961 of JACQAC010000098.1, forward strand.
CGCTGGCGCCTTGGAACTTGGCGGGCGCGAGCGTCTCCCCCGTGGCCAGCTCAACAGAATGGATCACCGCGTCGATCTCACGGCGCCAGAAATTCAAGAACCGGTGAATGCGGGGATAGCTTGGTGCGAGGTCGAGCGTTTGCCAGACGAAGCTTTGCAGCAGCGAGGGATGGTCCGGCAAATAATAAAGCACCTCGGCCGTCGCCAGCCGCCAGCCCTGCAACCGTAGCGCCATCTCTTCGTTGTGCATGCTCTCCTACTCCGCCCTCCCAGTCGAACACGGGGCTCTTGAACGCCAGCTGAGCACGCAACGCGTGTTTCGCCGACACAGGAGGGTGCGGACGCAAAGATTACCGCCCGCAACGCCATAGATGGACATCGAGGTCGTATCCATGGCGATCATGGTGGCGCCCAAGAATGCGAGTTGCGGCAGCAGCGGCCTCGCGGGATCGACGAACGGCGGCAGCACGGCGGTAAAGAAGACGACAGCCTTCGGGTTGGAGAGCTGCACGGCGAAGCCGTCGCGAAAGGCGCTGGCAGCGCGCGCTTCGCTGCTGGCTTTCAGCGGCGGCGCGCTTTTGTAGGCGTTCCAAAGCGATTTCAGGCCAAGCCACGCCACATAGAGTCCTCCGGCGATGGCGATCAGGTGGAATTGAGCCGGAAACGCCGCCACCAGGGCGCCAAGCCCGAGGGCGGCCGCGGCGAACCACACGAGCGTGGCGGTGTTCATGCCGGCGACGCCGAGAAGCGCGGCCCGCGGGCCGGCGTGCATGCCGGTGGCGATCGCGAAAAGATTGGCCGGGCCTGGCGTGACGGCGAAAACCGCCATGACGCCGGCAAACAGCGCGCAACGCGCGGGATCAACGGGAAGCATGAGAGACTCGTTCCATTTATGCTGAACACAAGGTGAAAACGGGCGCGCAGGAGCGCGGCCCGGTAGGTCAGCTTTGCTGTCGTCTCTTGAGGACGCCGGAAACGAACGGGCTCATGGGCTCGCTCTTGGCGTCACTTTTTAACGGAGGCAAGCGCAAATTTGCGCCGGTGGCGCGCTTCCTCGAGCGCCTTGGCTTTAACCATGCGCAGCGATGCGAAGTGGCAAGCGATATAGCCGACCACGATCGGCGGCGCGCCAAGAGCGATTGGCAGCACCGGCGAGAGCCCATGCGGCCCAAGCGAGATCGAAACTAGGTAAAGCGTCAGCGGAAAGCCCAACCCCAACAGAATGAGGCCAGCCAAAGTCAGCAACCGCGCTTCCGCGCGCAGATCATCCGCATTGAGATTATGCATCGACTCAAGCCGGCATTGCGAAAATCGCGCCACGCGCGAGCGCGCCTAACGCACATGGTTTACGCGCACCACACGCCGCGCGCTCAAACGCTTGTGATTCGAAGGAAAACGCGCGCTCCTCATCGAACGTTAAGACGAAGGAACTATAGTGAGATCAAAGCGTCCCACAGAATGAAAGGACGCCTGAGGCGTATCGGTATGGCGCTCGCGGACCTGCTGACCCCAGACGCCGAGGAATTGGCGGAGCACTACCCGAGCCGGGTAGAGCACACGGTTGACGGCGCGGTGCATGCGATCGGCATGATCGGCGCCTTGTTCGGCGCTGGCGTCCTCGTAGGCAATGCGCTCATCCATCGCGGCGTGCCGATGGCGACGGCAAGCGCCATTTACGCTCTCTGCCTGATGGCGATGCTCTCCGCGTCGGCGGTGTACAATCTCACCAAGCCGAGCCGCCAGCGGCGCCTGCTCAGGCGCATCGATGAAGCGGCGATCTTCCTGATGATCGCCGGTTCCTACACGCCGTTTACGATAAAGCTGCTGCCGCCGGAATTTGCGTCGTTCGCTACCGTAGCAATCTGGGTCGCGGCGCTGACGGGCGCTGCCGGCAAAGTGTTGTGGACGCACTTAAGCGATCGCGCCTGGTGCGTGATCTATCTGGCGTTCGGATGGCTTGCCGTGCTGGTGCTTGGGCCTGTTGTGCCTTCGCTGCCGCCCCTGGCAATCGGCATGCTGGTGGTGGCGGGAGTCACTTATTCCTCCGGCGTGCTGCTCTATCTCAACCACGCACTCCCCTTCCGCCGCGCGCTCTGGCACGCCTGCGTGATCCTGGGCGCGGCGGGCCACTACGGCGCGATCTTGGTGGGCCTGGTGTTGCCGGGCTAGGAAACGGGCACCGTTTCAAATGTCTTCCAGCTTGTCCGATCAAGCTTCCACCGCTGCGGCAATAGATGCGAACTGCTCGCGATGAACTCGCGCAAAGCGAAGCGCAATGCGCTCAACCCAGTCACCGTCCAGCGGAAAATCAGGATCACTCCGATCGCCCGCTGCGTATGGCAAGTTGTAACACGCCGCCACCCGCGTTTGAGCATGATCACACGCAGCCACCCAGACGCAGTCTGGGGCAGAGTCGGCGTCGGCGAACATATCGCTCATTCATTCTTCCCGCGCTTCTTGTCGCGTTCGGCCAGGATGCGCAGGCGAAGCGCATTGAGTTTTATGAAGCCTTCGGCGTCGGCCTGATTGTAGCCGCCGGCTTCGTCGAAGCCGACCAGCTTCTTGGAATAGAGCGAGTATGGGCTGGAGCGGCCCGCGACGCGCACGCCGCCCTTATAGAGCTTCAACTTCACATCGCCGGTGACGCTGCCTTGGCTAGCGTCGACGGCGGCTTGCAGCATTAAGCGCTCCGGCGTCCACCAGAAGCCGTTGTAGATGATGCCGGCGTATTTCGGCATCAGCTCGTCCTTCAGGTGCATGGCGCCGCGATCGAGTGTAATCGACTCGATGGCGCGGTGGCCGTGCCAAAGGATCGTGCCGCCCGGCGTTTCATAATAGCCGCGCGACTTCATCCCCACGTAGCGGTTCTCAACCAGATCGAGTCCGCCAATCCCGTGCTTGGCGCCGAGGCGATTGAGTTCGCCGAGCAGTTCGTGTGCTTTCATCTTCTTGCCGTCGATGGCGACGAGATCGCCGCGTTCGAACGAGAGCGTGACGATGTCTGCCTTATCCGGCGCTTCCTCCGGCGTAATGGTCCGGCGGTCGGCGCGCTTGGTGACGATGTCCGGCGTCTCGACATCGGGATCTTCGAGCACCAGTCCTTCGCTCGAGGTGTGCAGCAAATTGGCGTCGATCGAGAATGGCGCGTCCTGCTCCTTGCCCTTGGCGATCGGGATGTTGTGTTGCTTCGCGTAAGCGATGAGGTCGGGGCGGCCTTGGAAGCTCCACTCGCGCCACGGCGCGATCACCTTCACATCCGGCTTCAGCGCATAATAGCTGACTTCAAAGCGCACCTGATCGTTGCCCTTGCCGGTGGCGCCGTGACAGACGGCGTCGGCGCCAACCAGGTTGGCGATCTCGATCTGCCGCTTGGCAATCAGCGGTCGCGCGATCGAAGTGCCGAGCAGATATTGACCTTCGTAGAGCGTGTTGGCGCGAAACATCGGCCAGACGAAATCCCGCACGAACTCTTCGCGCAGATCGTCGATGAAGATGTTCTCGGGTTTCACGCCCATGGCGAGCGCCTTCTCGCGCGCCGGCGCCAGCTCTTCGCCTTGGCCGAGGTCGGCCGTGAAGGTGACAACTTCGCAGCCGTAGGTCTCTTCCAACCACTTCAGGATGATCGAGGTGTCGAGTCCGCCGGAATAGGCAAGCACCACCTTCTTCACTTTATCTGACTTGGGATCTGCCATCGTCGCTGCGCCTTGTGTGTCGGCGCGCTTCTTCCACAAGCGCCGCGTCAAGGCAACGTGGCCAAACGCAGAGGGATCGGGCGTTGGCGAACCCATTTCGAAAGTAGCCATTTCTCGCCCTTCGTCACGGGATTGCCCGCATGGAGCGACAGTGGTTCGCCTTGGCCCGCCGCCGAGAGATTCCAAAAGATCAGCGCGTCGCCGGTCTTTCCTTTGAAGCTCCAGTTCAGGCGGGGAAACTCAGTTTCGCCGCCTTCATATCCGTCGTTGAGATAGACGAGCACTGTAGCCATGCGCTGACCAAACGTTTGCAACTGCTGCGCAAAAATCGGTTCGTGCTCCTCAATCGGCGTGATGAAGTCGAAGTGGCGCTTGTACTCTTCGCCACGCTGATAATTCAGAATGTTCGTCGACTCCTGATTGGCAATCGGAACACCGATCGCAGACGCGATGCGCAAACTTGCCAATTGCATCACGAGATCCGGCTGAAGCAGGCTTGAACCTGCGCTCGAGTTACTTCGCTGGGGATCCACGGTGAGCGCGCCGCCGAGATTGCGATCTTGCACGGTCGCCCGCGCCAGGTTTTTCCGCGCCTGCTTGATCAACCATGCGCAAGCTGGCGCAGATATGAAATTTTCCACCGTGAATATGCGTGGCGCTTCAAAGTGCTGTTTCAGCTCAATCGGCGCGAGCCACGTGGCGCGATCGAACTCCGGCTTGCCGCCAAGCGCCGCATATTGGCCCTTCGCGCGCGTGTCACCCGCTGCTGCAGCCTGCGCGACGTACTGAATGGCGTCATCGAGATTCTGGGGCCGACCGACGCCGAGCGCGGCAAGAGCTGCGTGAAACAACAATGCGTCGCCGAATTTTTGCTCACAGCATTCACGAATGATCTGCATGGCGAGCTCCGGCGTGGGCGGCATGCCTGAGCCGACCAGCATCGCTTGCGCCATCCGCAGGCGCTCGCGCGGCCCACCGGCGCCCTGCGCGGCAGCGCTCATACCAGCGGCCATGCGCGGTCACGCACCCATTTCGAATAAATCCATTTCTCACCCCGAGTGGGCGGCAGTCCCGCGTGTAGAGAACCTTTTTCAAGCGCTCCGTTGACGGCAGTATTCCAAAAGATCAGCGCGTCGCCAGCCTTGCCTTTGAAGCTCCAATTCAGACGTGGGAACGCTGTTTCACCGCCCTCAAAGTCATCATTGAGATAGATCAGCGCCGTGGCGACGCGCTGACCCTGTTGGCGAACCAAGTCGGTGAAGTGGGGCTCAGCAGGATCTATGTAGTCGAAATGCGCCTGAAACTCCTGACCGGGATCGTAGTGCAAGACATTCGCGGGCTCTTGGTTCTGGCGCGCGATCTGAATCGTTGCCGCGACGCGCGCATTGGCCAGTTCCAAGATCAAGTCGGAGTCGAGCACGCTAAAACCGGCGCCGGTATTGCTCCGATTGTACTCAATCGATGACCCGCCGGTGGTGGGATTGTTGACGCGCGCCGCCTCCAGGCGCGGCCGCGCGCGCTCGATGATCCAATCGCACGCGGGTTTAGGAAAAAAGTTCGTGATGGTGAGAACGCGGGGCGCCTGGCAAAGCTGTTGCGCCTCAGCCGCGCCAAACCATTCGGCGAGGTCAAAAGTCGCGGGATCGCCAAGCAGCCGCATTTGGCCTTGAGCTTGAACATCTCCCAGCTCGGCCGCCCGCGCGACAAGGCGAACGGCCTCTCCCCAACTGTAAGGGCGGCCCGCGCCAAGCGCTGAGAGCACCGCCAGCAGCTGTAGCGCGGCGGTGTCGTCGCGCTCAGCCGCCGCTTCGACGAGCTGCAGGCCCTCTTCCGGCGCATAACGCGCGCCGCGGCCCACGAGCATCAGGCCGCCGAGTTCGCCCTGCGCGCGTGGGTCGCCCGCCGCCGCTCGATGTTGAAGCGTTTCTGACAAGCGCCACGCCCTTTCGTGCGTGGGATGCTAAGGCTTTCACGATGCGTCGCAACTTGGATCGGCTGATGCGCGACATCGTCGCGCCGCCGCCGGGCATGCCGGTGGTGGATTTCAGCGCGCCCTTGGGCGCGGCGGCGTTGTTTGAGCCAGATTCAGTGACATGGCGGGTGATGAAGAACCCGGTGGCGCTGATGGTCGGCGGCATTGCCGGCGTCATCCTGGAGCTAGCCGAACCGCGTGTGCGTACCGGCGTGTGGGAGCACACCAGCTTTCGCCGCGATCCCGCGGGCCGCATTCGCCGCACCGGCTACGCGACCATGGTGACGATCTACGGGCCGGCGGAAAAGGCGCGTGTAATGGCCGCTGCGGTTTCGCGCCGCCACGCGGCCATTGACGGCGTGACCCCGGCTGGCGCGCCCTATCGCGCTGACGACAACGAGCTACTGACGTGGGTGCATGCCACTGCGGCGTACGGGTTTCTGGAAGCCTATTACCGCTTCGTGCGTCCGCTTTCGGTAACGGAGCGCGACCAGTTTTATGAGGAAGGCGCGCTTGCGGCAGAGCTGTTCGGCGTGCGGACGCCGCCGCGCACCGCGCGCGCTGTCGATGCGCTCTTCGATGCGATGCGCCCGAAGCTGGAACGCTCCGACATCGTGTTCGAATTTCTGGCGTTGCTGAAGCAAGCGCCGCTTCTGCCAACGCTGGCGCGGCCGTTTCAGCGCGTCGCCGTCCGCGCGGCGATCGAGATCATCCCGGATTGGGCGCGTGACGTTCTTCGACTGAACGCAAAGCGCTTGCCGCCTGGTGGTCACATCGCACTGCGCCCGCTTGGCGCGGCCGCCGAGCGTGTCGTGCTCGAAAGCGCGCCGCCCGCGCAGGCATGTGTGCGGCTAGGGTTGCCAGCAAACTATCTTTACCGATGATATAGCCTACTCGCCGAAACCCGACGTTCGACTATTCAAGTCGCTCAACGACTGGAATTCCTCGGTAGCGTTTACCCCAGTCAGCGCGGGCATCGTCGAGCGAAGCGTAGACAGTGCCGTCCATTTGAGGGCACCATCCTTGCTGTCCGACATCTTCATCTGGAAATCCGTGGTGTTCGCCGCCGTAGATGGGGAAGAGGTCAGTGAAGGAGTACCCCGGCGACGTCCAAGTGCTCGCGTAGAAGTTCGAACTGGCGCGCAATGGCAATTCAGGAATGACGAACTTGGGACGAAACCAAAGATGCACAAATGGCCGCCCTACCTTCTTCAGTAATTCGTCTTGGACTTCCTCCACACGCAGCGCTTCAAATGCGGTCAGATATTGTGGGCGTGGTTGATGATCTTGCAGCCAGCGCTTCAATTCGCGCGGATCGAGCGGCGCGGGGGGCTGCTGTCATATTCGCCCACGATTCCGAAGAAGTCTTGCATGGTGTTTAGCTCTTAGCACGGAAGCAGGCTGACGCCTCACCGTCTCAAATGGGCCAGAAGCAGATGGTCTACACCATCACCTGGTTGCCCAGCTCCACCGCGCGGCCGGACGGAATGTGGAAGAAATCCGTCGCGTTGGTGGCGTTGCGCGCCAGGTAGATGAAGAGGTGATCTTGCCAGAGCGGCATGCCGCTCTTTTCGCTCGGCACGATGGTGCGGCGGCTCAAGAAGAAGCTCGTCTTCATGATGTCGAACTTCAGCCCGTGCTTGCGCGCTTCTGTCAGCGCCTTCACGACGTTCGGCGTTTCCATGAAGCCGAAGGTCAGCGTTACGCGCTTCACGTCCGGCAGATAATCCTCAACCCTGACGCGCTCGCTGTCCGGCGCGCGCGGCGTCTGCAGCGTCTTCACCGTCAGGATGATGATCTGCTCATGCAGCACCTGATTGTGCTTCAAATTATGCATCAGCGCCGCCGGGACGACATCAGGATCGCCGGTCAAGAAAATGGCCGCGCCGCGCACGCGATGCGGCGGATGGTGCGAGAGCGTTTCGAAAAGTTTGGAGAGCGGTTCATCGCGGCGCGTATTTTCAGCCAGCAACCGCGTGCCACGCACCCATGTCCAGAAGGTGAGCATCAAGCCGGCAGCCAAGAGGAGCGGTACAAAGCCGCCCTGCATCACGCGCTGCAAGTTCGACGAAAGGAAGATGAGTTCGATGAGGGCAAAGGGCGTCATGATCAGGGCGGCCGCCCAGATTGGCCGCTTCCACAGACGCCAGAGGACGATGAACGCCATACAAGTGCTCATCAGCATCTCGCCGGTGATGGAGATGCCGTATGCCGCCGCCAGCCGCGTCGACGAACCAAACGCCAGCGCCAGGACCAGCACGCCCGACAACAGGATCCAGTTGATCTGCGGCATATAGATTTGACCGGCCTGCGTTTCCGAAGTGCGGCGGATTTCCATGCGTGGCAGCAGGCCGAGCTGAATGGCCTGTTGGGTGAGTGAGAACGCTCCAGAGATCACCGCCTGGCTGGCGATAACGGTCGCTGCCGTCGCCAACACTACGAGCGGCAGGCGCACCATGTCGGGCGCCATTTCGAAGAATGGCGTGAAGTTGAAGGCGAAGTGTTGCTCGCCGGCCGCCAGCGCCACGGCGCGCGCGACGCTGTAAGCGTGGTTCACAGAGTCGAGGTGATTGATGACGTAAGAGCCCTGCCCCAGATAGTTCAACGTCAGCGCCGGCAAGATCAGCAACCACGCAACGCGAATTGGCCGGCGTCCGAAATGTCCCATGTCCGCGTAGAGCGCTTCCGCCCCCGTCACCGCCAGGAAGACCGAGCCAAGCACCACGAACGTCAAAAAGCCATGGCTCATCATGAACCCAACGGCATGCGACGGCAGCAAGGCCGCGGTGATGGCCGGATGCTGCATCACATGCATGGCGCCGATGACGCCCATGGTCACAAACCACACCACCATGATCGGCCCAAAGAAGCGCCCAACGACACCTGTGCCGCGTGCCTGCACGGCAAACAAGCCGATCAGAATGCCAACACCGATTGGCAGGATGAATGCGTCGATGCGCGAGGCAAGCGCAGGCACCGCGCGCAAACCTTCAACGGCCGACAACACGGAAATGGCCGGCGTGATCAGCGCATCACCGTAGAACATCGAGGCGCCCGCGACGCCGATAATAAAGAGAATGGCGGTGCGCCGCCCGAGCGCGCGCTGCGCCAGCGCCATCAACGAAAGCGTGCCGCCCTCGCCCTTGTTGTCCATCTGCATGACCAGGATGACGTATTTCAGCGTCACCACGATCATCAGCGCCCAGAAGATCAGTGAGACGAGGCCGTAGACTTCCTCGATCGTCGCGGGCGTGCCGTCCGACATCACGTGCGCAAGCGATTCCTTGAACGCGTAGAGTGGGCTCGTGCCGATGTCGCCGTAGACCACGCCAATCGAGCCGAGCATCAGCGCGAAGAAGCCCGCATACTTTCCCGCGCCGGACTGATGCCCGGCGGCCGCGTGACCTGCGTCTTCGGTCTGTGATGGGTGCGGCGCGCCGACCGGGGCCTGCGCCATGTTAAAATCCCCTAACGGGCAGGCGGCCCGACCCCCTGGCGGCGCGCCTTTAGACCCTTTCAAATGGCTCCGCAAATCCCCGCAGCCAATGCGAGCGGCCATCCATGCGACACGCCCTCTTGTGGTTTGGTTATCAGGGGTGAAACATTACCGAACAGCAATGTTCGTCAAAAATCGACCGCGACGCCCTTGCGTTCCCAGTCGCCGAAGCGCGTGGGCTCCGGACCCGAGGGGCCACCCTGCTCAGCGGGCAGCGCTTCCGCCTGTTTGCGGCGCTCAGCGGCTTCGGCCAACGCACGCTGCGCCTCCGGCGTGAGCACTTTGGGGGAGCTCTGGTCGTCCATGCTTCAACTATCGCGCTTGGCGCTGCGAAGACAATTGCACAACCGAACCAACCGCCGCCCCGAACTCGCTGCACATGGTTGATGAAGCCTTAACCGCAGCGCCGGAGCCTCGGCGGCGACCGGTTGTCAGTGCGCAGTCTTGTTCTCCCCTCAGCCGCGCTTTGTGCGGCGCTTGGCCTTGCCGCCGGCGCTGAGCCTGCGTGGGCGCGCTCGCCGGTCGCCATCGAAGGCGCCGATGCGGAGACGCGCGGAGCGATCTTGGATTTGCTGCCGGATCGCGAAGCGCCCACTAGCCTCTTCGACGCGGAGCGCATCGCCGAAGAAGCGGCAGCGCGGGCAATCGCGTGGCTGCGCTCCGAAGGCTATTACGACGCCGTCGTGACCCCTCGGGCGAGCGAAAACCCGATGTCAGCGCGCCTCGCAATCACGCCCGGCCAGCGCTACCGCTTCGCTGCACCACAACTGAGCTTCGACGGCGACGCGCCCAACGACGAAGCGCACTCCGCCATGATGCAAGCGCTGCAAGCTGTGCGGGCCGATGCGCCGGCCCGATCGGGCGATGTGCTGGCGGCTGAGGCGGCGGCGTTAGCGGCGCTGCACCACGCCGGCTATGCGGACGCTGCGCTGGGCGAGAGACGGGTGATCGTCGATCACGCGACGCTGCGGGTTTCCACGGACTTTCACTTCAGCGCCGATACGCTAGTGCGTCTCGGCGGCGTACGTGCGGAACCGGACAATGTCTTCCGACCAGGCTTCATCCGTTCGCTGCGCAATTGGCGCGAGGGCGCGCTCTACACGCCCGAAAATCTGCAGCGCCTACGCCGCGACCTCACGGCGACGGGCGCTGTATCCCGCGCTTCCACGCGCCTCGCGCCGCCGGACTCCGAGGGTCGCCGCGACGTGGTCCTCGATGTCGAACCCGCCAAGCGCAATGCCTACGAATTGGGATTCGGTTACTCCACGACGGAGGGCGCCGGCGTCGACGCACAGTGGACCCGACGCAACTTCACCGGCCGCGCCGACGCGCTGACCCTTTCAACCACACTCGGTCAAAAGCTTTCGAACGCGTCCCTGACCTGGGCGCTGCCCGACGCGGCCGGCCTCGGGCACACGTTGAGCTTCGGTATGGCGGGCGCACACGAAGACACGGAAGCTTACCGCCGCAATGGTGTCGCGCTGTTTGCATCGGTCGAAGCATCGCCGCGCATTCACCTCGGGCGCAGTTACGGTGTGCGGCTCGCGGTCGACACGTACGACAATCTGTCCAACGCGACGGTGCTCTCCGGCTTCGTCGACCTTCGACAAGACAACACCAACTTCTCGCTCGATCCACGCGCGGGCTCCATCCTCGAAGTCCGCGCCGAGCCGACGATCTCAGTCGATGGCGGCACGACTGCATTCCTGCGCGCCACAGCCGAGGCGCGCGGCTATCATTCACTCGGCGCCAACCAGCGCCTCACCTTCGCGGGACGCATCCGCGCCGGCTGGCTTGAAGCGCTCTCCGGTAATGCCGATGACGTCCCCGCCGACCGTCGCTTCTACGCCGGCGGCGGCGGGTCGGTGCGCGGCTACCCGTACAACTCAATCTATCCGCACGAGCGCGACGCCTTAGGGCTCACGCCAGGCGGACAAGGTTTCGTCGAAGGGTCGATCGAAGCCCGCTGGCGTTTCGATGGGGCGCTTGGCGCCGCTGCGTTCATCGACGGGGGCAATGCCTTCGACACCTGGAGCGATGCCGCCAACCTACATTGGGGAGCCGGCATCGGCCTGCGCTACGATCTCGGTTTCGCGCCGCTGCGCGTCGACGTCGCCTTCCCGCTGGATCACGATATCACCGGCGCCAGCTATGCCCTCTACATCAGCGTCGGGCAGGCGTTCTAATGGCGCTGGAGCGGCTCTGGCGCCGGCGTATAGCGATCGCCGCGAGTGCCGCAGCGATTGCCGGCGGTGCGATGATTGCGCTTGGGCCTGCAGCGCCCTGGGTCGTCGATCACTTCACCGACGGCCAACGCATCTGGCGGCTCGGGCGTTTGCAGCTCGACGGTGTCAGCGGATCTTGGCTCGGCGCGCTGCGCGCGGAACATGTGAGCCTCGCCGACGATGACGGCGTTTGGTTCAGGGCCAATGACGTGGCACTCGACTGGCGACCGCAAGATATTCTCTCCGGCCACGTCACCATCAACACCACGCATGCAGGTCGCGTGCAGATCCTGCGCCAACCGAAGCTCTCGCCTGCGCAACCCTCCAGTGGCGCAGGCGTCGATGTTCACATCGGCGCACTGCGCGTCGACGCCATTGAGATAGGTGAGCAAACGCTTGGCGAAACCGCCACCTTCACCGCCAATCTCTCACTTGACCTGCGCGACGATGCACTCAACAGCCTCGATGTCGCGCTGCGGCGCACGGATTCGGACGCGGATCACCTGCTCGTCACCTATCGCGCCGGCCCCCGGTACCTTCTGAACGTCGACATTGATGGCGAAGCTGGCGGCATCCTTTCGCGAGTCATTGGCGCGCCGGAGAAAACGCTTCGCGTCGCAGCCAATGGCGCCGGCGACGAGCAAAGCGGCGAGGAGCATTTCCGCGCAACTTTGAACGCCGACGAACTCACCTCCGGGCAGGTGCAATGGACGCCGACCGCTTGGCGCGCGAGCACGCAGGCGCGCCTCGACGCCCTGCCTGGGCTCAGCGAACTGGCGCGCCGCATTGGACCCACGCTTGCTTTCAATGCCAATGGCGCGCGCGTGGGCGCGTTCTCCGCGCACGCGGAAACGCCTTTCGTCAGCGCTGACTTCACCGGCGCGCTTGATGAACGTCGCGGCGTCACCGGTCCCGCGCACTTCGTCGCCACCACGCGGCGATTGAGCGATATCGCGCGCGAATGCCCCTTCGCGCTCGGCGCGGCGCGGCTGGAAGGGGAAATCCGGCAAGCGCGCGGCGCCACCGCTCTGCGCGGAATGCTTTCAGGCGCTGTGACCGAAGTGCTCGGCCAACGCGGCGTCTTTGGCGGACCGATCTCAGCCTCTCTCAACAACGATGGCTTTGCGCTCGCGGCGGATTTGCACTCCGAAGCTGGTGCGCAGCCTTTGCTGGCGAATGCACGGCTCACGACCGATCTCGCCTACGACAATCATCGCGGCCGCTTCGCCCTCAACCGCGCCACCTTCGACGGCGGCGCTGCATTCGTCGACGCGCGCGGCTGGGCGCGCGCCGGCGACGGCGAGTTCGCCGGCGCGTGGCAATCGCGCAAGCTCGGCGCCTTGCTCCCCGATCTCACGGGCGCCGCCAGCGGCCAATGGCGCGCCTTCGCGGCGCGTGACGGCGCGCACTACACGTGGACAACGACCGTCAGTGGCGCCGGCGCCGATATCGGCGGGCGTGACGTTGTCGCACAATTGCTGGGAGCAACGCCGCGGCTCGACGCTATGCTGCGCAACGAGCGCGGCGGTATCACCGTGTCACACGTGCGGATCGACGGCGCCCATCTTCGCGCCGGCGCCATTGGCCGCATCGTCGCCGGCCAAGCCGATCTTACTCTTGAAGCCTCAGCACAAGGCCCGCTCGACCTGGGCGGCGCCACGATCAGCGGCGCGGCGGACGCAACGGGCCGGCTCACCGGGCGCTTGGGTTCACCGACACTGACCGCGCGCGCCACGCTCACCAGCTTCGAAGCCGGCGGTGCAGTGCTGGAGCGGCCGATCGTTGATTTCACACTGGCGCCCGGACCGCGCGCCTACGTCGGTCACGCCTCCGCGCAAGCGGCGATTTCTGGCAACCCGCTCACGGCTGCAGCGGATGTTGCCATCGCGGATGCAACACTGCGCCTCACCAATCTCGACGCCCACGCCGGCAGTTTGCGCGCGCAAGGCAGCGCCGCAATCGGCGCGCGTGGCGCAAGCGCCGATCTTGCACTCAACGGTTCGCTCGATGGCTTGGCGCCTGGTGTTTCCGGTGGCCTCATCGGCCAAGCGCACCTCACGCCAGAAGCTGTCGCGCTGGATGCACAACTCAGCAATGCGCGCGCCGGTGATCTGTGGCTGCGCGCCGCCAGCATCAGCGCCAATGGCCCTTATCACGCGATCGCCGGCCACGTCGAATTGCGCGGTCGCTGGCGCCAAGCGCCGCTCACCTTTCGCGGCAATGCAGCCATTAACGCCACGCACGGCGCCGTGGAGGCGCAATTCGGCGGCGAAGGCACACTTGCGGGCGCCGCCTTGGCGACACGCATGCCGTTGCAGATGCGCTGGAGCGAGAGCGGCCTCGAAGCCAATCTTGACGCCAACCTTGGCGATGGCGCCGTCGCGGTAAACTGGACGGACCGCCGCCGCGCGCTTTCCGGCAGCGCTCGGATCACCGACGCGCCGCTGGCGCCGCTTGCAGCGATCTGGGGCGAAACTGCAACCGGGCGCATCGACGGGCACATGACGCTCGCGCACACCGGTGGCGGCCTCGGCGGCAATGCCGACATCACACTCACGGATGCACGCCTCGCTGGGCGTCAGCGCGGCACACTCAACTTGCACATCGTCGGCGATCTCGCCCCTTCTCGCCTCGCCGCGCAGATCGACGCCACGTCGAGCGACGGCCTTATCGCGCGCTTTGAGGCGAACGCGCCGGTTGTCACCAGCGCCAATCCCCTCCGCGTCGTGCTCACGCCGCAGCGGCGCGGCACAGCGTCATGGTCCGTGCATGGTCCGGCTGAGAGCCTTTGGGCGGCGGCGCGGCTACAGGATCAATCGCTCGAAGGCCAACTCAGTGGTGAAGGCACGCTGCAATTCGGCGAAGGCTCGCTCACTGGCGACGGCCACATCGAAATCGCGGACGGACGTTTCGAAGACAAGCTTTCCGGCATCTCGCTCACGAATCTCAACGCGCGCATACTGATCGATCAGCGCGGCGTCACCATTGATCACTTCCAAGCGCGCGATCCACGCGGCGGCACACTCACCGCCACAGGTGGCAGCGCCACTCCAACCGAGGGCCGCATCGCGGTGACCGTCGACAATGTCCGTATCGCCGATCGCCCTGAAGCGCGCGCGCGCGCCAGCGGCGAACTGACGCTTGCCTGGCAGGGCTTGCACTCAACGCTGTCTGGCAACCTCAATGTGCTCGAGGCCAATCTGGACATCGCCGCGAACCCGTCCTCCGGCATTCCGACCATCAATGTCGTCGAGATCAATCGTCCGGACGCGGAAGACGGGCCGCCAGATCAGGGCCCGTCAATCCCGGCCCCAAGCGGCGCCGATCTCGACGTCCGCATTACCGCGCCGGGTCGCGTTTACACACGCGGACGCGGGGTCGACGCAGAATGGTCGCTCGACATCCATCTCACTGGCTCATCCAACGCGCCGCGCATCATTGGCATGGCGCGCGCCATTCGTGGCACGCTATCTCTCTCCAGCCAGCCATTCGATATCACTGACGCCACGATCACATTCGATGGCGATCCATTGGATGCGCGCATCGATCTCACCGCCGAGCGCGACACCTCTGATCTCACCGCCACGCTGCGCCTCACCGGCACCGCACGCAATCCGGAAATTTCCTTCTCCAGCAATCCGGCGCTGCCAGAGGATGAAATCCTCCCGCAGGTTCTGTTCGGACATTCGATCCAAGATTTGTCACCGTTCGAAGCCGCGCAAGTTGCAACCAGCTTGGCCGCGCTGTCCGGCCGCGGCTCGCTCGACCTCGTCAATGCCGCGCGCGCCGCTGCCGGCCTCGACCGATTCAACATCACGCAAGATCCCACCGGCGGCTACCTTGTCTCCGGCGGCGTCTATCTAACGCGCGGCGTTTACGTCGAGCTGGGCCGCACCGGACTTGGCCAAGCGCAAACGCGCCTCGAATGGACCATCCGTCCGCGCATGGTCCTGATCACCAGCTTCCTCGGCAACGGCGACCA
>JACQAC010000100.1 GCA_016195245.1 Pseudomonadota bacterium
GGTTACGGGCAACGTCGTGCGTCAAGCGGTGCTTGTCGCGGGCCTGCGCGCCAAGATGGCGGCGCAAGATGAAATAATTGCCGGCGATCAGCAAATGCTTGATATGGTGCGACGCGCGATCCGCGCGGGCGGCCAACCGCCGGCAGCCGCGAACACAATCGAAGCGCAAGTCGCAGAGGATCAAGCAGCAGCGCCGTCGCTGCGCCAACAACTGGCGGAAGCGCGCCATCGCCTGGCGCTCTATGTCGGCCAAGCGCCGTCGCAATGGACGGCGCCAGACCTCGACCTGGCGGCATTCCGCACACCCGATGCGATTCCGGTCTCGCTCCCCTCGGGCCTCGTGCGCGGGCGTCCGGACATTCTCGCGGCTGAAGCCGATCTGCACGCGGCCACCGCGCAGATTGGCGTTGACACCGCGGCGCTCTATCCGAACCTCAGCATCGCGACGTCGTGGGCGCAGAGCGCGATCGATCCGTCAATGCTCTTCCAAGACACGAGCACTGGCTGGTCGGTCGGCCCAAATCTTGCGGCGCCACTCTTCCGCGGCGGAGCGCTGCGCGCGCATGTGCAGCGCGCCAATGCAGCACAGCGCGCGGCGCTCGCCATCTACCAGGAAACAGTGCTGGAAGCGTTTGTGCAGGTCGCCGATGTGCTTTCAGCGATCAGCAACGATCAGCAGGTGCTCGCCGCACTGCAACAGGCGGTGCAAACGGCTGACATCAACGTCCGCAACGCGCAATTCGCCTACCGCAACGGCGCCGGCACCCTGCTCAATGTCGTCGACGCACAGCGACAAGCCAATCGCGCGCGCCTCGGCGCGATCGATGCGCGAATCGCGCTCTATCAGAACATCGCCCTGCTCTACGTCGCCACCGCGGCTGATTGGCGCCAGCGCGCGCCATGACCGCCGCGGCCGCAGCCGGCGCACCACCTGCGCCGCTCAACCGAACCATGATCGTGGCCTCGGTGATGTTGGCGACAATCCTCACGGCGCTCGACGCCACCATCGCCAACGTCGCGCTGCCGCACATGGCGGGCTCGGTTTCGGCATCGCAGGACCAGATCGCCTGGGTGCTCACCTCCTACATCGTGGCAAGCGCGATCTGCACGCCGATGACCGGATGGCTATCCAACCGCTTCGGGCGCAAGCGATTGTTGGTCATTGCCGTGACCGGATTCATCGCCGCCTCCGCGCTTTGCGGCGCCGCGCAAAATCTAGCGCAAATCGTGCTCTTCCGGGTGGCGCAGGGCGCCTTCGCAGCGCCGCTTATTCCGATGTCACAAGCGCTCATCCTCGACATCTTCACCTTGAGCGAGCGCGGTCCGGCGATGTCGATTTGGGGCGTTGGCGTTATGGTGGCGCCGATCGTCGGACCGGTGCTGGGCGGTTGGCTGACAGATTCTTTGAGTTGGCGCTGGGTCTTCTACATCAACTTGCCAGTGGGCGCGCTGTGCCTGCTCGGCATCATGACATTCATTCCAGACACGCCGCCTGATCGTTCGCGAAGGTTCGACATTGTCGGCTTTTCGCTCCTCGCCATCGCAATTGCCGCGGTGCAACTCGCGTTCGATCGAGGCCAAAGCCAAGGCTGGTTCGATTCCGCGGAAATCATTGCCGAAGCCAGTGTCGCCTTCGCCGCGCTGTGGTTCTCGTTCGTACATTCGTTCACGAGCGAGAAACCGTTTCTGCCGCTTGGCGTCTTCAAGGACCGCAACTTCTCGGCCGCGAGCCTGCTTGGCGTTATGGTGGGCGTGGTTATCTTCTCGGTTGCCGCCCTGCTACCCACCATGCTGCAGAGCGAATACGGCTACTCCGTGCTGCAGGCAGGCATGCTGACAGCGCCGCGCGGCTTTGGCAGCATTGTTTCGATGCTTGTCGTGGGCAGACTGATCGGACGCGTTGACACGCGAATTTTGCTGATTGTCGGTCAAGCGATCTTCGCCGGCAGCTTCTACCACATGAGTTTGTTCACGTTGGATACGCCATCGATCGAAGTGATCAGCAACGGCGTCTTCCAAGGGCTCGGTACCGGCCTCGTGTTCTTGCCGCTGACAACGATGGCGTTCGCAACGCTTGCGCCCGACACACGCGGCGACGCGACCAGCTTCTACACTTTGATGCGCAATTTGGGCGGCAGCGCCGGCATTTCCATCATGCTGGCGCTGCTGGTGAATTTTTCAGCTGGCGCGCGCGGACAATTGGTTGAGCCCTATTCGCCCGAGAACCCGATGATGCAGCCGAGCGTGCTACCTCAGAGCATGAGCATCACGGATGCCACAGGCGTCGTCGTGTTATCCTCACAGATCGATCGGCAAGCAGCGATGTTGGGCTACACGCAGGTCTTTCATTTCATGTTCATTGTGACACTGGCGATGATGCCGGTGGTGCTGTTGATGCGCAGCCCAACGCAAGCGCCGTCCAGAAGCGCCGCGACGGCCCCTGTCGAACACTAGCCGTGTGAGTTGTGCATCCAGCGCCTCGCTTTGCGGCAACACCCTTACATCAGGCAGAGAGCCAGGCGAGGTTGGCGGCGACTGGGGGTGAGCTGATGTCGTCGCGCTGCAAAATCGGGGAATTTCCAAGTTGGGCGGCAACCGGCCCTGGAAGTTGCGTTGCGGTCCTCCTAGCCTCCCCCTATATCGTCAAACGATAAATGCTCACGGCGAGCGAGGGCGCCCAGTGAACGACAAATCCGACCAATTACGATCGCTCAGAATTGAGCGCTCCGCGTCCGACGACGAAGCTGACGACTCGAACGGCGCCATGCCCCGTTGGCTCTTGCCCACAGGGATAGCGGCCGGCGCGCTGCTCATCGGCGCGCTCGGCGCTTGGTTTTTGAAGCCAGCGCCGCCGCCTCCACCGAGCGCGCCCGCGGAATCATCCAGCTCCACCGCCACGAATGCGGGCGGCGTCACCACGGCGTCGGGCAGTTTGGTGGCGTCGGGCTACGTCGTGGCGCGACGGGAAGCGACAGTCGCCTCCGAAACCACGGGGCGGCTGGTCGAAGTGCGTATAGAAGAAGGTCAACACGTTCGCCGCGGCCAGGTCATCGCGGTTCTGTCGCCGACCCTGGCGCGCGCGCAATTCGACAGCGCCCGCGCCCGCGCTGCAGCGGCGGACGCCGATGTGGCCGAAGCGCAGCGGCAGCTCGACCGAACGCGCGCACTTTCGCAACAAGGCTTCGCCAGCGACGCGGCGCTCACGGGCGCGCAGTCGCGCTTCGATCAGGCGCAAGCGCAGCGCAACGCGGCGCGCGCCGACGCCGCCAGCGCCGGCGCGCAGCTTGGCTATTTCCAAATTCGCGCGCCGTTCGATGGCGTTGTTGTCAACAAAGCGGCGCAGGTTGGGGAAATGATCTCGCCACTCTCAGCTGGTGGCGGCTTCACCCGCACCGGTATTTGCACCATCGTCGATATGACCAGCCTCGAAATCGAGGTGGATGTCAGCGAATCCTACATTGCGCGCGTTCACGAGGAGCAGCGCGTGGAGGCCACGCTCGATGCTTATCCCGATCAAACCTTCCCGGCGCACGTGATCGCGACCATCCCCTCCGCCGATCGCTCGCGCGCCACGGTGCGGGTGCGCATCGGCTTCGACCACCTCGATCCGCGCATTCTTCCGGAGATGGCGATCAGCGTCCGCTTCCTGGCGGATGACAGCGCGCAGCACTGAATTCAGTTTGGAGAGCCCAATGACCGACCTTATCCGCCTGACCGACGTGGAGAAGACCTACACACGGGGCAAGGAAAAGATCGCCATCTTCGAAAGACTCTCGATGCGCATCGAGCAGGGCGATTTTCTTGCGCTCATGGGGCCATCGGGCTCAGGCAAGACGACCCTGCTCAACCTACTCGGCGGCACTGACCGCGCGACACGCGGGACGATCGAGTTCGACGGCAAGCGCATCGACAAACTGAGCGAAGGCCAGCTCACCAATTGGCGGGCGCAAAATGTCGGCTTCATCTTCCAATTCTACAATTTGATGCCGATCCTGACGGCGGCGCAGAACGTCGAGCTGCCGCTCCTGCTGACCAACCTTTCGCCGAAGAAGCGACGGGAGAACGTCGCGACCGCGCTCAATATCGTGGGCCTCTCGGATCGGGCCCGTCACAAGCCGCGCGAAATGTCGGGCGGTCAGCAGCAGCGCGTGGCCATCGCGCGCGCCATTGTCGCTGACCCGAAACTTCTGCTTTGCGACGAGCCGACCGGCGACCTTGACCGCACCACGGCCGACGAAGTGCTAGGCACCCTGCAACTGCTCAATCGCGACCTTGGCAAGACCATCGTCATGGTGACCCACGACGCTGCTGCCGCAAAGTTCGCCAAGCGCACCCTGCACCTGGATAAAGGTCACTTCGTTGCCTCGGAGCTCGCGGCTTAGCGCGGCGGCTGGAGAGTTCAAATGAACCGGATAACCTATCTCCTTGCCCACATACTTCTCGGGGTACTGGCTTTTCTTGTGTTTACGAGAGTTGCGCCGGGCCCATTGTTTTCCGCCTTCCAACTTCTCTTCTTCATTTTATCGATCACGCTAATCATTTGGCGAGGCATCAATATTGGTTGGCGTAACTGGGCCTGGCTGATCCTCCTGATCCCGGTGGTAAATGTCGGCTTCCTATTGTTTGCCCCAAGCAAGGAGCGATTTCCGAAGCGAAACTTTATTGAGATCACGCCCGACCGAAGCACGACAGTCGATGACGTTCGTCTTGTTCGGTGGAACTTGGCCCGCAACTCCGTTCGGACAATTCTTCTTAGCGTCTCAATTCTCATCGCTTTCCTGCTCTTCGGCGTGCTGGTGAGCTTCAACGTCGCCATCACGGATGTGCGCACTGCGCCGAACCGCATGGTGACGCTGTCGAAGATCAACTTCACCGAGTCGCTGCCAATCGCCTATTTTGACCGTGTTCTGCACACCGACGGCGTTCTCGCCGCCACGCACATGAACTGGTTCGGCGGCTATTATCAGGACCAGCGCCGCGGTTTTATGGCCGTTTTCGCTGTCGATCCGGATTCCTATCTGCGGGTTTACCAAGACGACCTGCATCTGACGCCACAAGCACGGGAAACATTCTTGCACGAACGCACGGCGCTGCTCGTGCCGCGCAACATTGCCGACCGCTATCATTGGCGCGTTGGCCAGCACATTCCGATCAATTCGAATATCTTCACCAACGGCACCAATGGCAGCCACGTCTGGGATTTCACCATTGCGGGAATATTTGAAACGCCGGATGGCAACAGCCAAGCCAACAGCGTTCTCATCCGCTACGATTATTTCAACGATACGATTACGTTCGGCAGAGACCGCATCGGCTGGATCTCATTCTTGACCACCTCGGCGACGGTGAATGATCGCGTGGCTCATGCCATCGATACGCGTTTCGCCAATTCACAGGATGAAACCTCGACTCAGGATGCAGCGGCCTTCAACCGTTCGTTCGCGGCGCAACTCGGCAATATTGCGCTTGTCGTGACGCTGGTGGTCGGGGCGGCCTTCGCAGCGATCCTGCTCATCGTCGGAACCACGATGGCGCTTGCAGTGCGCGAACGCACCAAAGAGGTCGGCGTCCTGAAAACGCTTGGCTTCTCGAGCGGCCGGATTCTGCGCATGGTGCTGGGCGAGTCGATGTTGCTCTCGCTTATCGGCGCAACTCTTGGCC
Organism: Pseudomonadota bacterium; assembly: GCA_016195245.1. Classification (GTDB taxonomy): domain Bacteria; phylum Pseudomonadota; class Alphaproteobacteria; order Caulobacterales; family Aquidulcibacteraceae; genus Vitreimonas. The sequence continues at coordinate 5,662 of JACQAC010000100.1, forward strand.
TCCTCGCTGCCGCGGGCGTCCTTTACATTCTCTCGCACCTCAACGGCGGCGGCGGCGGCGGCTTCCACCTCTACCCCAGCGTGATCGGCATTTCCGCCGCGATTGCCATCGCATTGGGACTGGTGACAGGCATTCTGCCCGCCCTCTCCGCCTATCGCATGAACATCATCGAAGCGCTCGGGCGCCGCTGAGGAGATCGACCCATGGCCTCCCTTTTCAAGCAGATCAGCGCCGTCACATCGATGAATGTGCGCTCGATACCGCAACGCGCCGCCATGTCCATCGCCAGTGTTGTGGCGGTCGCGTTGGCAATCAGCGTGTTGCTGTTCTTCCTCGCGCTCGGCCACGGCCTTTCGCAAACCGTCCAGGGCTCGGGCGCGAATGATGTAGCCATCGTGCTTCGGGACGGCGCCGGCGCCGAGCTGAACAGCGTGGTGACACGTGATCAGCTCAACATTATTGCGCAAGCGCCCGGCGTGGTGCGTCGCGGGCAGGCGCCAATAATTTCTGGCGAGTTGCTGGTCATTGTCGACGGCAACAAGCGTTCAACGAACACCAATGCCAATATGCCCTTCCGTGGGATCGGCCCTGAGGGCCTTTCACTTCGGCACAATGTTCACATTGTGCAGGGTCGCATGTTCAGACCTGGAACGAATGAAATCGTCGTTGGCGCCGGTTTGCTGAGAGAATTCTCTGGGTTTGAATTCGGACGCACAATTCGCCTGCGCGGCACAACTTGGCAGGTCGTCGGCGTCTTCGAAGCGCCAGGAACGGTATTCGACTCCGAATTGTGGGCGGATGTCGCGGTGACGCAGAGTCTCTTCAACCGCCCGAACGTCTATCAGACAATGCGGGTGCAGATGACGAGCCCGGCAGCTGTGCAAACCTTGAAGCGCTTCGTGCACGACGATCCGCGGCTGCAACTCCAAGTGCTGAGTGAGCGCGAATACTATGCCCAGCAAGCCTCGCAGTCGACTGGACAGTTCACGATCATTGCCTGGTTCCTTGGCGTGGTGATGGCGATCGGCGCGCTCGCCGGCGCCCTCAACACGATGTACGCCTCAGTGGCGGCGCGCTCGGCGGAGATCGCGACGCTTCGGATCATCGGCTTCTCGGGCTACGCCGCTTTCTTCGGCACCATGGTCGAAGCGCTGATGCTTTCGGCGCTTGGCGGCGTGCTGGGGTTGGTCATCTCGTTCATCGCCTTCAATGGACGCAGTACCTCGACGCTCAGTTCGGGCTTCACGCAACTCGTGTTCCGCTTCGAGCTTTCACCTGGCATCATCGTCAGCGCCATTATCGTCGCGGTGATTATAGGACTCTTCGGTGGCTTCCTGCCGGGTATCCGCGCTGCGCGGGTGCGGCCTCAGTTGGAATTGGCGGCGCAATAGAACCTTAAGCGGGCCGGTCGGCGGAAACCCCGCGCTGGCCTTGCTATCACGCAATAGTTCATATATGAACTATCTTTATGCGTATCGCCTGCGTCGGCGGCGGACCCGCCGGACTTCTCTTCGCCATCTCCATGAAGCTGCGCGATCCGGCGCATGATGTCGTCGTGTTCGAGCGCAACGAGCCGGGCGATACGTTTGGCTGGGGCGTCGTTTTCTCCGACCAAACCATGGAAAACCTTCGGGCCAACGATCCGAAGAGCGCGGCGGACATCGAAGCTGGCTTCGCCCATTGGGACGATATCGACGTCCATATCCACGGTCAGACGATCACCTCCTCCGGACACGGCTTCGTCGGCATCGGCCGCAAGCGACTGCTGAATATCCTGCAGGATCGCGCGCGCGAGTTGGGTGTGCGCCTGGAGTTCCGCACCGAGATCGATGTCGATCCCACCGTGTTCGCCGACTACGATCTCATCGTCGCCAGCGA
>JACQAC010000006.1 GCA_016195245.1 Pseudomonadota bacterium
CGCAGTCAAGTTGACTAACCCGAGCGATTGCAGACCAACAAACGCCACCAGATTGACGTTCGGATAGAACGAAGCGCGCGCTTGTTCGGTTGTGTGCGTCGCTGCCTCGGCGCGCCAGCGGGCCGCAACGATATCCGGGCGCCGGCCGATCAAGTCCGCCGTAAGATTTTGCGGTAGGCCGAACGAATGCAGGCTCACTTGCACCAGCGCGGCGATGCTCAGGCCGCGATCCGGGCCAGCGCCCATGAGCGCTGCTAACCGATTGCGCGTCTGCGCCAGCGCTTCATCCAGCGCCGCGATTTGCGCGCGCGCCGCTGGCGGGCCAGCTTCAGCCTGGCGCTGCGTGCCGCGATTGTCGAGGCCGGCTTGCACGCGGTGCGTCACGAGCTGCGCCGTTTGCGAGCGCACTTCCAATGTACGCTGGGCGATCGCGCGCTCCGCACTCAGACGCGCAAGGTCGGCATACGTGCTGGCAATTGCCGTCGAAAGCATCAGTCGCGCTTCCGCCGCATCAGCTTGCGCCGCACGCACCTGCGAGCTCGCAGCAGCGATGGCCGCGCGATTGCGGCCCCAGAAGTCGAACTCGTAGTTCAGATCAATGGTTGCACGGGCGTAGTCATTGTAGCCTTGCGGCACGAAAGCCGCCGGAATGCCAAAATTGTAGCTTTGCTTTTGTTCAACCGCCGCGGCGTTGAGCGAAACGTTGGGCTCTGCATTGCCACGCGCACCTTCAAGGCCAGCCGATGTTGCGCGTACGCGTGCTTCAGCCTGCGCCAGCGTCGGCGCGTTCGCCAGCGCCTCGGTGATCAGCGCCGTCAGCTGCGGATCGTTATAGGCTTCCCACCAATTGGCCTGCGGCCAGTCCGCGGATGGTGCGGCGAGCGTTTGCGCGGCGGCGAAATGGTCTGGCGCGGCCGTCTGCGCAGCGGGCACGCGCTCTGGGATGGTGGCGCAGGCCGCCAGCGCAGCCGCTGCCAACGTAGCGGTCAAAACCTGACGGTTGCCGCGGCGCGGCATAGACTTGGTGAATCGGCTCAATTCGGGTCCCTGGGCCTTGAAATGACCGTACTGTACGGTCAGTATAGGATGGGAGAAGGTAAGAGAATGATCAAGGCCGCCGGAGCGACTTTGCAAAAAAATTCATCTTCCGAAGCACTTCCGGCCAAAAAGGCCCGTGGAGGCGACGCCGAACGTCGTGCGGCGATCATGGACTGCGCGGAAGACATCTTTCTGGAGGAGGGCTTCCAGGCCGCCTCGATGTCGGCCATCGCCGCCCGGCTCGGGGGCTCCAAGGGCACTCTCTACAACTATTTCGAGAGCAAGGACGACCTCTTCGTGGCTTGTGTCGCCCGCCATTGCGAGGAGCTGCACGAGGCGATGTCGTCGCTTCTGGTGGAAGGCAGCGACCTCCGCGAGACGCTCACCGAGATGGGGCGGCGCTACGTTGAGTTTGTCTCCTCTGATGCGACCGTCGCAAAGTTTCGGATGGTCGTCGCCGAAGCCGATCGCGTGCCCGACATGGCGCGCGCCTTCTACGAAACCGGCCCGGCCCGGGGCGTGGCAAGGCTCAGCGGCTACCTCGAGCGCGCAATGGACCAAGGCCGTTTGCGCAAGGCCGATCCAGCACGCGCGGCGCAGCATTTCCTGGCGCTTTGCCAAAACCGCCTCTCGAAATCACGCCTGTGCAATTACGAAGCAGCGCCCAGCAAGAAGCTGATCGCGCGCGATGTCGACGAGGCCGTGCATATTTTCCTGGCCGGCTATGCACCTTAGGATATCCGCTCGGAAGAACTTGCTGACGCGGGATTTGCGTCATTGTAATTTAGCTTGATGGCGCGAACCCAGGCGGCGGATTATGACGAGCGAAAGCTGGCGATCGTGGAGGCGGCAGCGGCTCTCTACGCCACCCGCGGTTTCAATGGCGCGTCAGTCGCCGATCTCGCCGAACGCTGCAAGACATCGAAATCGCTGATCTATCATTACTACCAATCCAAGGAAGACATCCTCTTCGACGTAATGATTTCGCATGTGCGCACTCTCGATGACGCGGCGCGCGAGGCGGTAGAAGGCCATGCATCGTCAGCGGAAAAATTGCGGCGCTTAGCGCATGCCTTCATGGCGCTCTATGTCGGCGCCGCCGACCGCCACAAGGTGCTGCTCAACGAACTCGACAATCTCGACGACAAGCGCCGTGGCGAAATCGTGAAGACTCAGAGGGGGCTTATCGAAATCGTGCAGCGTCTTTTGATCGACATCGACCAGGCGCTGCAGCGCCGCGCAGGCGAGAGTTACGCCGCCGCCATGCTCTTCTTCGGCATGATCAACTGGACGCATACGTGGTTCGACCCGAAAGGGCCGGTCAGCGCCGAAGCGATCGCGGATATGGCGGTTGATGTCGTCCTGGGCGGCTTGGCGGGGCGGCGCGAGTGAGAACCTGGCCGCACCATTGGCGGCAGGACTAAGCGCTGAGATCAGGTGTCGTAAGTCAGCGCAACATCATCGGTGAGCGGGGTTGCTTGGCACGTCAGCACGTAACCTTCGGCAAGCTCCTTTTCCGAAAGCCCGTAGTTTACCTTCATGCTCACTTCGCCGCTCGTCACTTTCGCACGGCAGGTCGCGCACACACCACCTTTGCAGGCGAACGGCGCGGGCAGGCCAGCAGCGCGCACATTGTCCAGAATAGAGTGCCGCTCCGGATCGAACGTCACATTCATGCGCCGCCCATTGAGCGTGACGTTCATCTTGCGCCCGGCGGCCTTCGCTTCGAGCGCGCGTGCGGCGGCGGTTTGTGCCTCGGACAGCGGGCCCGTCGTGAAGCGCTCGACCAGGATTTGCGGTTTCCGGACGCCGCGTGCTGACAGTGTTTCCTCGATCGCGTCCATCATCGGTCCCGGACCACAGATGAAGAAAACATCCACCGCCGTCACGTCGACGAGGTGATCGAGAATGTCTTCGATCTTCGGCCGGTCCAGCCGCCCGTTGAACAGCGCAATCTCCTCTTCCTCATCTTCAAGGAAATGCACAATTTGCAGTCGGTCTAGGTACTTATCCTTCCACGCCGCCACTTCCTCCAGGAACATGACGCTGAGCGACGTGCGGTTGCCGTAGAACAGCGTGAAGCGCGACTTCGGTTCCTGCGTGAGCGCGGTTTTCATCAGCGACAAGATTGGCGTGATGCCAGAGCCGCCGGCGAAGGCGACGTATTCGCGCCGCGCGCCGGGATCGAATTCCCAGCAGAAGCTGCCGTGCGGCGCCATCACCTCAATTTCGTCGCCGGCACTGAGTTCGTCATTCACCCAGCCGGAAAATGCGCCACCCGCGATCTTCTTGACCCCGATCTTCAGCACGCCTTCCGCAGGTGAAACACAGACGGAATAGTTGCGCCGCAACTCTTCGCCGTTGACCTCGCGCCGAAAAGTGAGGTGCTGACCGGCTTTGAATTTGAAGGTGTCGCGCAGCTTCTCGGGCAGCTCGAACCGCACCGACACCGCATCCGGCGTCTCACGCTTCACTTCAGCAACGCGCAACTTGTGAAAATCTATTGACGCCATCAGTGACACTTGAATCTATCAAAGGGTTCGACGCAGGCGTTGCAGCGCCAAAGCGCCTTGCATGGCGTGGAGCCGAAACGGGAGACTTCCACTGTATTGAGCGAGCCGCAGCGCGGACATTGCGCGCGTTGATCATTCTTCAGCGACGCGGCAGCGGCGCCCTTTGGCGGCGGCGCGATGCCGTAAGCGCGCAGCTTCTCGCGGCCCTCATCACTGATCCAATCGGTGGACCATGGCGGAGAGAGCGCGGTTTCGATGCGCACATGCATGAAACCGTTCGCATCGAGAGCGCGGCGAATAGCTTGCTCAATGTAGAGCGTCGCGGGACAGCCGGTATACGTCGGCGTGATGACGACACGGTCGTCGGTGACCTCGCGCACGATTCCGAGATCGAGCACTGAAACCGCCGGGATTTCTGGATCGGGGATGTCGGCGAGAATGGCGCGAATTTTCACGACCGATGTCTCGCCGGCATGCGCCATCGCCGACCGGCGCGACGCGGGTGGCTTATGAAGTGCGCTCACCACGTCGCTCCGGGATAGGAGCGCTGCAGGAATTGCATTTCGCTGAGCAAATGCCCGAGCTGCTCGCTGTGGTGCCCAGCGCGACCGCCCATAACCCCACGGCGCGGACTAGGGCGTTCCAAAGCGGCCTCCGCCAGCGCCGCATCAATTCGCCGATCCCATGCGGGTCTTAGCGCTGCCTTGTCGATTCCAAGTGCGGCGTCGACCTCATCCATAACGAACAATTCGTCTGAAAACCGCCACATCCAATCGAGCGCGGCAATCATCCGCGTGCGGCTCTCATCCGTGCCATCGCCCAAGCGCACCACCCAATCGCTGGCCAGCTTGGCGTGATAGGCCACCTCCTTCACGGCCTTGGCTGCGATTTCCGCGAAGCGCGCATGCTTCGAGGCCGTCAGCCCCGCGAACAGCAGCTCTTGGTAGTTCGAGAACAAGAACTGCCGCGCAATTGTGTGCGCGAAGTCGCCGTTCTGCTGCTCGACCAACAGGCAGTTGGTGAAGTCCATCACGTCGCGGCGATAGGCCAGGGTGTCCGCATCGCGGACCTTGCCTTCGAGTTCGCCCGCGAGCCCAAGGAAATGCGTGGCTTGACCGATCAGATCGAGCGCGCAATTGGCGAGCGACAGATCGATTTCGAGCGCCGGCGCGTGCCCACACCACTCGGACAAGCGCTGACCGAGGACCAAGCTATCGTCGCCGAGGCGCAGCGCGGATGTTGCGAGAGCATCCATCAGATGTGCTTCACGTTGGCGGGGATCGTGTAGAAGGTCGGGTGACGATAGACCTTGTCCTCCGCCGGTTCGAACAACGCTGCGGCCTCACCGGGAGCCGCATGCACGCTGCCGACATGGCGATGCGAAAGCCCGCCTTTGCCGCGCACGAACACTTCCCAGAGCGGCCATTCCTTGTTGCTCATCGCGCTCACTCCGCCGCAACTTTTGCGCTTGCGCGCTTTTCAGCATGCGCGCGCGCTGCGTCACGCACCCACGCGCCATCCTCCCAGGCGTTCACGCGCGCTTGCATGCGTTCTTTCGCGACCGGGCCCTCGCCACGCACCACGGCGTAGAACTCTTCCCAATCCACCTCGCCGAAATCGTATGAGCCGCGCTTCGCATTCCATTTGAGCGCCGGATCCGGCACTTTGAGGCCGATCGCCTCGGCCTGCGGCGTGGTGATGTCGACGAACTTTTGCCGGAGCTCGTCGTTGGTTTCGCGCTTGATACGCCAGCGTAGACTTTGCTCGGTATTCGGGGATCTGTCGTCGGGCGGCCCGAACATCATCAGCGCCGGCCACCACCAGCGGTTCATGGCGTCTTGCGCCATTCGCTGTTGATCGGGCGTGCCCGCCATCATCGCCATCATGATTTCGTAGCCTTGGCGCTGATGGAAACTCTCTTCCTTGCAGATGCGCACCATGGCGCGCGCATAGGGACCATAGGAAGTCCGCTGCAACGGCACCTGATTCATGATCGCCGCGCCGTCGACCAGCCAGCCGATGGCGCCGATGTCGGCCCAGGTCAGCGTCGGGTAGTTGAAAATGGTTGAGTATTTGGCTTTGCCAGCGTGCAGTGCTTCCGTCATTTCGTCGCGCGAGATGCCGAGCGTTTCCGCCGCAGAATAGAGATACAGTCCGTGACCGCCTTCATCCTGCACCTTCGCAATCAGGATGGCTTTGCGCCGCAGGTTGGGCGCGCGCGTGATCCAGTTGCCTTCCGGCAGCATGCCAACGATTTCAGAATGCGCGTGCTGCGAGATCTGGCGGATGAGCGTCTTGCGATACGCCTCCGGCATCCAATCCTTCGGCTCGATGAATTCGTCATTGGCGACACGCGCTTCGAACGCGGCGAGCTTCTTGGGGTCTTCGGCGACAGTTTCGGCCTGCTTCTTGCCGGTGAGATCGGTTGTGTACACGGGCGCACCTCTGCAGTTGCTTGATGTATAACAATCACTGACCGATCGGTCAATTAATTCTCAATTACAAAACAGCGCCGCTGACGGTGCGGGAAAAGCCCGTGAATTCAGCCACCACGCGGCCCGCAGCGGTCTTGACGCTGACCTGATACACGCCGTTCTTGCCAGCGCGCGAGAGTTCCTTCGCCTCCGCGACCAGCACATCGCCCGCGCGCGCCGGGGCCAGGAAAGCGATCGTTGCGTTTTGCGCTACAGTTGCTTCGTTGCGTGAATTGCAGGCGTAGGCGAAGGCGCTGTCGGCGAGCGCGAAGATCATGCCGCCGTGCGCGGTCTTGTGGCCGTTCAACATGTCATCTCGAAGCCTCATGCGCACGCGTGCATAGCCTTCGAGCGCGTCTTCGATGACCAAACCCCACGCTGGTCCCGTGCCCTCACGCGCCAACAAAACATCGGCTACGCGCCGAGCCAATTGATCTGCTTCGCTCATGCATCTCTCGTGAATTGACCGTCTCAGGCTTCTATCATACGCCACGGCCAACGGAGGCGTCATGGATTTCGAGACCATTCTGCTTGAGATCGGGACAGGCGTCGCGCGGCTGACGCTCAATCGCCCTGATCGACTCAATTCCTTTACCGTGCAAATGCACGACGAAGTTTCGCGCGGCCTCGAAGCGGTGTCGAAAAGCCAGGCGCGTGTGCTCGTGCTCACCGGCGCTGGCCGTGGTTTCTGCGCCGGACAAGATCTCGGCGACCGTGCGGTCGCGCCCGGCGGCGATGGCGTCGATCTCGGTGAATCGCTGGAGAAGCGCTATAATCCGCTAATCCGCCGTCTGACGGCGCTCGAAATGCCCGTGATCTGTGCGGTGAACGGCGTCGCCGCTGGCGCGGGGGCCAACATTGCGCTGGCGTGCGATATCGTCATCGCCGTGAAGAGCGCCAAATTCATCCAGAGCTTCGCCAATATCGGTTTGATCCCCGATAGCGGCGGCACTTGGACACTGCCGCGCCTCGCCGGCCAAGCCCGCGCCATGGGGCTCGCCCTCACCGGCGAGCCGCTCACTGCCGAGCGCGCCGAAGCCTGGGGCATGATCTGGAAATGTGTGGACGACGACAAATTGCAAGCCGAGGTCGACACGTTGGTGTCGAAGTTCGCGTCCGCGCCAACCCGCGGTCTCGCCGAAACCAAGAAACTCATCCGCGAAAGCGGCACACGCGCGCTCGCTGATCAACTCGACCGCGAACGCGACGCGCAACGCATGCTCGGCCGCACGTCGGATTACAAGGAAGGCGTCGGCGCGTTCATGGAAAAGCGCACGCCGAAATTTACTGGGAACTGAGTCGCTCTCATGTCCAGAGTCATTCCGGGCGAGCGGAGCGAGACCCGGAACCCAGGGATCGTAGAGCACGGCATGTTGCCCCTGGGTTCCGGATGACGCTTCGCGTCTCTTGAATGACTCTGGTGTTGGCATTTGGAGTACAATGATGAAGCCGGTTACCCTCCAAAACTACGCGGAAGGAAAATGGATCGCCGGCGCCGGCGCAATGGCGGACCTACGCTCCGCGGTGAACGGCGACGTCGTAGCGCTCACCTCATCGCAAGGCCTCGACTTCGGTGAGATGCTCAAGTTCGCGCGTGAGAAGGGCGGCCCGGCGCTACGAGCGCTTACTTTCCACCAGCGCGCGCTGATGCTGAAAGCGCTGGCCGAAGCACTGACCGCGAAGAAGGATGCACTCTACGAGCTGAGCTACAACACAGGCGCCACCAAGGCCGATAGCTGGATCGACATCGACGGCGGCATCGGCACCTTCGCTGTTTATCAAGGCAAGGGCCGCCGCGAACTGCCCAACGACACCATTTTGATTGACGGCAGCGTCGAAGGCCTCTCGCGCAACGGCACCTTCCAAGGCCTGCACGTCTACACGTCGCTGCAAGGCGTCGCTGTCCACATCAACGCCTTTAACTTCCCCGTCTGGGGCATGCTTGAAAAACTCGCTCCAACTTTTCTCGCCGGCGTACCTGCGGTCGTGAAGCCCGCAAGCGCGACGAGCTATCTCACCGAGGCAGCCGTGCGTGTGATGCTCGAGGCCAACGTACTGCCGCCTGGCGCGCTGCAACTCATTGTCGGCTCAACCGGCGATCTCTTCGATCATCTCACGTCGCAAGACGTCGTTTCGTTCACCGGCTCGGCGCAAACCGCGTCGAAACTCAAGACTCATCCCGTCATCGCCCGCGAAAGCGTTCGCTTCGTTGCCGAGCAAGATTCCCTCAACGCCTCGGTGCTCGGTCCCGATGCGACGCCGGAGTCACCTGAGTTCGATCTTTTCATCAAGGAAGTCGCAAAGGAAATGACGGTGAAGGCAGGGCAGAAATGCACCGCCATCCGCCGCGCCATGGTCCCCACAAAGCTCCTCGACGCAGCGCAAGAGGCGCTCGCCGTGCGCCTCTCCAAAATCACTATCGGCGATCCGCGCGACGAAGCCACCAAGATGGGCGCGCTCGTCAGCGTTGCACAACGCGAAGACGTGCGCGCCAAAATCCGCGAGATCGCAACCGACGGAACAATCGCCTCCGGCAATCCTGACGCCAGCGTTGGTAATACGAAGGGCGCTTTCATGCAGCCCATTTTGCTCCGCTGCGAAAGGCCGTGGGATGCACGCGCCGTCCATGATGTTGAAGCGTTCGGTCCTGTTTCAACACTCATGCCGTACAAGGATGCCGCCGACGCTATCGCTCTCGCCAATCGCGGCAAAGGTTCTCTGGTGATGAGCGTGTTCAGCTACGACACTGCCTTCGAGCGCGACGTCGTGCTCGGCGCCGGCGCGTTTCATGGTCGCATAGCGTTCATCGATCGCGACAGCGCAAAAGAATCCACCGGCCACGGCTCGCCGATGCCGCACATGATTCACGGCGGTCCTGGCCGCGCCGGCGGCGGCGAAGAAATGGGCGGCATTCGCGGCGTCACGCATTATATGCAGCGCACCGCGTTGCAGGGCAGCCCGCGCGTGCTCTCGTCCATCACGCATCGCTTTATGGCGGGCGCGCCGGTCGAGGTTTCGACCAACCACCCGTTCCGCCGCAAATTTCACGATCTGCCGATCGGCTATCAACTCAACACTAAGACCCGCGATATCTCGCTCGAAGACATCGAGCACTTCGCGCATTTCACCGGTGATACTTTCTACGCGCACATGGACGAGGAGGCCGCACGCGCCAATCCTCTCTTCGGCGGCCGCGTCGCACACGGCTACCTGATTCTGGCGTTTGCCGCGGGTCTCTTTGTCGATCCCGATCCAGGCCCGGTGCTGGCAAACTACGGCCTCGATAATCTCCGCTTCGTCAAGCCCGTGAAGCCAGGCGACTCCATCCAAGTCGCGCTGACGGTGAAGGACAAAACGCTGCGCAAGCCTGATCAAGGTGAGGTGCGCTGGGATGTCGTCGTCACCAATCAGAATAGCGAGCAAGTCGCCGGTTATGATCTACTGACGATGAACGCAGCTTGATGCCCGGTTGAAAGTGGGAGCGCGTTGCTCCGCGACGCATTTGCGGCGGAGCCGCGCGCTCCGACCTGCAAGCTCAATCAGCGTGCCGTCACGGCTTGCAACGCTGCCAAAAACCGCGCCGTCTCGTTTTCCGGCAGCCCGGCGACATTGATCCGCGCTGCATCGGTCATGTAGACGCCGAACTCTTCGCGCAACGTGACAACCTGCGCCTCGCTGAGCGGCAGCGTCGTGAACATGCCCTTTTGCGACCCGATCAAATTCATCGGGATCGAATTGATCCGCGCCGCCGCCAGCGCCGCGCGCGTCTTCTTCATGTGCTCGCGAATCTCGTCCAGCTCCGCCACCCACATCGCGTGCAACTTCGGATCACTCAGCACTACACGCACGCACGACGCGCCATGATCCGGCGGCATCGAGTAGTTGGCCCGCGCCAGCGCGAACAGATTGCTCTGCGCCGCGGCGCGGGACGCAGCCGGTGTCTTTACGAAGAGGGCTCCGACCCGCTCGCGGTAAAGCCCAAAATTCTTGGCGCCGGAGACCGCGATGATCGCATCCGGCACACGCGACAAGATGAGCCGGGCGCCCTCGACATCCTTTTCCAATCCATCGCCAAATCCCTGGTAGGCAAGGTCGATGAACGGAATGATGTCGTGCTTGTTCACAGCGTCTGCGAGCTTCTCCCACTGCGCCAGATTGAAATCGGCGCCGAGCGGGTTGTGGCAGCAGCCTTGCAGAATGACAGCGTCACCGCGCTCTACCTTGGCGAAGCCAGCAGTCAGGCCGTCAATGTCGATTTCTTGACGCGCGACATCGAAGAAAGGGACGTCCACTTGTTCGAGTTGTGCGGCGCGAATGATGGCGGGATGGTTGGGCCATGAGGGCGTCGGCAGCAGCACGCGCTTGGCGCCGGCGTTTTTCAGCAGATCGCAGCCCAGGCGCAGCGCGCCCGTGCCGCCGACAGATTGGATCGAAACGAGATCGGCCGCCTGGGCGCCAAAGGTCAGTTCACCCAGCAAACGGAGAAATTCAACATACCATTCTCGTCGCGATAGACCCCGACGCCCAGATCGATCTTGTCCTCGCGCGGGTCCTCGCGAAACATCTTGATGATTTTCAGAAGCGGGTCCGGCGGCTTCACCGCGAGGTCTTCAAGCATAGTCAGTCCTCCAGCGGCCAGGTTTCAAGAACTTCTACAAAACGCGTCAGCCAGGCATTGGTTTGATACCCGTCGAGCACACGATGATCGATGGTGAGCGACACGTAGGCCATCGGCCGGATCACGATGGCTTCGCCGCCGTCGATCTCACGCACAACAACGCGCTTTTCAAGCTTGCCAACGCCCAGGATCGCCGATTGGGGCTGATTGATAATGATCGGCGTCGCCACCAATGAACCCGACACGCCGTGATTGGAGATCGTAAAGGTGCCGCCTTGAACGTCCGCCGGCTTCAACGCGTTCTTGCGGGCCCGATCGGTAAGATCGCTCATCTTGGCGGCCGTCTCTGTCAATGTCAGTACTTGCGCGCGCTGAACGACCGGAACGATCAGCCCCTTATCGCCGAGCGCCACGCCCATGCCGATATTGGCGTCTTCGAACACCTCAAGAAAATCATCATGCCAGCGCGCGTTGACATTCGGCGAAACTTTCATGGCCTCCGCCGCGGCGCGCACGATGTAAGCGGAATAGGTGAGCGGCGCGCCCGCCTTCGCGTAGGCGTCCTTATGCTTTGCGCGGTGCGCCGCGATCGCCGAGAAGTCGGCCTCAAACACCGCCGTCACATGCGGCGCTGTCGCCACCGACCGCGCCATGTGCTCGGCGATCGATTTCCGCATCGCGTCGTGTGGAATGCGGCCGCCTTTGATCGGCGCCGTGGGCGCTGGCTTCGCTGGCGACACCTTCGCTCCGCCGCGCGCGATGAAGTCTTCGACGTCTTGGTGCGTAATGCGCCCATCGCGGCCCGATCCAGCGATGTCGCGCGCCGAGATGCTGTGGTCAGCAAGCAAACGCTTCACAAGTGGAGAGAGTCGCTGCTCTGCTTCAGCTGCGGACCGCCGGCTTCCAGGCTCTTTGTTTCCAACGACCTGAGCGTCTGCAGGCACAGCTCTGCCGGTTGGAAGCGGGCGGTCCGCGGTTTCAACGCCCAGTGAAAGCACGCCCAGCGTCGCCCCCGGCGCCGCTTCATCGCCTTCGTTCAAAGTGATCGCACTCAACACGCCGTCCGCGGGTGAAGGCACTTCCACCGCAACCTTGTCCGTCTCAAGCTCCACAATCGGCTCATCACGCTTCACCGGCTCGCCGACCTTCTTCAGCCAAACGCGCACCACCGACTTCGAGCCTTCCTGCTCCATCGGCATGACGATGTTGGTTGTATCGGCCATTAGAAGCGCACCAGCTCTTCGATCTTTGCTGCAATCTTCGCCACCGACGGCAGTGCCCACTCCATCAAGTCGGGATGATGCGGTGACGGGATGTCCGGCATGGTCACGCGTGCGACGGGCGCATCGAGATCGAGGAAAGCTTCGTCCGCCACCACGGCCGCGATCTCCGCACCGAACCCTGCGGTCCCAAGATCCTCGTGCACGATCAAACACCGATGCGTGCGCTTCACCGAAGCGAGCACCGCCTCGCTGTCCCACGGCGCCAACGTGCGCAGATCGATCACATCCGCCGAATATTTCTCTGCCGCCGCTTCGCAGCGTTCGACCATCGCGCCCCAAGTGACGATCGTGATGTCGCTGCCGCTCTTCGTGACTTTCGCCTTGCCGAACGGCAGCGCAAAGTCATCGCCGGGGTAGGGGCGGCGCGCACTCGCAGCGTCCAGCATATTACGGTGTTCCAAGAACATCACCGGATCATTGCCGCGCAAAGCCGTGCGCAGCAGACCGACCGCATCTTCCGCATTCGACGGCGCCGCAATGCGCCAGCCCGGCGTATGCACGAACTGCACTTCGTTGGTCTGCGAATGCCACGGATCGCCGCATTTGAAGAAGCCGACCGGCATCCGAACCACCATCGGCGCCGCGAAACGATTGGCTGTGCGCCAACGCATCGAACCGCAATCGCTGATTTGCTCGCATGCCGGCTCGGCATACTTACGGAATTGAATCTCCGGCACCGGCATCAGCCCCGCGATAGCCATGCCGACAGCACGACCGATAATGCCTTCTTCGGAAAGCGAAGTATCGAATACGCGCTCGGCGCCGAATTTGTCGTGCAGGCCCAGCGTCACGCCATGCACGCCGCCTTTCGGCCCAACGTCTTCGCCGAACACCAATACGCGCGGATTGATCGAAAGCTCGTGATCCAATACGCGGCGGATCGCCGTGATCATGTTGACGCGCGCGCCCTCGGGCTTGGCTTCATCGGTCACACGCGGCGCCATGTAGCCGCTATTGTGCAGACCGCCTTCGGTTTGCATTTCACCTTCATCGAAGACATGACGCGTCACATCAGCCGGATTGGCCACCGGCCGCTGATCAGCAATCTGTGCTGCACGCTTCACACGCGCCTTTGTTGCAGTTTCCGAAGCGTCCCAATCTTTCTCGCTCATCAGCGAGGGGACAACATGCGCCTTCAGTTTCGGCAGCGGATCGCGCGCCCATTCGGACTCGATGGTTTGTTTGGACTTGTAAGCTTGCGTGTCCTGAAACGAATGGCCCTCAAGGCGCGGCACCTCTAAATGCAACAAGCATGGACCGTTGCCGCGGCGCACATGGTCCACCGCTTCCGCGATCAGCTCAGACGCCTGCGCCGGATCGGTCCCGTCGCCATCAAGAATGTACAGCCCGCTGAAGCTCGCGAGATTCTTGGCGATGTTTTCGCCTGGTGTTTGGAATGTTCCTGGTACGGAAATGCCGTACCCGTTGTCTTCGATGTAGAAGAGCATCGGCAACTTCTGTGTCGTCGCAATTGTGAGCGCCGACCAGAACCCGTTTGTCGCCACCGAAGCGTCGCCGCCGAGCACAACGCCGATTGCGCCGTCATAAGCGCGATCGCCCAGCACATTCTTTTGATACTCAATCGCCTGCGCGTAGCCGGCGGTCGGCGTGTACTGCGCGCCAACACCGCCGCACATTGGCAGCGCGGAAGCGCCCTGCGCGTTGGGATAGTTAAACACGACGCCGATATCGCGCCCGTCGCTATAGCCGCCGGCGCGGCCCATTGCCGAACCGAGCGCGTCTTCGAGCGCGACTCCTAGCGACAGCAGGATCGGGCGCGAGCGGTAATAGCCGCAGATTGCATCCTTCGGGTGGGTGAGGTGCAAGCCGAGCAGCACCTGCGCCAAGTCGTGGCCGCGCGCGCTGAACTGGTAGAAAATCTTCTTGCCCGGAACGAGCTCGGCTTCCTCGATGGCGTCCATGGCGCGCGAGCACTGCACCAGCTCGACCACGCGTTTCCAGTCGACGGCCTCGGCGGCCTCGGATTGCTCCGGCTTCAGTTTTGCGCTCATTGAGCGACACAATACCCCACACAACTTGCATTTTCAGTTCCATTTGACGTGGGTTGGCGCATTAGTATGCATGGATGATGCGGTAATGTACGATAGTCGCATGAAACGTGAAATTGACGTTCTGGATGAGGCCGATCGCCGCCTCCTAGTGGCCATCCAACGCGACGCCTCAGCCTCTCAAGCCGAATTGGCCGAAGCCGCTGGCGTATCTGCGAGTCTGGTGTCGCGCCGCCTCAGCCGCCTCAAGGAAACCGGTGCTCTGCGCGCCGTGGTCGGGCTGGTCGATGCTGAAAGCGCTGGCCTCTCTTGCGGCGCCATTATCCGCATTCGCTTGAAGGACCACGCAGCCGCCAGTGTGAAGCAATTCCGTGATCTGGTGACGCGCATGGAGGAGGTGACGCTTTGCGTCATGCTGACGGGCGAGGCGGACTATCTACTCAAACTGATCGCGCGCGACCTGCCGCACTTCCAAGAGATCGTGCAACAGAAGCTGCTGCGCTGCGCTGCGATCGCGCATCTCGAGTCGAGCATCATCCTCGAGTACTTGAAGGACACGACTGAGCTGCCGCTTGACGCTTAGTGTTGGTGCTCTGGCGCTGCGCGCGACACTGGCAAATCCACGGATACCACGCCCGCGTGCTCAAACGTGAGTTGCACAGGAATGCGCTCGCCCTCAGCGAACGGCGTCGCGACCCCATTGAACATGAGATGCGTGCCGCCCGGCTCAAGCGTGACGCTGCCGTGCGCGGGAACCTGTACCGAGGCGACCGATCGCATCTGCATGATGGCGCCGCTCATATTCATCTCGTGCAGGTCGACATTCGCGGCGCGCGTACTGTTCGCCGCAATCAGTGCGTCCGCCGTGTCGCTGTCGTTCACAAGAGTTACGTAGCCGGCCGACACGTTGACGCCGCCGGGTGTTGGCGTCGCCCAGCCATTCTCGACATGCAGGCTCTGCGTCTGTGGACCGCCGCCCACGCCGCACGCTGCAAGGGCAAAAGCCGCTAGAACCAGCATTTTCTTCATGTGCCGCGTATGACCCGCTTGTTGGCGGTCAAGCAAGCGCTGCGTTGCCGCACGTGAGTGTGTGGCTAGTTGAGTGGCCCGCTGCTTTCGAAGAATAGCGCCTGACTGACGGCCGTCCGCACGATGTCGGGCGAATAGGGTTTGGTGATCAAGAAGGTTGGCTCGGGCCGTTCACCAGTCAGCAGGCGATCCGGAAAGGCGGTGATGAAGATCACCGGCACTTCGAACGACGAAAGAATTGCCTTTACAGCGTCGATCCCTGAGGAGCCGTCCGCTAGCTGAATGTCAGCGAGCACCAGATCCGGGCGTTCGCGCTTCGCGGCTGCAACCGCCTGCGATGCGGTCGTCGCCGTCGCACAAACTGTGTGACCGGCATTGGTAACGAGATCGCTCAAATCCATGGCGATCACGGCTTCGTCTTCAATGATCAAGATGCGTGCGCGGGTTTGTTCGCCGAGATCGTCGATCGCGTCTTCCAGCAGCGCGTTCACATCGTCGGTTGTACGCCCAAGGATTTCCGCGGTTTCATGCACAGTGAAATTTTCCAATGCCGTGAGAAGCAACGCTTGGCGGGATGCTGGCGATAGCGCGCGTAGCCGCTCCTGAACCTTCTTCTCGCCTCTTGAAAGCGCGTTGTCCTTGTCGCCTTCGATGTTCGCGCTCTCCCAGATGCGGTGGAATGTCTTGTAGAGCCCTGTGCGAGCGTCGATGTCGCGCGGAAACTCTTCAGGCTTGGCGACAATGGCCTCCAATGTGGCTGCAACGAACGCATCGCCGCTCTCTTGAGCGCCGGTCAGCGCGCGGGAATAGCGGCGCAACAACGATAAATGCGGCGCTATCCCCCGGGCCAAACTCATATGAAATCCCTTGTTTTCGTTGTTAAAAGTGGGCTCCGCAGCCTCAATGCGCATGAACGCTTCTCCCGGTCCTGCGGTCGAAAACGTCGTTTCTGCGTTTTGGTTCCCATCGTGGTGGAACCGGTGTGCTCTGAAAGCGTTGAGGCGGCCAGAGGGTTCCCGTTGAACCTGTTTGCAATTGCGCGGGGAGCAATACGGGTTATGAGGCAAAAGGGCGAAATGGATACGATAGTGGGACAGAAACCCCCTCAGTCCGCCGGCAACGGCAAGCCGCCCGGGAATTCGTCGGCGGCGCACAAGGCGCTGATCACCAGAAATTTGAAGCTCGCGTTTGGGCAGGCGGCGGCGGAACCCCTCCCGGAGAGCTGGCTGCGGCTCCTCGATCAGCTCGACAAGACCGAGGACAAATCATGAGCGCGCCTCTGGCTTTCAAGGCGGAGTTGATCGAACTCCTGCCGAGCCTGCGCGCGTTCGCGCGTTCACTGGCTCACAATGCCGCCCAAGCGGACGACCTCGTACAAGATACCCTTGTGAAGGCGCTCGCCAACGTCGATCGCTTCGAGCAGGGCACAAACCTCCGTGCTTGGCTCTTCACGATCCTGCGCAACCATTATTATTCGCTTCTGCGCAAATCTAAGCGCGAAATAGAAGACGCCGAGGGTCGCCACGCCGCACGGATTGCGGTGCGACCGGAGCAAGACGGGTCTGTCGATCTCGAAGATTTCAAGGTGGCCTTCGCGCAGCTCGCTCCAGACCATCGCGAAGTGCTGACGCTGGTTGGCGCCTCGGGCTGCTCCTACGAAGAAGCCGCAGCCATCTGCGGCTGCGCCGTGGGCACCATCAAGAGCCGCGTCAACCGTGCACGGCGCAAGCTTTCCGACATTCTGGGCTTGGAGGACGAAGACGCAGGGGCCGTCGTTCCTGACGCCAACATCGTGCAGGAAACCGCAAGCGTGTGAGAGCGTCGGGGGAGAGGTTATTTGCGCTTTGGCCCCGCGCTCGGTCGCTCGGATCGATGCGCGGGCGCATGGCGCTTTTGCTCGGCCTTGCCATGCTGCCGGCTGGGGCCATCGCTACGCAGGTGGGTCTTAACGCAGTTGCCGCGCGCCAGTCGGCTTACGAAGAAGTCCTGAGCCGCCGCGCCTTACAATCCATTTCCGGCGAGCGCAGCGCCATTGATGAAGTGCGTGAAGTGCTGCGCGTTTTGGCGACTTCGCCAGCCATGCAGCAAATCCAAACCGGCGATTGCCGCGAATGGCTCGGCAGCGTCAAACGGCGCTATTCCTACCTCGCGTCGATTGCTGTGACGGACGACTCGGGTGTCGTGCTCTGTAGTGAACCCGCCGCGCCGCCGACTTATCGCATGGCGCGATCGGCGGTTCGTGATCGAGCTGCCGGGCGCGATGGCTTTGCCATGGGGTTTGTTGAGCACGGCGCGCTGTCGCATCAGCCTGCGCTCGTTGCTATGGAACCCATTCGAGACGAAAACAGCCGCCGCATTGGTTTCATCGCCGCGGCGATTCCTTCCCGCGCGCTCATCGGCTTGCTCGACCGAACGCGCTCTCTTTATGGCGCGCGCGCCGCGCTGGCGGACGCCGACGGCCGTGTGATCGCGGAATCCACTGCCGACCACGGCGCGATGCCGCCGCTCCCGAGCGCCGCGCAAATCCGCGATCGTCTCGGCTCTGATTCCGCGTTCGTCCCAGTACGCGACGCTGCCGCCGTTGTTGTGCCCCTGAGTGCGCCTGACCTTTACGCAATCATGTCGTGGGCCCCGGATCGGCCCGCATGGCAACGGTGGACCGCGCTTGGCTTCTCGCTCGCGGCGCCGCTTCTGATCTGGGCGCTCGCGATGGCGGCGGGCTGGTTGGCGATTGAGATGTTTGTGGCCCGACCGCTCTCGGACCTGGAAGCGGCGGCACGCTCATACGCCCGTGGTGAACACGTTGTTGAAACGGAAGCGCTGGAAAACGCGCCGGATGAAATCCGTTCGCTTCGCCGCACCATGGCCGCGATGGCCAAGACTTTGCGTGGGCGTGAACAGCGCTTAGTGGAAGCCCTCGGCGAGGAGCGCGCGTTGCTGCGCGAGGTTCATCACCGCGTGAAGAACAATCTGCAGATGGTGGCCAGCCTGCTCAATATCCAAGCGCGCGGCGCCAAGGATGAAAGCGAGGCTTGGGGCCTCGCGCGCGCGCACGACCGCGTGCAGCTGCTCGCGCTCGCACACCAACGCATCTATTCATCTGGCGAATTGCGGGAGCTCAGGCTCGATGACCTGATTGCCGAAATCGTTCGCCAACTGATACAGGGCCGTGGCGCCCAGAGCAAAGACCTGCGCCTGTCGACGCATCTCGACCCGGCGCGCGCCGACACCGATCACGCCATACCCCTGACGTTCCTGGTTGGCGAAGCCATCTCGTTCGCGCTGGATTGTGCGTCGGGCACGGAAGAATTGAAGATATGGCTGGAGCAGGACGAACGGGGCGAAATTCGCTTCGCCGTCGATTGTACCGCTCACGCAAATGGCGCGCTCGGGCCGGGAGCGCGTCTGATTGATGCTTTCGCGCGCCAGCTTGGCGCTGACGTTGGCCGCGATCCCTTGCGGCCG
Source organism: Pseudomonadota bacterium (assembly GCA_016195245.1). Lineage (GTDB taxonomy): Bacteria > Pseudomonadota > Alphaproteobacteria > Caulobacterales > Aquidulcibacteraceae > Vitreimonas. The sequence continues at coordinate 18,430 of JACQAC010000006.1, forward strand.
GCGGCGCTCTGGGTGCGCGTGCCGTCTGCGTCGGGAGCCTAACGCCGCCTCGCCACAAAACCCAGCAACAGGCCGATCCCGAGCGACGCGCCGATAGCGACGTACGGGTGTGTGCGTATTTGTTCGCCGAAATATTCCGCGCGCTCTGATGCTTGCTCGCGGAGATCCGATGTCAACTGACCAACGCGGTTCTTGGCGAAGCGAAGTTCGGAGCGCGCCGCTTGGTTGGCGGCGTCATACAGACGGCCAACATCTTTCCGCAGCTCTTCGAAATCTTCCATGACATCGTCGGCGCGCGAACGCAGCGCCTCGCGCCCGTTCGACTTGCCACGAACTGAGCGTTCTGACGCTTGAGCCATGATTAATCTCCTGATGCCTGCGGCTCAGCTCGCCGCCTACCGAACAGCAACGTAGCTGCGAGCGCACAAGTTCCCACAGATCCAGCGCAACGCTCGCTTGTCAGGCGGCGTTGTGCAGTTGAACAACGGGTACAGTCGAACGAGTACAATCGAGAGCGGAGCGTGGTCCGTCCGACATTTTTTGAAAGAACCTACGAGCTGCATTGAATTGGTATCGACGAAAAGCGGAGCGACATAGTGCTCCGCCACTTTACACTCGAGCGTCCCGCCCTAATTCATACACTGATTGGCGAGCAACGCGCCGACCCTGGCGATCGTATCATGCAAGGTGTTGCGGGCGGGCTTTGGCCCGTCCCGCGCGAGAATGCGATCCGCTTCAAGCGGAAGAGTAAGGAGCAACGATGATCAAATTGCCGAACCTCCCGTTCGCACCAGAGGCGCTTGAGCTGTCGATGTCGACCGCAACGTTGCGGACGCATCACGATAAGCACCACGCCGCGTACGTGAAGAAGGTCAATGGCTTCATGGCGGAGCGCCAAGGTGAAAAACCTACAACGCTTGAGGCTATTGTCCGCCTTGCGGCGAAGGAGGGCGATAAGAAGCTCTTCAACAACGCCGCTCAAGCCTGGAATCACGGCTTCTTCTGGCAATCGCTGACGGCCGATGCTGGTCAGGGTCCAACCGGCGCTCTCGCGCGCGCCATCGAAGCCAAGTTCAGATCGCTTGACGCTTTTGCCGAGCAGTTCGCCACACAGGGTGAAGGGCATTTTGGATCAGGGTGGTTGTGGCTGGTCGCTGAAGCCGATGGTGCGATTGCATTGAAGGACACGCATGACGCGGCGACGCCGATCTCCGACGGTCAGACGACGCCGCTGCTCACCTGCGATCTTTGGGAGCACGCTTACTATCTCGACTACAAGAACGAACGCCGGCGCTTCCTTGAGATTTTCTACACCAAGCTCGCCAATTGGCGTTTCGCCGAAGCGCAATACGACGCTGTCCACGCCAATGCCCGCACCTGGGCCTACCCACAATAGGAACTCTGCGACGGTAAATCGCGTTCAACGGGCATCGAAACCAGGAGATTTCCCATGCTCAGCTGGGCGCTTATTTTCTTTGTCGTGGCCATCATTGCCGCGGTGTTCGGCTTTGGCGGCATTGCGTCGGCTTCGGCCGGCATCGCGCAAATTCTATTCTTCCTTTTTCTCGTTCTATTCGTCGTTAGCCTGATCATGGGCATGGCGCGGCGCGGCGGTCCGCCGCTTACCTGAATGCGTCAATTGCGGCGGTTCCGCGCCATGGACTAAGCCGGAACAAGGGGCCATAAGACCTCAAAAATTCCGGAGGCTCCGATGCGCGCGATCGAACACTTTATCGCTGGAAAATCCGCGCCCGCCACGTCAGGCGGGCGCGTTGGCGTTGTCTACAACCCTAACACCGGCGCGCAGCAGGCCGAAGTCGCGTTCTCGACTGCCAAGACCGTCGACGCCGCCGTGCAAGCCGCTCTGAAAGCGCAGCCAGGCTGGGCCGCCACCAACCCGCAACGCCGCGCGCGCGTGATGTTCGCCTTCAAAGGCCTCGTCGAAAAGAACATGGAAGAACTCGTGCACATGCTCTCATCCGAGCATGGCAAGGTGCTCGCCGA